>CAUZEQ010000134.1:0-12484 GCA_963578885.1 Planctomycetota bacterium
CGAGCCAGTGGCGGCCCCAGCGTTCGCCGTAGCCGGTTGAATCGAGCAGGCGGTCGACAAGGCGTGCATAGGCTCTGTCGGTGGGGTCAGCCACGAAGTGCGCGACTGTCTGGGGATCCGGTGGCAGGCCGACGAGATCGATGTGTAGTCGACGGACCAGTTGACGGGGAGTGGCGGCTGGGGTGGGTGCGAGCCGGTGGCTCTTGAGACGGGCGAGCACAAAGCGATCGAGTTGTGAACGTGGCCAGGTGTCGCCGCCGGTGTCGGGTGGGCGGGGATCAGCCAGCGGTTGCAGCGACCACCAGTCGGTGCCGGCGCGGGCGGAGGTGGTGTAGCGGAGCAGGTCGATTGGGTCTGTGCCCCAGCGAGCCCCTGCGGCGATCCATCGCTTCAGCAGTTGGCGTTCTGCTGCAGAGAGGGGTGTCTTGGGAGGCATTTCGCCGGCGACGACGCGTTTCCAGGCCAGGCTGGCCTGGGGTCGTCCCGGTACCACGGCGGGGCCGGTCTCGCCGCCGGTTCGGGCCCTGTTTTGGCTCGAGAGGTCGAGTTTCCCTTCCGGCTCGGTGCCGCTGTGGCAGGCCAGGCAGCGGGTGGCCAGCAGGGGGGCGATCTGGCGGTCGAAGTCGATACGGGTCTCTGGCGGAGCCGCGTCTGCGACCGTGTGCTCTGCCAGCATCAGCAGGCAGCAGAGAGTCAGCAGGGAACGGGTCGAACGGAGCATTCCGCGGCGGAGTCCCGGTTGGGGCCAGTGGGGGGCCAGTTGGGGGCTAGTTGGGGGCTAGTTGGGGGCTAGTTGGGGGCCAATGGGGGCCAGTTGGTCAGCGGCGTCCCCATTCTGTCGGATCGCCGGGTCGAGTGCGAGGCGTCCGGTCAGCGTCCTTCGCGGAGCAGCGTGCGGACGTGGCGGGTGATCACATTCTGGCCTCCGGCACCCTTCCAGTTCAGCTCCCCGGCCCAGAAGTACCTCATGTATCCCTCGCGGTCGATCAGGTAGACCGTCGGCCACCAGTTGTTGCCCCAGGCGTTCCAGGTCTTCTTGTCGTTATCGATGGCGACGGGGAACGTGAGCTTGGCCTCGGTCGTCTTGCTCTGCACCACCCCGGCGTCCCGTTCGGCCTTGGTCTCCGGCGTGTGCACTCCGATGATCTTCACATCGTTTTCCGAGAACTGCTGTGCCCACTCCCTGTACCAGGGATAGTTGCGGACGCAGTTGATTCAGCCGTAGGCGTAAAAGTGCAGGATCACGACTTTGCCGCGGAGCGACTGCATGGTGAGGGGTGGGGAGTTGATCCATGTCATGCCGGTGACGAATTCCGGCGCCTTGTACTTCAGCCCTCGACCGAACTCCGAGACGGCGGCGGGTCTTCCGATCAGAGACCGCCATTGCTGTTTCTGCTTCCCGTTGAGAAGCCTCAGGAGTTTTCGGGGTTCGGTGGAGCATATTCTGTCAATCTGCTTCTGGACCGCCGAGCGCGGTCGCCCTTTCTCCTGGATCTGTTTCCAGGCGTCGTGGGCGGCATTATTCGTCGAGGTGACCGCCTCGGCGATGGATTCCAGTTGAGGCTTTGTCAGCAGCATCCTGGCCTGAACGTCGGGTCGCAGCAGTGCGCGGGGCCCCTGGCACTGGAGTTCGATCTGGGTGAGCCTTCTGAGTTGCGTGGGTGAGAGTATCGATTTCAGCCGCGGGCGGATCCGCATCACGAGGTCGTGGACCTGCTTCCGCCGGTCGTCATCGCGACGGTTGCGGGTGAGGAACAGCTTCGGGTCGAACTGGTCAGTGAGCTCGCGCAGCGATTCGACCTGCGTGTTGGCCAGTCCGAGATCCCTGTGAACGGCGCGGTCGCGGATCAACTCCATGAACGGAGTGTCGATCAGTTGCTCGGTTTCGGCAGCCTGCGACGGTGCAGGCAGCCAGAGAGTCAGCGCGCAGGCGGCGGCGATCAGGCGGTGTTGGGCCATCTGTGTCATCGCGTTCGCAACCGTTTCAGTCGACCTTGGCCAGCGCGGGCAGCCCGTAGGGTTCGCGGTACGACTTGCCCAGCAGCTTGTCGGCTGCGGGGTTGCCGATGAACCGGCCGGCCTTGGCGTCGAAGTTCAGCGTGCTGTTGGTGTCGTAGGAGATGTTGCCAAAGTGGACCAGTGCACACGAGAGGTGAGCGGTGCGGGCGTTGGCCCGCGTGGTGGAACGCCGGGTGCGGACGGCACTCAGGAAGTCGTCCATGTGTTCGGCGTAGCCCCGCTGGCCGCGGATCTCACGACCCTCGGTCGGACCCGGCTTCCCCTTGGGGCCCAGGAACGTGCTGAAGGCTCCTCGCCTCGAGAAGATCATGTAGCCCTTGGTGCCGTAGAACACGTTTCCGTTGTCGAAGCCGTGCATGCCGTACGCGGTGAACGGGTAGTTTTCGTAGACCATCACCTTGCCGTCGGGGAACTCGTAGCGGACGACCATGTTGTCGGGGTAGTCGGAGCTGTGCCCGTGCAGGATCATCCGTCCGCCTCCGGCGGAGACCTTGCTGGGCAGCAGGTCGTTGCCCAGGCCCCAGCGGGCCATGTCGATGTCGTGGATCCCGTCGTCGCCGATTTCTCCGTTGGCGTAGTCCTTGAATCGTCGCCAGGAGACGTGGAAGCGGTGCGGGTTGAACGCACGCGAGGGTGCCGGGCCAAGCCAGCGTTCGTAGTCGACACCTGCGGGGGGCCGGCTGTCGGGGACCGGCTTGACGACTCCGCGGGTCTCCGCGGTCCAGGCCCGTGCGACCAGCACCTCGCCGATCATCCCACTCTTGATGATCCGTTCGGCCTTGGCCGTGACCGCACAGCTGCGCATCTGGCTGCCCTGCTGCACGACGCGACCGTACCGCTTGGCGGCCTCGATCATCATCGGGCCTTCGTTGAAGACGTGCGAGAGCGGTTTCTCGACGTAGACGTCCTTGCCCTCGGCCAGGGCCGGCAGTGCGATCGGAGCGTGCCAGTGGTGGGGCGTGGCGATGATGACTGCATCGACGCGGGCATCGCCGAGCACGTCTTCGAACTTCTGCGTCTGGCGTGCCGGAGTGGACTGGAAGTTGCCGATGATCGCCTGCTTGGCGCGGATCTGGGCCGGGTCAACGTCGCAGAGCCACGAGAAGTGGACGTCTTCGCGTCGTTGCACCAGGCCGCGGACGTGATGTCCCATGATGCCGCCGCAGCCGATGATGCCCAGCCGGATGGTCTTGGGTGTCGACTTGGGTGCCGCATGGGCTCCGATGATGCCGGTCGCGGCCACCGCGGTCGTGGTCGCCGCTGTCTGCTGCAGGAAGGCTCGGCGATTGGTCGAGTCGGTCATGTTCGATTCCTTGTCAGGGGCCTTGCGGTGGAGACGGGTCGTCGAGCAGGGGCAGGCCATAGGGGGTAAACAGAAACATCATGCTGCCGTATCCGGTCTGTCCCTTCAAGTTATCGGTGGGAAGGTTCTTGATTCCGGCTGCGATCAGGGTCTTGAGTGCCACGCGTCCGATCCGTCGATGCTCGGCGTTTCCGGTCAGTGCCGACTCATAGGCGATGGCCTGGGCAATCAGAGCGGCGGTGGAATTCTGGCCCGAGGGGGCGACGTGGCGGAGGTGTTTGCAGGAGGTGCTGTGGAACGCGGTGTGCTTTTCGTTCCAGCATTCGCGGATCAGCTGATCGATGCCGGCAGAGAGACCGACGAGGACTTCGGGGTCGCCGGTCGCCTGGTGATACCTGGCGACACCACTGAGCGTCAGGGCCAGCATGTAGGCGTTTTGTCCGCGACAGCGACCGGCGTCGCTTGGCTCGCTGCAGTGTCCGAATGCCAGCTTGATGACCCAGCCCCGCTTCGGGTCCAGGTGCGTCCGCAGCCGGCGCCACTGTCGGGTCGCCGCGGCCAGGTAGGCCTGGTCTCCGGTGGCATCCCAGCCGACCATCATCATCTGCAATGGCCAGCCGATTCCGCGGATGTGATCGGTGTAGCGGGTGGGGGTCCGACGGGCCATCGCGTCGCAGGCCATAACGGCCACCTCGTAGGCACGCCGGTTTCCGGTGAGCAGGTAGTGGTCGAAGGCACCGCCGATCCAGTGGTGACCGAGGTCGACGAGACCCAGTTGGTAGGCACCCTTCATCAGCAGCGGAGCGATGTCGTGGTACTTCTCGCCGTCGTAACGGCCATAGTAGCCGCCGGTGTGCCCAACCGAGTGGGCCCAGATGGCACCGGGTTCGATCTGCCAACTGCCGCCGTATTCGCGAATCGGCTGGTTGACGGCGTGGGCGATGTCGACGTCAACGAGGTGTGCGGCTGCCAGTTCGGCCTGGTCAAAGAAACGACGGTCCCCGGTACGGAGGTACTGCTGGAAGAAGCAGCGGCTGGTGTCGTATTCGAGATTTCCCCACGAGTCCCACGGGATCGAGTACCAGTCACCGAAATTGAGCAGCCCGTATTCTCGGACTTCCGCTTGTCCGCGGAGGTGCTTGTCGAGGAAGCCGGAAAACCAGAGATCGTAGTCGGCCGTGGGTCCGGGTCGGGCAGCGGGCAACTGCCCGAGCACCCCGGTCTGGGCAATCCGTTCTGGCGTCGGCTGAGCGAGCAGGCGTTGGCCCAGTGCCCGGAAGTGCTCATCGAGCCGTTTGGGGTCGGGCTTCCCGTTCAGGAATCGGACCCAGACTTCGTGCGTGCGGGCGACTCCGATCTTGAACGAGTATTCTCCGTTGCGGAGGTAATAGAACAGCTTGGCTTCTTCGCGGATCGGGCGTCCGTCGTAGGTCCCCCGGGGAAACTCGGGCAGAATGCCCACGCTCAGGCCACCGTCTCCGACGGCCAGTGCCTTGGGCCAGTTCTGCCAGAAGTGGCGGACCCCGACGGCGAGTCCGCCTTGTGGGCCCCAGCTGGCGGCCCAGCCCGCGGCGGTGCGGCCGCCGGGTTCGCCGTTGATGTGAAACCTGCGGTCGTCGACCTGGAACAGTCGAGTCGGCTCTTTGCGCGGGCCCTCGAGATGATGCGAGAACGGACCGTCCCCGGCCAGTTGAAAACCGCAGGTCAGGCGGTCGACCTGGCTCATCGTGGTCTGGGCGTGGTCGTTGATGAACGTGTAATCGAACCGCACGTCGGGCAGGCCACGGAAGAGGTGCAGGCGGACGACGTAGCGGAAGAAGTGGCCGGTGTCGTCGCGGTGGGTTCCATGCAGGCGAATGCAGGCTCGAAGGGGCCCTTGCTGCTCACGATCGATGTGCATGCTCGAGAGATGTGCTCGGAAGCTGCGGCCATGGGGTGTGGTGAGCACCAGGCCGGGCGAGTCGCGATGGGTGACCCGTTCGGTGTCGCCGTAGCGGCCGTCTCGGTTTCGATCGAGCCAGACGGCGTGCAGCGGCCTGAAGTTCTTTCGATCCAGGTGCACCCGCAGACGTCGGGTGTCGATGGTCATCCCGTCGTAACCGTCGGTGATTGTGATCGGGTCGGCGACCTTGGGTCGAGTGACCCCGCTGCCGAATTCGAGCACAAAACGGGCCGACTGCCGAGGTTGCAGGTCGACCTGGAAATCGAGCAGCAGCCACTTGACCGACCCATCGGGCCATCGAGAGAGCACTTCGGTCTGCAGCGGGACCGGGATCCTCTGCGAGCCGGCTTTGAACAGTGCGACGCCGTCTGCCGAGCGGATGTCTCCGCGGGAGAAGGGGATCCCCGAAGTGACCGGCGCACGCCGACGTGCAACTCCGGCAGGTTCGGTGACTACCAGCGGTACTTGTGTGACGACGCCGGACGCTGCGGTGGGCGTGGTGGCTGCCGTAGGGGTGGTGGCTGCCGTGGCTGCGGTGTTGAGAGCCAGGAGGACGGCGGCGATGATCGGGCGGAGCACGGTGTGAGTCCGGCAGGTCGATAACAGGATGGTACTGTTTTGGAATCGGCTCGTCAGGGGCGTTGGTGCGGCGGTTGCAATCTGTCTGAGTCGGCGAGATCATCCTGAATTGTGATCGAATGCAGGATCCGGCTGGTCGAGTGACACGAAGGGGGCATGTCGGCAATGGCAGAGGCGATCGATGTAAAATGCCCCGCCTGCGGTCACCTCACGCAGGTCCCCTCGGATGCGGCCGGACGCCAGGCTCGCTGCCGGTGCGGGTTTACGTTTCTGATCCCCGACGCAGCGGCCGAAGACCTGATCGAGGACGCATTCGAGGCGGATGCTGAGGGGGCTGGGTCAGTGCCGTCGACCGACGATGACCGGCCGCCTGCCGAGCCGGAGTCACCCGTCCATGCGACCTATCATCCTAGCCCCGAGGGAACAGCCTCCGAGACGCAGCGTGATGCGGATCCGCTGCTGCCGCCGGAAATCCAGAGCCTGCTGGATTTCGACGAGGTGGTCTGGTACTCGGAGCAGCCGCCGGCCAAGGCCCTCTACCTGCGAATCTCCTCGAGGCTGCTGGCCATCGGTGTGCCCTTGATGATTCTGCTTTCAGGAGCCGCATTTGCTGACAACGGCGGAGGCCTGTGCCTGGGGATCACAGGTCTCTTCGTGCTGGGGGTTGCGACGCTCGAGATGTATCTCGGCTGGAAGATGCGGTTTTACACGATCACCGACAGGCGGACGGTGGTTCGTGGCGGACGTCTGTTCGGTAGAATCAGAATGGTGTCCCACGATGCCGTTGTGATGGTCAGCCTGGAGACGGGCGTTGTGGAGCGGTTGAGTTCGACGCGGACAATCAGACTCCACACGGCGACTGCGGCCTGGGGCGGGCTGCTGCTGGCCAACACAGCACAGGCCGAGCGGGTTGTACGGCTGCTAAACCAGACGCGGCCGGCTGCCGAGGAGCTACTTTGAGTCATTCCCACAGGAGAGCGTGCGATGTCTGAGACGAGTTGGGTACTGTCGAGCATTGCTCGGGATCTGCACGTGGACCGTTTCAAGATCGATGACGACGACGTGAAGGGGACTCCGCGGGGATGGTCGGTCCGCAAGCGAACCCTGCGGGGTGGTCGTCGAGACGGAGTGGACGTGATCGAGATCGACAACGGCGCGGTCGAAATCACGGTGGTGCCATCACGCGGGATGGGGATCTGGCAGGTCATCTCGGGTGACGATCGCCTGGGCTGGCAGGCACCGATTCGGGGCCCGGTTCATCCTCGCGAGGTCAATCTCGGAGAACCCGGCGGCCTGGGTTGGCTCGACGGCTTCGACGAACTGCTGGTGCGATGCGGTCTCGAGAGCAACGGGGCTCCGGAGTTCGACAAGGACGGGCGGCTGCAGTACCCGTTGCATGGCAAGATCGCCAATCAGCCTTCAGACGAGGTGACGGTGACGGTAGATCGAGACGCTGGCGAGATCCGGGTCAGCGGAGTGGTCGACGAGGTGAGGTTCCATTCTCTGAAGGTTCGATTGCACGCCACGCTGGTCACCCGATTCGGCGAAGCGGGGTTTCGCATCCAGGACCAGGTCGAAAACCTCTCGGCGTCGCCGGCGGAAGTTCAGATGCTGTACCACTTCAATGTGGGCGTGCCGTTGCTCGACGCGGGCTCGCAGCTGGTGGCCCCCTCCTCGACCGTCGTGCCGCGGAACGCTCATGCGGCCGAGGGGATCGGATCGTACACGGATTACCGAGCCGAGGAGGCGGGATACGAGGAGCAGGTGTACTTCCACCACATGCACACCGCAGGCGACGGCCAGACCCGGGTGTTACTGAAGAATGCCCACTCGAGTGCCGGCGTCAGCCTGGTCTACGACGCGAAGAAGTTGCCGTGTTTCAGCCAGTGGAAGAACACGACGGCAGTCGTGGACGGCTACGTGACCGGGATCGAGCCGGGCACCAATTTCCCCAACCCGCGAACGTACGAGGGTGAGCAGGGTCGGGTGTTGAAGCTTGCCGGTGGTGCTCGAGCGTCATTGGGGTTGGGTGTCGAGTGGCACCGCGATGCGGCGAGCGTGAAGAGGGCCGAGACGTCCGTGTCGAAGCTTCGAGCGGGCCGGAAGGCCCAGGTGTTCGAGTCGCCGCAGAAGGGCTGGTGTGCCGACGCCTAGCAGGCGAGCCGTTCATCCATCGTCGGACCGCGACGGTGCAGCGGGGATGGTCGCGGAGCGTGCCACCAGCATCAGGGCTCCCAGCACAATGAAGACGATCGGGACTTCGTTCTTGATCTCCAGGACGTCGTTGGTCCTGAGCACCGACAGCACCGCGGCGACGATCAGGAATGACCCGACGACGAGTGTCGACTTGTTGAAGCCGTTGAAGACGAAGGTGAGGATCCCACAGGCGGCCAGCCCGACGGTCCACAGCGTGGTCAACTCGGGCATGATGCCGAATTGGCCCAGCAGGATCAGTACGCCGATGACGACCAGTACGATCGGGCCGACGGCTGAGCGGGACGAGGCGAATGGTTTGCGGGGCGGGGCGGGGGTGGCGTGTGAGCGGTCGTCGGTAGACATGCGGCGGTTCCTGTCACGAGGGCAATGCGGACTGTTGACCCGGGCGTGGACGGGCGTGTCTTATAACCGCATGCGATCGATCGAGTCAGCGTCAAGCCGGGCTCGTTCACAGTCATCGCCGCTGTTCCAGGTGAGAGGCAGAGCATGAACCGACGAGTGGATCGACGCGGTATCGGTTCGGTGGGGATGAGTTTGGTGTGCTGGTCGCTGTGTGCGGCCACCGGGCTGCTGGCGGCCGAGCCTGATCCGTCGCGTCAATGGGGCCAATGGCGCGGCCCGCTCTCGACCGGCGTGGCTCCCTTCGGAGACCCGCCGACGGAGTGGAACGAACAGAAGAACGTGAAGTGGAAGAGCCGGATGCCCGGCAGCGGACACTCGTCGCCGATCGTCTGGGGCGACCTGGTCTTCGTGACGGCTGCCGTTCCGTTCGGCGAGAAGGTGGAAGCGAAGCCCGATCCGGATCCGGGGGCTCACGACAACCTGGGTGTCACCTACCGGCACCGTTTCCTGGCCCTGGCCTACGATCGCAAGAATGGAGACCTACTGTGGAAGCAGACGCTGGCCGGGGAGTTGCCTCACGAGGGAGGACATCACACCGGCAGCCTGGCATCGAATTCTCCGGTGACCGACGGCAAGCGGCTGTTTGCCTGCTTTGGCTCCCGCGGCCTGTACTGCCTGGATTTCAGCGGGAAGCTGTTGTGGAAGGCTCGGCTGGGCAAGATGTCGACCAAGCACAACCACGGCGAGGGGGCCTCACCGGCTCTTCATGGCAAGACGCTGATTGTGAACTGGGACCACCAGGGCCAGTCGAAGGTCGTGGCGTTTGATACCGAGACCGGCCGGCAGAAGTGGTCGGCAAAGAGGAACGAGGTCACGTCGTGGTCTTCGCCGATCGTGATCGAGTACCAGAAGCGTGCGATCGCGGTGATCTCGGGAACCAGGTTCCTCCGCGGCTACGACCTCGAAACCGGCAAGGTGCTGTGGCAGTGTGCCGGCCTGTCCAACAACATCGTTGCCACTCCGGTCTACGCGGACGGCATGGTGTTTGCCGGCAGCAGTTACGACACGCGGATCATGATGGGGATCAAGCTCGATGGTGCCAGTGGCGACCTGACCGGCAGCGAGCACGTGGCCTGGAAGACTCGCCAGCGGACCCCCTATGTGCCGTCGCCCCTGCTCTTCAAGGGCGGGCTGTATTTCCTGCGTCACTACCAGGGCATCCTGACCCGGCTCGATTCTCGCAGCGGCAAAGAGACGACCGGCCCGTTCCGGCTGGGAGGCGTGACCGACATTTATGCCTCACCGGTCGCCGCGGCCAACCGGATCTACATCACCGATCGCCAGGGTGCGACGCTGGTACTTTCCGGAGACGCCAACCCGAAGTTCCTCGGCCGCAACGTGCTGAGTGACAGTTTCAGTGCCTCGGCGGCGATCGTGGGCCGCGAGCTGTTTCTGAGAGGGGCTCGCAAGCTGTACTGCATCGCCGAGCCGGCCAGCCCGTAGCGCGCCGCGAGCTGTCAGGCGATGATGTCGTGAATCACGCGGCCGGCGACATCGGTGAGCCGGAAATCGCGACCCGAATGCCTGAACGTCAGGCGTTCGTGGTCGAGCCCCATCAGGTGCAGGATCGTGGCGTGCAGGTCACGCACGTGTGCGCGGTTTTCGACAGCCCGCATGCCGAACTCGTCGGTAGCTCCGTAACGGTAGCCCCCCTTCACTCCGCCGCCTGCCAGCCAGACGGTGAAGCCGAAGTGGTTGTGATCGCGACCGGGCTTGTTCGCGGTGACGTCGGTGGTTGGCGTGCGGCCGAACTCGCCGCCCCAGAGCACCAGGGTCTCATCGAGCAGGCCTCGAGATTCGAGATCGCTCAATAAGGCCGCGATCGCCCGGTCGCATTCGAAGGCCTTGGGGCGGTGGTCGTTGATGTCGGTGTGGTCGTCCCAGGGGATGTCGGGAGCGAACGCCAGCTGCACCACTCGGACGCCTCGTTCGGAAAGCCGCCTGGCGATCAGGGCTCCCTCGGCAAACCCACCGTACTTGCGGCCGCCGGCGATGCCCCTGGTGGGTTCCGGGCCGATGCCATACAGGTCGTGAGTGGCCTTGGATTCGCGGCTGATGTCAAACGCCTCGGGGGCCGCGAATTGCATCCGGAAGGCCAACTCCAGCGACTCGATCCGCGATTCCAGTGCCCGGTCGGTACCCGATCGGTTCAACTCGAGCCGGTTCATTCGCTGCAGCAGGTCGAACTGCCGACGCTGAGAGCTCCTCGAGAGACCCGGGTTGCGGATGTTGGCCAGCACCCGCTTGGGATCCAGCTTGTAGGTGTCGATGAAGGCACCCGAGTGGACTCCGGGCAGAAAACTGCTGCTCCAGCCGGTGGGCCCCGGCCGCGGATCTCCGTTGTGGCTGATCACGACAAAGGCCGGCAGGTCCTGGTTCTCGGTGCCCAGCCCGTAGCTGAGCCACGAGCCCCAGCTGGGCCGAGTGGGCTGGTTGGCTCCGACATCCATCATCAACAGCCCGGAGATGTGTTCGGGGATATCGGTGTACATCGAGTGGATCAGGCAGAGCTTGTCGGCGTGGCGGGCGACATGCGGAAACAGCTCGCTGACCCACAGGCCGCTGTCACCGTGTTGTTGGAAGCGGAATGGTGAATGCAGGATCCCGGTGGTCTTTCGTTGAGTCTTCAGGTCGACCGTCGCGGGACGTTGACCCTCGTACTTGGCGAGCAGCGGCTTGGGATCGAAGGTGTCGATGTGCGAGGGTCCACCATTCATCAGCAGGTGGATGATTCGCTTGGCCCGCGGCGCGAAGTGAGGTGCCCGGTCCTCGAGCGGGCCGGGGGACTCGTTGCCGAAGACCTCGGCCAGTCCGAGCAGCCCGATTCCGGCAGTGCCCTGGCTCAGCAGCTGTCGTCGAGAGATTGGCAGAGGAATGTTCACGTTATCTGCGGGTCCGAAATTCGGTTGACGGCAAGGGTCACGGACGAAACAGGAACTCATTGGAGCCCAGCAGCACCTGGCAGTATTGCTGCCAGGTCGAGAGTTGGCCATCGGTGCTGCGATCGGGGTGTGGCCCGAGGAACTCGGAGCCGAGGGCCACTTCACGAGCCGAAGCATGGCGGCCCATGACGATCTGCACCACGCGAGCGATTCGCTGATCGGTCGAAGCCGTTCCCGTCACGGCCCGCGACGCCAGTTGGCGAGCCCGCTCGATCACGAAGGGGCTGTTGAGTGCGAAGAGCTGCTGCTGGGGGATCGTGGTCGGTGTGCGTCCTCCGCTGCCGATCCGCGGGTTGGGGAAGTCGAAGAGCCTTAGCAGCTTGTCGGATTCGGTCTGCACGTCGCGGTGAACTGCGACGTAGATCGTGCGACGCGACTCCACAAGCAGGCTGTCAACGGCGGGGCCACCGATGGAGTCATCGAGAGAGCCCGAGACGGCCAGCATCGAATCTCGCCAGGCCTCGATGTCGAGCCGCAGCCGCGGCATCCGCCACACCAGCAGGTTGTCGGGGTCGGTTTGCAGGTGGGCCGGGGTTGAGGCTGAGGAGAGTTGGTAGGTGGCCGAGAGCAGGATCTCGCGGTGCAGCTGCTTGATCGACCAGCCGGTCTCGATCAGCCGCCAGGCCAGCCAGTCGAGCAGTTGCGGGTGCGTCGGCGGTTCGCCCATCGTGCCGAAGTTGCTCGCCGTTTCGACCAGCCCTCGCCCGAAATGGTGTTGCCAGATGCGGTTGACCAGCACGCGGGCGGTCAGAGGATTGCGGGGGTCGGCGATCGAGCGGGCCAATTCGAGCCGTCCGCTGCCTGTCTTAAAAATCGGAGGCGAGCGGCCGGCCAGGGCCTGCAGAAACCTGCGGGGGGCAACGGGGCCGGGCTTGCGGAGGTTGCCGCGGAGCGCGATTCGCATGTCGGCGGAGCCGGTATCACGGACCGAGTGGGCTCGGGGGAAGGCCAGCGAAGCGGCCTGGAAGGCGTCGGCGAGGATGGCGGACAGCCTGGGCAGTTGCGACTTGTCATCGGACCGCTTGGCCGTCTCCACTTGCTTGCTCAACGACGCGATGTGGGCCTGGCTGGCCTCGTAAT
>CAUZEQ010000135.1:0-12481 GCA_963578885.1 Planctomycetota bacterium
CTCAAAGCCCTGCGGATGACTCCTCCCGAGAAATGGTGGTGGGATTGATCCTCCCCCCCCTCCCCCTCCTCCTCCTCCGCCAAAACAAAACACTCTCTCCTGCGGACCGACTCCGATGACCGATTCTCCCCTGCTGGATTCTTCCGACAGCACCTCGCCCTTCATCCAGGAAACGACGGCCGAGAAATTCGAGCAGGACGTGGTGGTCCGCTCGCAGGATCTCCCGATCGTGATCGACTTCTGGGCCCCCTGGTGCGATCCCTGCCGCCAGTTGACGCCGCTGCTCGAGAAGCTGGTGATCGAGGACGGCGGGCGGTGGCTGCTGGTCAAGGTCAACATCGACGACTGCCAGGAACTGGCCCAGGGCTTCGGGGTCGAGTCGATTCCTCTGCTGATCGCCTTCCTCGACGGCCAACCCGTCGACAGCGCTCCGGGTGTCTTGACCGAGGAGCAGCTGCGCGAGTGGCTGGCCCGCTTTGTGCCCTCGGCAGCTTCGGTCCTGGTCTCCGACGGCGAAGCCCTCGAAGCCGACGAGCCCGCCAAAGCTGCGGCGAAGTACCGCGAGGCGCTGGTGTTGGAACCGGACAATGCCGAGTTGAAGATCCGTTTGGCCCGGGTGGCAATGACGCTCGACGACACCGCCGGCGCCGCGGCCCTGGTCGGAGAACTCGAGCAACGAGGCTTTCTCGAGCCCGAGGCCCAGGCCCTCAAGGACCAGCTCGACATTACCAGCTCGGCCAGCCTCTCCGGCGGCATCACCGAGGCCAGGAAGGCCGCCGAGGAGTCGCCCGGGGAGGAGAACCTGCAGTTGAAACTCGCCGAGGCGTTGGCGGCCGAGCGGCAGTTTGAGGAGGCCTTCGAGGTCTGCCTGGGAATCGTCCAGCGCGATCGCGACGGGCTGGGACAAGATGCCCGCGACGCGCTGGTCACCTTCTTCGGCATGCCGACGGCCAACCCCGAACTGGTCAGCACCGCCCGTCGACGATTGGCCACGCTGCTGTACTGATCCCCCTGGGCCGGGGCGTGCGAACCACCGGGACCAGTGACTAAGATGGTCGCAGACGACATGACACTCACCAGAGGTCCCTCGATGCTTCGTCCCTGCCTCATCACCCTGATCACCCTGATCACCCTGATCACCGGGCTGCTGTTGGTCCCGGCCCAGGCCCAGGCCGGCTCGATTCGCAGCACCGCCGTCGTCGACCTCGATTTCAACGAAAAGGCAGGCCCCGCCGTCGACACCGCTTCGGCGGGCCAGGCCAACAACTCCGGCCGGCTGCTCGCCGGAGCCCGCCGCGTGCCGAGCCCGTTCGCGACCCCCCGCGGCGGCCGTGCCGTGCTGCTCGAGGCCGCTCGCAAACAGTTCATCCAGATCCCCAGCACCCCCGACACCTCTCGACCCAACGCCGTCTCGATCGCCATGCTACTGGTCAACTTCCATGGACCCGCTGACGCCGGCCTCCACGGACTCTTCGCCAAACGGTCCTCCGACAAGACCGCTCGCTCCAACTACGGGCTCAACTTCCAGCCCAAGGGCAACCTGCTGCAACTCTACGTCAACGACGGCAGCGGATTCCGAGTGGTCCGCTACAGCGTCAGTGGAGTGCTCGGGTCGCGTCAACGAGTCCACCTGGTCGCTGCCCTGGCCATCGGTGATGCACCCGGAGCCGACTCCGACACCGACGCCGACGACCTGCGTGTGCGACTGTTCGTCAACGGCAAGCCCGCCACTCGAATCGGCAAGCCCGATCGGGATCTGGCCGTTGGAACCGATATCTGGCTGCTGGACGTCAAGACCGACATGCTCCAGAATTCGGCGCCGCTGACACTGGGAGCCAGCACGCCCTCCGCCGAACACTTCAGCGGAGTCATCGACGAGTTTCAGTTGTTCGACCGCGAGTTGACCGCTGCCGAGGCGGCCGGGCTGTTTGCCGAGGTCGCCGGAGCGGATGCGGACAAGCGGTTTGCCAGGGACCGGCAGCCGGTCGCCGGGCTGCCCGCCGTCCCGCAACTCACCGGCGTCTCACTCAGAGGACTCCAGATCGGGCAGACCACCCGCCTGGTACTCACCGGCAAGAACCTCGCACCCAACCCCCTGCTGCTGGCTCCACTGAGTGGCATCGAGACCAAGGTGGTCGAGGGGTCCAACGGCCAAACACTGACGCTCGACATCACGCTCGCCGACACGGCTCCGGCCGGGCTGTTTCCCGTCCGCGTTGCCACCGCAGGCGGTCTCAGCAATCCCCTGACCCTCGCCGTCGACCGCCTGCCTCAACGACCCGTCACCGCCGTGACCCAGAAGACCCCCGCCCAACTGCCGGTGGCCGTCTCGGGCCTGATCACCGGGTCGGACATTTCACGCAGCTTCGTGACGGCGAAAAAGGGACAGCGGCTGGTGGCCGACGTCGAGGCACGTCGGCTGGGAGCACAATGCGAACCGGTGGTCGAGATCAAGAACGACCAGGGCACACCGCTGGCGATCGAGTGGTCAAAGGTTCCTCTGCGGGGGGACACCCGGGCCGAGGTCACGGTGCCCGAGGACGGGGTCTACACCATCGAAGTCCACGACCTCAGCTACAAGGCACCCGCCAACAGCCACTTCAGGGTCAAGATCGGTGACCTGGTGCTGATCGACGCGCTGTTCCCACCCGCCGCGGCCGCCGGAACAGAAGTCCGAGTGACCCCCGTCGGGACCGGGCTGCCCGAAGGCACAACCCTGGCCGTCGACCTCAGGAAAGCACTCCTGCAGACCGGCACACTGGTCACCACGCCCAGGGACGCCGGACTGCTCGGACCCGCACCGGTGCTGCGAGTCACCCGCGGAACCGAAGTCGTCGAAAGCAACAAGCCGGGAACCGTGATCGATATCAGGTTCTCAGACACGCTCAAGGCCCCGCTGACGATCAGCGGCAGAATCTCGAAGCCCGGTGAGGTCGATCGATACGCACTGGATGTCAGCCCCGGACAGAAACTCCGACTCAGCCTCGCCGGTCGGGCCATCGATTCGCCGATCGACGGGGAATTGACCGTCCTGGTCGACGCAAAGGCCGTGGCCACGAGCCAGGATCGGGTCGGTTCGCGAGACCCTCAGCTGGACTTCACAGTCCCCGACAAGGTGACTCGCATCGAGGTCACCGTCGGTGATCTCTACGGTCGAGGAGGCTCGCACTTCCTGTATCGGCTCGAATCCAACCCGATCGGTCGCCCCGACTTTTCGCTGGCACTGCAGACGCCGCAGCTCAACCTGCCTCGAGTCGGCTCGGGACTGCTCAAGCTGCAGATCACCCGAGCCGGTTACGACGGCCCGATTGCCCTGGCGGCCATCGGCGACGACCAGGTCACTCTGCAGCCGAAGCTGATCCCCGCCGGAATCACCGGAGTGGTCTCGATCACAGTCACCCGCTCCGCCGGCGGAGACGCCGGTGCCTTGCGGTCATTGAGCCTGGTCGGCGAATCGGTCGGCACCAAGCCCCTCCTGCGTCGCAATGCTCGAGTCGCCAATCAGTCGGTTCCCGGTCACGAGGACCTGCTGCCGGTGGGGCTGACCCGCCCCAGCGGCGCCGCGATCGAGATCGTCTCGGCTCCCCTGGCAATCTACCGTGGCCTGCCCGCACGAGTGACCGTCGCGGCCCGCGGCCTGGCACCGGACAACCGCGACGGACAGGCCGTCCGCATCGCATCGCTCTCCAACGAACCCCGACGCCCGATCGATCCCAAGAAACCCGGCAAGGGCAACAAGCCGATCGTCAGGGCCCTGACCAACCAGGCGGCGACCATCGGCGGTGCACCCGCGTCGATCACGCTGACCGTCCCGGTCGATGTCCCCGCCACCGCGATCGAATTCGTGCTGCAGGGTGACCTGCTCGCTCACGGCTACGCCACCGCAGTCCAGGGACGGATCTACTCAACACCCTTCCGGGTCCCGGTCCGAAACGCCGTGGCCGTCGCCTTCGATCCCAAGACCACAACCCTCGCCAGTAATACCGTCAACCAGGTCAAGGGCACCCTGACTCGTGACCCAGGCTTCAGTGGAGCGGTGGAACTGGAAATCGTGATCGACAAGAGACTTCCCGGGTTCCAGGGAGGCAAGACCGTCGTCCCCGCCGGAGTCACCTCCTTCACGATCGCGATCACCAGCGGACAGGAAAACGAGGCCCGCGTGCTGCCCGGGATCCAACTGCTCGTGAAGGCCGCTCGAGGCGGACCGCTGCTGCCCACTCGGATCATTCAGCTCCGCAGCCTGCCGCCCAAACCCGCTGCCAAGGCCAAGAAGGCGGCCAAGTAGACGGCCCACTCGAACCGCTACTGGGCCTGCGAGCGACTCCCATCGGGTGAACCCGAGATCGTGACGCCGACGGGCAACGGCCTTGCAGCAACACGGAAACCGGCCCGGTGGGCCGCCGCCTGCAGGCGACGCAGGCCCGAAAAACTGTCGGGATAGACCCAGAAGGTCAACGGCGTGCCCGGATCGCTCGCCCGCAAGACCGTCTGGTATCGCGAACCACTCGAAAGAGCCCTCCCGATCGACTCCGACTCGAGCTCGGGCTCGGGGCGGATCGTCCAATGCGTCACCGCAATCCGGACCATCCCCCGACCGTGCCGCAACCCGTCAACCAGCCGCAACGGCTGCCGCTCGACGGTGTATTCCATCACGAAACCACCGACCGGCCCGACGACACCCTCGTGCCGGGAATACCGTGACATCACGCGCCCGTAGCGGGCCAACTGGTCGCGAACCCGCCGCTTGAGACTCTCGAGTGGGATCCGGGCCACGCGACCGTCACGGACATGAAAGTGCTGCTCGTTGCCACGGACGGCACGGCCCACGGGAGTCAACCGGTGTCGTACCTCGACCACCGAACTCGTTGGAGTCGTAAGCAGTGTTTCCAGTTTCCGGCGTGCCGCCTGGTCACTCGCTTCAAGTGCCACAACACCCACGCGAGACCGGTCGACCTCTGCACCAAGACGCTCGACCTCAGAATCCCGCACGGCACCACGCCCCCGCAACCGCTGGAGATCCGCTTGCCGAACTGACAGATCGCTGCGAACCGCTCTCAGCCTCTCGACGGTGTCACCGAGTTGCTCACCAAGCACCGCAACCTGATCGACCAGATCGGTCACCTCGTCGGTCCGATCGACAACCGCCGGGGCAGTCGCTCGAGGCCGATGGTCGAACTCGGGTTCGACCACCCCGATCGGCGGCGGTTCGAGTGCATCGGCCTCCGCAATCAACTCGACAGCAGGCTCAACAACCCTCTGCGGCAGATCGACCGGTGCCCGGCTGGCCCGCACGCCGGCCACGACAATCAGGATGATCAGGATCCCGACAATGTTGGCGACGATGTCGAGGAACGAATCGTCTCCGCCCGCCTGCTGGTCTGTTCGCTGTCGTCGGGTCACGGCAGCGGCTCCTGGAACAGGCCCTGCATCAGCCGAATCGGAGGCAGCGAGGGGGGCGGCAGGACGAACTCGACCGATGTCGAGATCCGCCAACTGCGGAACAGGCCGTTGAGCCGTTCGTAGAACAGGAATCCGCCCGGGGTGACCTCAAATTGAATCGCCGGCACCCAGTAGAACCTCTCGGGCGGAGACCCCCAGCTGCGAGCGGTCAGTTGGACGGCACGGATCACCTTCTGACGAATCTCCGCAGTCGAGAGCTCACCACCTCCGTCGGTGGTGATGTCAATCCGAGGCTGCTCGGCAACCGTGATCCGGGTGGGGTCGATCCGGACACGAACCCGGCGTTCGTAGCCGATCGTCGCACCCAGCGACGCGACACCCCAGCGGCGAGGCGGCCCACCGCTGGACTGCCCCGAACTCCCCGCCGATGACCCGCCTGGCGACGGCGATCCCACCGTCAGCGATTCGAAGGTCGGAGCCTCGCCGGGGCGACCCGTCGTGCCGCTCCCGGCCGACTTGCGTGTCTCTCCCGCAGCCGGCCGACCCGAGCCTCCCCCGTCCTTCACACCGTCCTTCACACCGTCCTTCACACCGTCCTTCACACCGTCCTTCACACCATCCTTCACACCATCCTTCACACCATCCTTCACACCATCCTTCACACCATCCTTCACACCATCCTTCACACCATCCTTCACACCATCCTTCACACCATCCTTCGCCCCATCCTTCACCCCGTCCTCAGTCACCTCGTTCGGCGGTCTCTGTCCATCGACCCGACGACCGCTGCCGTACCGACCCGTTTCGTCGCCGGGAATGACTCGAGTCGCCAGGCCGCCGCCCTGCGTCTCACCGGTCGCACTCTCTCGAGCCGGCCGAGTCACCCGTTGCGACTTGCCACCGCCGGGTCGGCCTGGCACCGCCATTTTCGGTTGGCCCAATCCCGGCAGCCTGCCACGGGAGAAACCGCCTCGGAGACCGTTTCCGGCGAGGGATGGCCCCGAGCGTGGCCGCCGGGCCACCGCCTGGTCGATCGCCGCACGACATACAGCGGCCGCGACGCGGTCGCGGGCCGGCCACGCCAACGGCATCGTCTCGGGCACCAGCTCGTAACCGATCGGAGCCTCGAGTCGACTCAGCAACTTGCGAGCCAGGTAGTAGGCGTGAATCCCCCCCGGTCGCACCACCATCAGCACATACGGTCTTCGCGATTGGGGATCGGTGTCTTCAGCAGCCGCCCCCGCGGCATCCCGCTCGGACCAGTATTCCACCAACGCCCTGACTCCCGCCAGCAGCGGATTGGCTCGACGGGTGAAACCGGCCAGGTTGGCCGCCGTCAGATCGATCTTTTCTGAGGAGAATTCGATTCGGTCCGGATGGCATTCGATGAAGATCGGCCGACGACGGGTTCCCGTGGCGCTGTCGAACGGCAGAAATGCAAATTGGCTCTCGGCCGCTTCGATCTGGGCCCTTCGCTCACGGATCGCCTGCTGCTGCTGTTTCGCCTGCGTGTTCAGTTCGTTGGCCCGCACCCGCAAGCGGGTCAATTTCGTATCCAGTTCAGCTCGTCGTGCCCGGGAATCGCTGTCGTCCTGCCGCAGTCGGGCCAGTTCTCCCTCCGCCACCCTCAGCCGGGTCTCGGCCAACTCGACCTCGGACCGGGCGCTGTCCAGGTCTCTGGTCCCGTCGCGATGCCGTGCCGTCAGCGAATCGAGCATTCCCCTCCAGTCGACCTCAACCGCGTCCACGTCGTCGAGCACCAGCGGTGCGGGATCGACCGCGCTGTCGGGAGGCGGTGAGGGTGGGAGCGGCTTGGAAGCGGCCGGCGCTGCCCCGCTGGTCTCGGCATCCGCCTCCTGGATCGCCACAGCCCGAGCCTCGGCTCGAATCTGCCGCGTGACGACCAGCAGCAGGAAGATCAGGGCTCCCATTGCGCAGACCAGCACCGCCAGGAACGGGAACAGCGACACCGAGTTTTCGACCCGCCGTGTACTCATCGTCGCTTGCCCCCCCCCGGCCCCTCGAGTTCCTCAGGCGGCCTTCGAGCCTGCCTTGGTCGACAGCAGGTTGGCCGCAGCCGTCAGGCTGATCACCGCCTGCTCGAACGCCTCGGCGGTACGGACCGCCTCGAGGTTTTCGGCAAGCCGTTGCTCGAGACCAACCAACTCCTTCTCGTGGCCGATCACCTGCATCAGCAATTCGCCCTGGTGCTCGAACTGTCCGAGTTGGTCTCGGACGGCGTCGGTGGCCTGGTTGATCGCAGTCACGCACTCGCCGATTCCGCCCGTCAACGAGTCGGCCAGCCGGTCTGACTGGCTGAGCATCCCCTCGGTCACCTCTTTGCAGGCTTGCAGCCACTGGTCACGCAGCCCTTCGAGCTTGCGGTCGTGATCGACCAGCCCCTGTTCCAGGCCCCGGCCCAGTGTCGTCTCAAAACTTGTCGTCTGCCGCTCGAGCGTTTCCACCCAGCGATGGCGGAGTTCCTCGAGCGAACGGTCCCAGAGCTCGGCCTGTCTGCGGATCGACGCCTCAGACTCTTCGAGCAGTCTTCGAGCCGCCTGCTGCTCGACGTCACGCAACCGACCCCCGTGACCCTCCGACTCGGCCAGCAGCGGCGCCACTTCACGCAGGCTCCACGATTCGATCTCCGCCAGGCTCGACTGCTCGATTCGCTGAGCCGCGTTCGAGGCGAAGACGAGCAGCAGCGAGAGTGTCAGGGCCAGGGCGGTGGTATCAAACGCGACGGCCAGCCCGTCGGTGACCTCGCCCAGCGACGTATCCAATTGCTCGGGGGTCACGTTGGCAATCGCCATCGTGATCCCGACCACCGTGCCCAGGAAGCCCAGGATCGGCACCGCCCAGGTGATGGTCCGCACCAACGAGTAACTCTCGTGCAGGTGATCGGAGGCCTGGTCGGCGAGGAAGCGGCCGTGCTGAGCCACCCCGGCACCGCCGCCACGGCGGGTAACGAACGTGCACAGCTCGCTCAGCCGACGACTCCGTCGGCAATCGGGCCAATCGGCCGAGTGTTCCGTCAGAGAGCGGGCCCGGGCCACACTGCCGCCGTCGAGTGCGAGCAGGTCGTCGAAGTCCTCGGGCAGTACCGCAACTTCGTCCGCACGGGCGTCACGCCAACAGGCGGCCGACCGCATCACCAGCACCGCCATGCCAACGAAGAACAGCGTCGCGGTGGCGTATTCCAGCGGGTGGCCGTAGAAATACCGCTGCAACAGGGCCGCCGCGATCGGCGAATGCGGGATCGCCATGTAGAAGGCCCACGTCGCCAGTCCGCCCCACAGCAGAGGCGAGCCGAACAGGCGGCCGATCCACGTGACGGCGCCCGAATCGTAGCGACCGCCGCTTGCTGTTTCGGTGTGTTGAGCTTGGTCCTGAGTCATCGTCTCCCCGGTCGATTGCCGCGGTGCTGAATCGGCGGGAAGCCGCTGGGCGCAGACCGTCCCGCAACCGGCGGCCGCAGCCGTCGATACATTCGGTAGAATCGGCGCAACCCGAGCCCACGATTGAGCCTATTCGGGCCCAGAGACCAATGGCGGGGGCCGTTGGGGTCGCTGAGAACGCCGCCGGGCCGCTATCCGAGCATCATTTCAAGCAATCCGGTGGTCTTGAGCACCGCCAGAGTACCGAGCATGAAGAAGTAGGCACCCGAGAGAAGCATCAGGCCACGGATCACCATGTGAGGCCGCAGCGGCTTGGGCAACAACTTGGTGTTGATCGCCACCGTGTGCCAGCAACTGACACCCAGTGCCACGTTGAAGAACATCGTGGCGTACTTGATCAGTATTCCGGGATCCAGCATCAGCGAACAGCAGCCGAAGATGGCATAGCAGATCAGCACGCGAAGATAGACCACCTTGATGTGCTTCGGATCCATCTCCCGCAACTTGGCACTCGACGTCCAGAACGCGTCGACCCAGCGGCGGATGATCCCATCGGCCGAAGACGACATCGTCGGAGCCAGCACCAGGAAGCCGCAGAAGATGGTCATGAACCAGCAGAATGTTCCCAGCCCGTCTCCCGATTCCGCCGAGACGACGTTCCGAACCCCCTGGGCCGTCATCACCGCCATCGTCCACTCGCTCCCCGCGTCGGCGTCGGCGTAGCTGAGGAACTGGATCGAGAGCATGGCGGGCAAGGCGATGCCGATGAAGCAGGCCGGTAGCCAGATCGCCAGCTGGTCGCGGGCCACGTGCTTGTACCAGCCGCGCCAACGTGGCATCGACTCCTCGGTGACCTCGAACACGGTTCCCGTGTGAGACAACTCGATGTCGTGACCTCCAAATGTGCTGGGAATCGCGCCCACGTGATGACCCATCCCCCAGCCCTGGTCCCGGGTGTAGTTGCTGGTGGGTGTGTTCGAGAGACCTCCCGATCCGGCGATCGCAGCCAGCGCAGCGATGAGCCCGACCATCGTGAAATCGATGTCCTTGAAACTGCTGCTCCCCCCCAACATCGACCAGATGCTGTCGACGTTGCGACCGTCCCAGTAGCCGTCTCCATCCAAGTCCTCGAAACTGTCGAACTCGCCGTCCTGATTGCTGTCGATCTGTGGTTCGACCACATCGAGATGACCGTCACCGTCCCAGTCCTCGCCGGGATCCAGCACGTTGTTGCCGTTGGTGTCCTCGGCCCGTAGCACCGGGACCTTGCCGAAACTGACAAACCCCGTGGTGATCTCACCCCATGTCGACAGCTTCGAGTAGCCGAAGGCCAGGAACAGCAGGAACCCGAAGACGACGATCAGCTTGAAGGTCATGATCGCCTTCAGCGAACGGTAGATCTTGCCCCCGAAGAGCAAGGGCACCAGCGCACCCAGGAAGATGGCATAAGCCAGTCCCTTCATCAGGTACCAGTCGCTGTTGTGCGACAGCAGCTTGTAGAACACCAGTTTGTCCGGTTGCGGCACTTGCCCCCCCAGGATCAACGTCGCCACCGGAGTCGCCGCGTTGGCGGCCAGGTAGGGGAAGATGCTGCCGAAGTCGAACAGCAGGTAGGCCACCACCCAGAAGCGGGGGCCGGGCATCATGCGGAACTTGCCGGTGAAGATCGGTTCGCCGGTGTACAGCGTGTAGCGGCTGATCTCGATGTTGTACAACACCTGCCCGAGGATGCTCAGGGTCGCCACCCACAACAGGCCGCCGCCGTACACCCCCGTCACCTTCGGACCCAGTAACCACTCGCCACCGCCGATCGCCGACCCGCCCATGATCAGCCCGGGTCCCAGCAGGGCAAACCAGTTGCGCGACGTGAACCGCGGCGCATCGATCAGCTCGCCGGTGTTCCAAGCCGGCATGTCCAGAGACCCCAGCCGGGGAGCCTCGAACGAGCCTCCCGAGGAGCCCTGCCCACTCGGCTCGGTCGCGTCGGTCCCGGCCGAGTCATCGCCTGCGGGAGTCATGTCATCGGAGCTGGGAGTCTCTTCGGCCATCACGAGGGTTGGGTTCCGGATCGCAAGACGACTGAGATGCCGCAGCCGAGGTCCGCGGCGTGAGAAATCGTGAGAAATGTGGAGGGCAGAATCGCATAGGCGCGTGCCGATTGCAACCGCGTGTCGCAGCGACCGGCTCACGCTATCAGCGTGCAGGCAGATCGCTATAGTCGAAATGACCCCCTCGATCACGCAGCCTCCTGCGGCACCCGGACTCTCTCGCATGTCCGTATCCAACGCCGTCCTGCCCGATGAATTGATCGAGGAACTGCTCAGCTACATCAACCTCTCCGGAGGTGCCCACGACCCGGCCTTCGCTCGAAAACTCAACCGGCTCTGCGACCACCTCGGTGGGGTCGGTTGCTGGAATAACGTCGGCCAACTCCTCGGCGATTCGCTCGAATCGCTCGCCGACACGTCCCCCGCCCTGGCCGACAGCCGCCAGGCCGCCACGGTGCTCGAACTCGTCTTCGACGGCCTGGCACCCCTCTACCAGCTGCACCACCAGGACCTGCTCTACCACCTCGACCTGTTCGACCGCGAGCAGCCGTTCCTGCTGGTGAAGATGTTCGAAGCGATCCTCGAGCAGGGGCCCGAATGGGACGACGTCGAGACGATCCTCGAATCGGCACTGGCCACGCTGAATGACTTCCTCGGCTACCGACCCGTCGCGGTGCTCGAAAACGACCAGTTCTGCGAACCCTACCCGCACGAACGCTACCGGCCGGCCCCGCTGTACCTGGTCGGAGCCGGTGCCGCGGCCGGGCCCTACCAGGACCTGGTCGCGCGTACGATCGAGGTGCTCGACCTGACGCCCGGCGAGTTGCTCAATATCGCCCACTTCGACCCGTCGCACCTCGACGAATTGGCCGTCGACCTCAGGGCCCACGACCACCTGCACCCGGTCAACAAGCGGACCACCTACATGTTCGGTGAGTGGGACCCTCACCAGATCGACACCAAGGGCTTTTACCGCCGCTTCATTCTCCGGCAAATCATCCTCGACGCCCTGATCGACTGGACCCGCGTGATGGTCGCCGACGGTGCGGATCCCGGCGAGGTGCTCGAGGACACCGCGATCGTGCTGGCCGGAACCGTGCTGATGGCCTCGGCCATCAGCGGTGCCGGCCCCGACACGCACGACTCGAGCGTCTCATTGACCACCCTGCTGCCGGTCGTCGCCCGGCTGCGGGACGCCTTCTACGAATTCCACATCGAGCGGGCCGAGGGGGAACGGGCCCAGTGGCTTGCCGAATTGGCCAGCCGCACACAACAGCCCTTCGGCCACGTCCGACAACAACTCAACCTCTACCTCGCCCGCTACGGGGCCCGGCAGATCCAGCACCGGCAACTGGCGATGCTCTATGCCCGCATGGGATTCCCCGAAGCCGCCAGGCAGCAGGCCGAATCGATCCCGGCTGCCTCGATCCGGTTCGAATGCGAGATCCAGTGCGCGTTGACGACATCCGAGTTGAGTGCCGAGCGAGGCGACCTGGTCGAGGCACTCGAGTTCCTCTCCGAAGCTCGAGACCTGCTCGATCGAGGCATCGACTGCGGTGCCCTGCCCGATCCCTGGAACTACCTCGGATTTCAAGCCCACTTCCCGCTGTTTCATACCCGCGAGGACGTGATTCC
>CAUZEQ010000136.1:0-12464 GCA_963578885.1 Planctomycetota bacterium
TAGGCCTAGCCCGCCTGCGGCGGGTTGAAGGGACTGGCTCACCCGCCCGTGGCGGGGGGTGCCTGTCCCCTTCTCTCACTCGCTGTTGGCAACCGGGACAGGCACCCCGCCACGGGCGGGCGAGCCAGTCCCTGCACCTCGTCGGGGCGACACCGGGCTGCTAGATGTGGTCGCACTCGGTGAACCAGGCCACGTCGCGGCTGTAGGCGTCGTCCCAGGGCGCCGTGGAGGTCAACGGGCAGATCATCGTCATCTCTATGGACCGCCCGGTGACCTCGAAACAACCCGCAATCGCCTCGGACTTCGGCAACCAGCCGCCGATCCGGGCCCTACCCAGTTCGGCCGACCAGCCCAGCAGCGTCTCCCAGAACGCACGTTCCTCGCCGGAGTGCACCACACCCCAATCGAAGACCCGCGTCTCGGTATCGCTCGGCTTCAACTGTATGTACCCCGTCGGCCCCTCGGCACCCGCGGCTATCCACCAGTACCACTCGTGCTCGGGATACCGCCCCCGCACCCAATCCCAGTAGACCGTGTCGCGTTCGATCCAAATGCTTCGCGAGGACTGCGCCGCGACATACATTTCGGCCAGTTCCGCGGCCGACTCGTCCGGGTGAAACCGCTCAAACCGACCTCCGATCGGCTGGTCTCCAACACGTGGCACCGCCCACGCATAGTGAGAATCGCACAACCGGTACCCGGTCGCCGCGTAGTATTCGGGCTTGATGTCCGAGTAGAGCAATCCGAACTGTGTGCCGGCGGCCAGTTGCTGTTGCTCGACGGTATCAAGCAGCGTCCTGGCGTAGCCGTTTCGCCGGAATTCCGGTGGAGTGTGAACTGCTCCGATCGCATAGCCCGGCCACGACGCTCCGGCGGCCTTCAGCACGATCGGGTAGGCCCCCAGCGACGTCGCCACGGTCCCATCGATACACCCGACCCACCATGTGGCCCGGGCGTGCTGCACCGATTGCAGCCGCCACGCTACGTACTCCTCAACAGACCGCTCGTCACCCCAGCACTCGTATACGTTTCTGAACGCGACGGCACGCTCGGTGTCATTGGCGATGTGGCAGTCGAGTCGCGAATCGATGGGCTGAGTGGACATGCTGTCGATTGTGCTGGCGGTTGCGGTCGGTATGTTGAGAGGCCGCCATACTGACCTTGCAGCGGCGCGGCTTCAAGCCGCCCACCTGCCCAAACACCCACTGCCCCCCGGGACAGCCACCAACACAAGGGCCAAAGAGATGTCCAAGCCATACTCGATCAATAACTCCGCAGCCGTCGACCTGGTGACCCGGCTGATGGCGATTCCGGGCAAGAGTGGCTTGGAGGGTGAGGTGGCCGAGGCGATTACCAGTCGGCTGCGTGATGCCGGAGTCCCGGCCGCCGCGATAAGTCACGACGCGGCCAACTGCCGCAGTCCGCTGGGAGGTGAAATCGGCAACCTGATCGTCAAGCTGCCGGGCACGCTGCGAGCCCCCCGCCGGCTGATGATGGCTCACATCGATACCGTGCCGCTGTGTGTCGGCTGCCGGCCGGTGCGGCGTGGACCTCTGATCGAATCCCGCGACGCCGACACCGCCCTGGGCGGCGACGACCGGGCCGGCGCCAGCGTCATCCTGAACGCGGTGCTGGAAATCCTGCGGCAGGACCTGCCCCACCCGCCGCTGACCCTGTTCTTCCCGATCCAGGAGGAAGTCGGACTCTACGGAGCCCGACATGTCAGCCTCTCGCGACTCGGCAAACCCCGCCAGGGTTTCAACTGGGACGGGGGCCCGCCGGGCCTGGCCGTCATCGGAGCCACTGGTGACTACAGCATCGACGTCACGATCGAGGGCGTGGCCAGCCATGCGGGAGGCCACCCCGAGGACGGCATCAGCGCGATCGCCGTGGCGAGCCGGGCGATCGCCGACCTGACCGAAAACGGCTGGCACGGCCTGATCGAAAAAGGACGCAACCGTGGCACCAGCAACGTCGGCATCATCAACGGCGGCGACGCCACCAACGTCGTCACCCCACGGCTGACGCTGAAGGCCGAGGCACGCAGCCATGACCCGAAGTTCCGGAAACGGATCGTCGAGGAGTTCAAGAAGGCCTTCCAACGCGCCGCGGCCGGCATCCGTAACACCGCCAGAGAAACCGCCGGTGTTCGCTTCGAGGCCCAGCTGAAATACGACTCGTTTGTGCTCTCGGACAAGGAACCGTGCGTGCAAACGGCACTGGCGGCCGTCGCAGCTGTTGGTCTGGAGCCCGGTGTGCGGATCTCCAATGGAGGCCTCGATGCCAACTGGATGGTCGCTCATGGAATCCCCACCGTCACGCTCGGATGCGGACAACAGGATATCCACACCGTCAACGAGTCGTTGCATGTCGAAAGCTACCTGCAGGCATGCCGAATCGGGCTGCAACTGGCCACCGGAGCCGGCTGAGAGAATCGGCCAACATCGGTTCGCAACATTGCCCTGTGGGGTTGCTATTCTCGACCCATACGGCCGCAGCTAGAATGCCGCAGGTTTTTCGCCTCGACCCCCCGTCCCCGACCCCCCGTCCCCGACCCCCCGTCCCCGACCCCCCGTCCCCGACCCCCCGTCCCCGACCCCCCGACCCCGACCCCCAGTGTCCGCTCAAACGATGACCGCTGAAGAGACCCTGGCCCGCTTCGGCCCCGTGATCGAGACGGCGCTGCTGGAGGCGTTGCCCTCGACCCAGGACACTCCCGCCTCGCTCCTGGACGCGATGCACTACAGCCTGATCGCCGGCGGCAAGCGGCTGCGGCCGGCCCTGGTGTTGCTGGCCGCTGAAGCCTGTGGAGCCGACCCGCGCGACGCATTGCCGGCCGCCTGTGCCGTGGAAATGATCCACACCTACTCGCTGATCCACGACGACCTGCCGGCCATGGACGACGACCAGCTCCGCCGCGGCCAACCGACCAATCACGTCGTGTATGGAGACGCGATGGCGATCCTGGCCGGAGACGCCTTGCAGAGCCGGGCGTTTGAAATCCTCGCCGGCGAACTCCCCGACCCGGCCGTCGCCGCCGAGTGCTGCCGAGTGCTCGCCTCGGCCGCCGGCTGCGAGGGCATGGTCGCAGGACAGGTGGCCGACCTGTCCGTCACCGATACCTCCCCGGATACCGATCCCAGCCCCGTCGAAACACTCGCCAACATCCACCGCCGCAAGACCGCTCGACTGCTCGCCGCCAGCCTCGAACTGGGAGCCACCGTCGCCGGGGCACCCGATGAGCTCCGCGGGTGCTTGGTCGAGTTCGGACAGCAGATCGGCCTCGCCTTCCAGGTGGCCGACGACCTGCTCGATGTCGAAGGCAACAGCAGCCTGATGGGCAAGTCGCAGGGTCGAGACGCCGAGTTGGGCAAGTGGACCTACCCGGCACTGGTCGGGATCGAACACAGCCGTACGATGGCCAGGACCTGCATCGATTCGGCCCAGGCGGCCATCTCTGTGCTGGGAGACGCGGGGGAATCGTTGAGGGTGCTGGCCGAGTTCGTCATCGAGAGGGATCATTGATGAGCGAACTCGAACTGCTGCCGGGGCTCGAATCGCCGGCACAACTGAGCGAGTACACCGACGAGCAGCTGCTGCAGCTGGCCGCGGAGATCCGCGAGGTGCTTTGCACGGTCGTCTCGGACCGCACCGCTCACTTCGCCAGCAATCTCGGAGTGGTCGAGCTGGCGATCGCCCTGCACCTGGTCTTCGACTTCGACCGCGACCGGTTGATCTGGGACACCGGGCACCAGGTCTACCCCCACAAGTTGCTCACCGGACGCTATGCCGAATTCCAGACGATGCGGCAACGCGGCGGGCTGATGGGGTACCCCAATCCCAATGAGAGCGACTTCGATCTGTTCATGACCGGCCACGCCGGAGCGAGTGTCTCGAGCGTGCTGGGGCTCAAGGCCGGAGACGACCTGCTGGGCGAGGGCGACCGCAAGGCGGTGGCGGTGATCGGCGACGGGGCCCTGCCCTCGGGGATCGTATTCGAAGCCTTCAACAACGCCGCCGGACTCGACAAGGACGTGCTCGTCATCCTCAACGACAACGAGATGGGCATCTGCCCACGTGTCGGTGGGCTGGCCTCCACGCTCGACAAGGCCCGCACCGCACCGTTTTATGACGGGCTGAAACGCGACGTGCAGGCCTTCCTCAACAAGGTCCCCCTCGTCGGGCAACCGGTCGAAAACGTCCTCGGCGGACTCAAGGATGCCTTCAAGGCGTTCCTGCACGGAGGAATGCTCTTCGAAGAACTCGGCTTCCGCTACATCGGACCCGTCGACGGACACGACCTGTTCGCGCTCCGCCGATACCTCGATATGGTCAAGAACGTCAGCGGCCCGGTGCTGCTGCACGTCTTCACCGAAAAGGGGCACGGCTTCCAACCGGCTACCCAGGACCCCGTCAAGTTCCATACTCCCGCCCCGTTCCAGCGGTCTGATGACAACGAGGTGATCGCGGTCCCCTCGGCCTCGGCCCCCGCCTACACCAACGTCGTCAGCGACGCGATTCATGCCGCGATGAAGGCCGACCCGAAGGTGGTCGTGCTGACCGCCGCGATGTGTGCCGGGAACAAGCTGGATCGGGTCCGCGAGGACTTCCCGGACCGGTTCTTCGACACGGGGATCTGCGAAGCACACGCGGTGGCCTTCGCGGCCGGGATGGCCAAGGCCGGCCTGAAACCGATCGCCGCCATCTACAGCACGTTCCTGCAACGCAGCTTCGACCAGATCTTCCAGGAAGTCGCCCTGCAGGGACTGCCGGTCACCTTCTGCCTGGACCGCTCGGGACTCTGTGGACCCGATGGACCCACCCACCACGGCGTCTTCGACCTCTCCTACCTCAGGCCCTTCCCCGGCATGACCGTGATGGCACCGGGAGACTCGCACGACGTCGTGCCGATGCTCGACTTCGCCCTGCAGCACGACGGACCGGTTGCCATCAGGTATCCCAAGACGGCGATCGAGACCATCGAACGCTCGCCAACAAGCGTGAGGCTGGGAACCAGCGAGCGGATTCGTGAAGGCCGCGACGGGGTCTTCCTGGCCTGCGGCAGCCTGCTGGGAAACTGCGTCGCGGCGGCGGATCGATTGGCCGAAGAACACGGGATCGACGCCGGCGTCATCAACGCCCGCTTCGTCAAACCGCTCGATACCGACATGCTCGAACGGGTGTTCAACGAGACCGGGTTCGTGATCACCGTCGAGGAAAACGTGCTGGCGGGGGGATTCGGCTCCGCCGTCCTCGAAGCCGCCGCCGACGCGGGACTCGATACACGACGCGTGCACCGATGTGGACTGCCCGATGAGTTTGTCGAACTCGGAGAACGCGGCGAACTGCTGCAGCTACACGGACTCGATGTCGACGGCCTGGTCCAAGCCGCCCGCTCACGCACCGCCACACCCGCCACACTCGTCGACGACTGACACGCCTGACGTCGAGACTCAACGATCCAGGGAGGGATCGATGATGAGACACCCGACAATTCGCCCTGCTCTGCTGCTGCTGCTGCTGCTGTTGGGACCGGCCACCGCCGGCCTGGCCCAGGAAACCCCCAAGCCCTCAGCAGACGCCCAGCTCGATCCCGACAAGCCCACGGTTCGCCTGGTCGAGGATCCTCGGGCCGAACGGTTGCTCGAGGTGACCGTGAGCCTGGAGGTGAAGGGTCGCCTGCTGGCCCCGGTGGGAATCGACCGCGTGGTGCCGCTGCCGCTTTTAGCCACTGCCCGGCTGGCGTGGCAGATGCGACGGCTGAAACCGGTCGGAGACTTCCATGGATCGCTGCGGGCGGTCCGCAGCTTCCAGACGGCGGTCTCGAGTGTCCGGGTCGATCGGCGGACAACCGAGTCGTCGCTGAGTCCGTCACGGCGGACGATCGTTTCCGAGGGGACCCCGTCGGGACTGCGACACTACTCGCTCGAAGGACCGCTCAGCGGCGATGAAATCGAATTGCTCGACTTCCCGGCCGACCCGCTGGCGCTGCTGGGACTGCTGCCGCTGGGACAGGTGCCTCATGACCACTCCTGGACACCGGGCCGCTGGACCCTGCCCCTGGTCACCGGCCTCGATGCCGTCACCGGTGGCACGCTCAAGGGACGACTCGTCAAGGTCACCGACACGACCGCCGAGGCCCTGATCGAGGGGACCGCGGATGGTGCCGCCGGGGGAGCACGCTCGAAAGTGACCTTCAGCGGAACGCTGCTGTTTGATCACCGACTCGGATTCCTCAAGCAGGCCCGGATCACGATCGAGGAGCACCGGCAGGCCGGACCGGTCAGCCCGGGGCTGCAAGTCGTGGCACAGGTCCGCATCGATCGCAAACCGGTGACCGGCAGCGTGAGACTGCAGCCGCAGATCGTGGACATCTGCCCGAAACGGCCGACCGCAGCCCGGCTGCAGCTGACGCTTCAGACCCCCGGCCGAGGCCGACTGCGGCACGACCGCAACTGGCACATCTTTCACCAGACACCCGACGTGGCCATCCTCCGCAGGCTCGAAAACGGCCAGCTCATCGCACAGTGCAACCTCTCGAAAGCTCCCAAACTGACCGCCGGGAAGATGACCCCTCGAGACGAGTTCCTGCGCGATGTGAAAGCGGCATTGGGACCGCGGTTGCGTGAACTCGTTTCGGTCGAACCGCTGCGGTCCCGTGCCACGCCCACCGCGGGGCGCGGCTGGCGGGTCACCGCCACCGGAATCGACCACGGGCTGCCGATGCACTGGTTCTACTACCTCTGCACACATCCCTCCGGCCGACAACTCTCGCTGGTCTTCGCCGTCGAGACCGACCGGATCAAGGCCTGGCGGAACCGCGATCGCAGTATCGTCTCGCAACTCGAAATCGACCCGCCGCGGACCCGGGCGGCCGGTCGCTGAGAAGGTCTCGGCCCGCAAGGCAGCTCCGCTGGGGTCGCCGGAGGGGGCCCGACGATCTGTCACCTTGTCCGGTGTGTGGGGATGAGATACCATCCGCGAAGAGATTGGAGGCTCGGCCGGAAATCGACCACGACTGCCTCGCGGACCGAGGTGCCACTCCGGCAGGCACCACCTGGTAATTCGCGCACCTGAAACGACTGGAAACCTGGATGTTCAAGTCAACATGGCGAGTGGCCGCGACCTGTTTCCTGGGCCTGCTGCTGCTGGCCGGAGGGACGATCTGTGCCCAGCAGTTCGACCCGACCCCCGACGACCAGAAGGCGACCCAGATGGTTTGCCAACTGGTCCACCGCTTCCACATCAGCCAGAAGAAGATCGACGACGACATCTCCAGGAAGACTCTCAAACGCTACATCGAATCGGTTGACCCGTTGAAGTTGTACTTCGTCAAGAAAGACATCAAGGGGTTCAAGAAGTTCGAGACGAAGCTCGACGAGCAGTTGCTGAAGGGGGACGTGAAGTTCGCCTTTACCGTTCACCAGGCGTATCTCGAGAGAGTCCGTCGACAGTCCAAGCTGGCCGCGAAGTACATCGTGGCCGAGCACGACTTCACCCTCGACGAGGTCCGCATCGCCAACCCCGAATTCCTCGATTGGTGCAGCTCGGCCGAAGAACTCAACGAACGCTGGCGGAAACGGATCAAGGCCGAGCTGCTCGGTAAGATTCTCGATGACACCAAGCTGCCCGAGGCCCGCAAGCAACTCGGCAAACGCTACGTCAACGTGCTGCGATTCGCCGAGCAGACCGATCGGTCCGAGGTGCTGCAGAGGTACCTCTCGTCGATGACACACAGTTTCGATCCGCACTCCAGCTACATGTCTCCTGAGACCCGCGAGGACTTCGACATCAGCATGCGGCTGAGATTGCAGGGGATCGGGGCGGCGCTCAGCAGCGAGGACGGATTCACCGTCGTCCGCAAGATCGTCTCCGGCGGGGCCGCCGACAAGGACGGCAGGCTGCAGCCGGGTGACAAGATTATCGGTGTCGGCCAGCAGAAGGGCGACATCGTGGACATTGTCGAGATGAAACTCAGCCGCGTCGTTCGGCTGATCCGCGGCAAGAAGGGCACCAAGGTGCGGCTGCAGGTCAAGACCGCCAAGACCAGCGAGACGAAGATCTATAAACTGACCCGACAGATCATCGAGCTGAAGCAGTCGGGCGTCACCTCGGTCATCATCGACGCCGGCAAACGGATCAAAGGAGCCCGGGGTCGGATCGGCGTGATCAACATGCCGTCGTTCTACCGCGACTTCGACGCCGAACGCCGCGGAGTCGCAGATTTCCGCAGCTCGGCTCGAGACGTCCGCACGGCACTCGCGTCGTTCACCGCCGATGGCAACGTCGATGCGGTGATCCTCGATCTGAGAACCAACGGAGGCGGAGCACTCAAGGACTCCGTCGAAGTCTCGGGGCTGTTCATCGACGAGGGTCCGGTCGTCCGCGTCAAGGAACTCGATGGCACCATCACGCCTCACGAGGACCCGGATCCGGGCATCGCCTGGAAGGGACCGCTGGTCGTGATGACCAGCCGCATGTCGGCGTCGGCCTCGGAAATCTTCGCCGGGGCGATCACCGACTACCGCCGCGGACTGCTCGTCGGCGACGAGACGACTCACGGCAAGGGCACCGTCCAGAACGTGATGGCCGTCCGCACCTCCTCACCGCTGAACTTCTTCGACCGCAAGCCCCCCGGAGCACTCAAGTTGACCATCCAGCAGTTCTACCGGGTCAACGGCGAGAGCAGCCAGGAGCGTGGCATCCCCTCGGATATCATCCTGCCCTCGGTCATCAACCACATGGACATCGGCGAGAGCGCCCTGGACAACCACCTGCCCTTCGACAAGATCGCAGCCGCCAACTACAACGCCGTCTCGCTGGTCAACCCGAAGATCGTCGCGGCACTGGCGACCTCGAGCAAGAAACGCGTCGACGCCAATGCCGATTTCACCAAGGACCGCGAAGCAATCAAGAAGTTCCTCGAACGCAAGAAACGCAAAACCGTTTCACTCAACGAAGCCGTGCTCCGCAAGGAGATCGAGGAGAACAAGCAGGACGACGAGCTGGCCGTCCCCGGCACGCTCGACAAGGGCGACAAGGACAAGCCGAAGACCCCGCCCGTCTTTCGCGATGACCACTACAGCAACGAGGTCCTGCAGATCACGCTCGATTACATCCGGCAACTCAAGCAGGCCGACCTCGTCGGCAAGTAGCCGGACCACCACGCAGAACCTCCCACCACACGGCATGCCCGCGATCGACGTCCGCAACCTGTCGAAGATCTACCGGGTCTTCCGAAAACGCGAGGGACTCCGCGCGTCGATCCGTAGTCTGTTTCACCGCGAGTACGAAGAGATCCACGCGGTGGACGGGATCGACTTCGAGGTCGAGCGCGGCGAAATGGTCGCCTTCCTCGGACCCAACGGAGCCGGAAAAACCACCACGCTGAAGCTGCTCAGCGGGCTGATCTTCCCCAGTGGCGGCCAGGCCGACGTGCTCGGACACGTGCCCTGGAAACGTGAAAACGCCTACCGACGACGCTTCTCGCTCGTCATGGGACAGAAGAACCAGCTCTGGTGGGACCTGCCCGCACAGGAATCGTTCCGGCTGCACAAGGAGATCTACCGCATCGAGACCGCGCAGTTCGATCGCAGGATCGATGAACTGACCGAGCTGCTCGAGGTCAAGGACCTGGTCGGTCAGCCGGTCCGAGAACTGTCGCTGGGGGAACGGATGCGGATGGAGTTGATCGCCGCTCTGCTGCACAGCCCCGACCTGCTGCTGCTCGATGAACCCACCATCGGCCTCGACGTCGTCTCGCAACGCAAGGTCCAGCAATTCCTCAAGTACTACCAGAAGGAACGCCAGATCACCGTGCTGCTGACCAGCCACTACATGAAGGATGTCGAAGCACTCTGCCAGCGGGCGATCATCATCAGCGACGGTCAGATCAAGCACGACGGACCGCTCGCAGAGATCGTCGACCGCTTCAGCCAGTTCAAGGTGATCGAACTGCAGTTCGCCGGCACCAAGCTCCCCGAAGACCTCGACCGCTTCGGCGAAGTCTTCGACAGCCAGCCGCCTCGTGTCAAGATCCGGGTCCCCAAGAACGAAGTCCCTCGAATTCTCAACCGGCTGCTCGACAGCTATGTGATCGAAGACATCAGCGTCGAAGACCGGCCCCTGGAAGAAGCCATGGCCGAGCTCTTTACCGATTCGGCGTCCAAGGCACCCTCCTGATCCCATGCCGCCCTCCAGCACGCAAAACCCCATTCTGGCCCAAGCCCGCACCAACTGGGTCATTCTCAAGACGTGTCTCGAAGAGAGATTCGTCTACCGGGCCGACTTTGCCTTTGCGACGTTGGTGAGATTCCTGCCGATCGTGACCCAGGTCTTTCTCTGGGGAGCCATCTACTCGGGAGCCCAGGCCCGCAGCGAGTCGGACGAACCGACCACGCTCAACAACTACACCTACCACGAGATGATCGCCTACTACCTGATGGCGATGCTGGCGCGGGCGTTTTCCAGCATGCCGGGCCTGGCCAGCGGGATCGCTCGAGACGTCCGAGACGGCACGGTCAAGAAGTACCTCACCCAGCCGATCGACATGCTCGGATACCTCTTCTGGCACCGCATCGCCCACAAGCTGGTCTACTACGTCGTCGCCACCGGACCCTTTGCCCTGGTCTTTTACCTCTGCCGTGACTACTTCCCCCATGCGCCCGACGCCCTGACACTGCTGGCCCTGGTGCTCGCTCTGGCGATGGGGTTCCTGATCGGGTTCCTGATCGAATCCCTGATCGGGCTGATCTCGTTCTGGTTCCTGGAGGTCAGTTCGCTGCTGTTCATTTACATGATGCTCAACTACTTCCTCTCCGGACACATGATCCCGCTCGACTGGCTCGGCGACGTGGGCGAGTGGGTCGAGTACCTGCCGTTCAAGTACCTGGCCTATGTGCCCGCGGCGATCGTGCTGGGCAAAGACGGGTACGTGCTCGGCCAGGGGCTCGAAGGGCAACTGCTGATCGAAGCGACCTGGATCGTGGGGCTGCTGGTGCTCAACCGCATCGCGTTTGCACGTGGAGTACGTCGCTACGGAGCCTTTGGCGGCTGATCCGCCTCGCGCGAGTCCGGGGGTTTCCACCCCGGCGGAGGCACCTGACCTCTGCAGCTGGCTGCTGGCCAATTCACTACCGATTCCCTAGAATCGCCGCTTCGAGTGAACGAACGACCTCCGGGTTCTCGCGAATTCGGCTCGCCTGGTGACCACCGTACTCCGCTCCGCTGCCTCACCCGTCTACAACCGGTTGTTCTGGCTGACCTACGCTGCCAACACCGTGCTGGTGCTGGCCAATGCGCTGACATTTCGCTTCGCCGAATTCGTCACCTTCCTGGGCGGTTCCGAGCAGTTGACCGGCACGGTGATCTCGGTCGGAGTGCTCTGTGCCGTGGCCGTCCGCTTCAGGCTGGGACACGACATCGACGCCTGCGGCACACGTCGACTGTGGCTGACCAGCACGCTGCTGTTCGCCGCCGCCTGCGGCCTGCTGATGCTGACTCACAGCATCTCCTGGGTGCTCTACGTCGCTCGTATCGCCTTCTCGATCGGCATCGCCGGCATGTTCACCTGCTCGATGGTCAACATCCAGAACGAGGTACCGGCCGAGCGGAGGACCGAGGCGATCGGGAGCCTGGGCACCAGCGGGTTCCTGGGCATGATCCTTGGCTCACTGCTGGGCGACATCGCCTTCGCAGCCCTGCCCGACGGCGGCGCCCGCTTCACACTCGTCTTCTCGGTCGCACTCGTACTGGGCGGCGTCTACCTCGCCCTGGTGATGGTGATCACCCGCAACCACCGCCGGCCCCAGCCGGGTCGGATCAACCCGCCCGTCTACCGGCTGATCCGACGCTACTGGCCCGGATCCGTGATGCTCGTGGCACTGTTGATGGGAGCCGGCCTGGTCGTGACCACGGTGTTCCTGACGCGGATGGCCACCGAGCGAGGCATCGCCAACATCGGCACCTTCTTCGTCGCCTACAGCCTCTCGGCACTCGCCTGCCGCGTCTTCACCCGCAACTGGAGCCGTACGGTGGGGCGACGAAGGATGATCGCCGTGGGACTGTGCGGACACGTCGTCGGCCAGCTGCTGCTGATGGCCGTCCACAGCCCATGGCAACTGGCGGTCCCGGCACTCTTCTGCGGCCTCGGACACGGACTGCTGTTCCCCGCGGTGACCTCGCTGGGCTCCGGTACGTTTCCCGACCGCTTCCGAGGCACCGGGACCACCATCGCCCTGGGCATGTGCGAACTCGGCGTGGCCATCTCCTCACCTCTGTTCGGCTGGATCATCGACAGCTGGGGATTCAACGCCATGTACGCCGTCTCAGTTGCTCTCTCGGTCACTCTCGGCACCGTCTACCTCGTCCGCTCTCGACACTTCGTCGACGACGAACAGATACAAGCCACCACAACCGATGACAACTCGCTACCGGTGCCAACCCTGAGTGTGTCGCTGAGTACC
>CAUZEQ010000137.1:0-12427 GCA_963578885.1 Planctomycetota bacterium
AGTGGTTCCCCTTCGAAGGACCTCAGGTCGAGATCTTCACCAGGCACTTCGGCGATCAGTACCCGACCAACACCATGGTCGGAGTCCAATTCCTGACCGACAACGTCCTGCTCGAAATCGACGCGATCGCCGAGCTGCCGTAGCCGACCCCGGCGACTCCGGCGACCCCGGCGACCTTCTTCACGCTGACTTCAAAATCGAAGCCCGTGATCAGCTGCTCACCCCGGCCCGAATCGTATGCCCGTTGATCTCCAGAGCCAGCCGATCGAGGTTGTGCTGGCCACGTGAGCGGAACCGCATCGTCAGCGTCCGGGCCGAGTGCCGGCACGGGACCTGCTCCAGGCCCCAGGTAGCCCTTGGCGAATCTCTGATTGCGACGTACACTTCAGTCAGACCCTTGGACTCCACTAGGAGACCGGGGCGAAGCGGTTGGAATTCAGCGAGTAGCGCTGTTTCTTCATGAGTTGAGAGCGCTGTTCGTGGAAGCGGAGTGTTCTGGCAAAGCCGCCAGTTGTCTCCTCCGCGTCAGACACTCGTTGCCCAATTCGCCGCCATTCTCTGTTGCTGTCCCGTGGCACATACTGACCGCGGGCAACAGGGCGTTCTCGATGCCACCGGTGCTGACACGGCCCGCTGCGTCTTCGTCCTGTGCATGCGATCATCCGATCGCGACAAAATGAAGGAAGACCATTGAAGACGTTTGCTGAACTCGACCTGATCCAGCCGGTGCAACAGGCCTTGGCCGATCAGGACTACAAGACTCCGACCCCGATCCAGGCCCAGACCATCCCCCCCGCGATGCGGGGACGCGATGTGCTGGGCTGTGCCCAGACGGGAACCGGCAAGACCGCCGCGTTCGCCGTGCCGATTCTCAACCGCCTCGGTTCTCACAACCGCAAGTCGCCGCCCAATCACCCCTTCGTGTTGGTGCTGGCACCGACCCGCGAGTTGGCGATTCAGATCGGCGGGAGTTTCGCGACCTACGGGGCCCACCTGCACCTCCGCCAGACGGTGATCTACGGTGGAGTCAACCAGGCGAGCCAGGTCAGGATGCTCAACCGCGGAGCTCACATCCTGGTCGCCACGCCCGGACGACTGCTGGACCTGATGAACCAGGGCCACATCCACCTCGATCAGCTCGAAGTCTTCGTCCTCGACGAAGCCGACCGCATGCTCGACATGGGCTTCCTGCCGGATCTCAAGCGGATCATCAGCCACCTGCCCACCCGTCGCCAGTCGCTGTTCTTCTCGGCCACGATGCCGCCGAGCATTCTCCAGCTGTCCGCGGGACTGCTGTCGGACCCGGTCAGTATCGATGTCACTCCGGAGCAGATCAGCCTCGAAGAAATCGAGCAACGGGTTCACCTGGTCCCGAAGCAGGGCAAGCAGGATCTGCTGCAGCAGATCCTCGGATTACCCGAAGTGGTCCAGGCACTGGTCTTCACCAAGACCAAGCGGCGAGCCAACATGGTGACCAAGAAACTGATCCGCTCGGGCATCGGTGCGGCGGTGATCCACGGCAACAAGTCGCAGGGGGCCCGCCAGAGAGCACTCGGAGACTTCCGCGAAGGGCGGGTCCGTGTGCTGGTGGCAACCGATGTCGCCGCGCGTGGCATCGACATCGAAGGCATCTCCCATGTGATCAACTTCGACATCCCGATCGAACCGGAGGCCTACGTGCACCGGATCGGTCGAACCGGACGCGCCGGCGCAGAAGGAGTGGCCCTGTCGTTCTGCAGCCCCGAGGAACGTGGCGAACTGCGGGCGATCGAAAAACTGATCTCACAAAAGGTGCCCCTCGCATCAGCAGAATACGCCGACGAAACCGAACCACCAAAGCCCAAGCCGCCGCAGACCAAGCCGCCGCAGACCAAGCCGCCGCAGACCAAGCCGCCGCAGACCCGGCAATCAGAAACCGGTGACCGGAAACTCGCTCGGAAAACGGATCGGAAGCCGGGTCGCCAAACGGGCGGGCAGCCAGACCGCAAACCCGCCCGCAAACCCGCCCGCAAGCCGAAACACCAACACCAGCAGGCTCAGCACGACCTGCGGGCCACGCAGGGCCAGATCAAGCTGATCACTCACAAGGGATTCGGCTTCATCGAGAACGGCAGCAGCAAGGATCTCTTCTTCCACCGTTCGGCTGTCGAGGGTGCCAGCTTCGAAGACCTCGAGCTCGGCCAGCACGTCTCCTTCACACTCGGCCAGGGACCCCGTGGTCCCTGTGCCACCAACGTGCAGGTGATCTGAAGTAGCTCAGGCTGTGCCTGACAGAGCCATCTGCCACTGAGCAAGTCAGCCACGCCCGACCCTGTCCCCCTGCGGCTTTGTCGGCGAGACCGCTGAGTCTGGAACCGCTGAGTCTGGACCGGTGACGGGCTGTCAGGGGATCGCGTCAGGCACAGCCTGACCTACACCTTCGAAAACAGCGTGTCGAAGGCGGTGCCCGAGCTGTCCGAGAAGCCTCGCTGCTCGATGCCCATCGAGTGCAGGATGCTCAGGTACATGTCGGACATCTTCGTCGGGCCGTCCTGCCGGTAGGTGCCGTGCTTCAACCCCATGTTGGCACCTCCGACCACCATCGTCGGCAGGTTCCGCGGGTTGTGAGTCGTGCTGGCACCGCTGCCAAAAAGCACGATGCTGTTGTCGAGTACCGTGCCGGTCTTGTCCTTGAACTCACTCAAGCGGCCAAAGAAGTAGGCCAGTTGTTCACTGAGGAAGCGGTCGTACTTGGCGAATTCCAATTGCCCCGCCTTGTCGCCGGCGTGCGAGAGACTGTGGTGGGTGCGGGTCAGGCCCAGCTTCAGCGGGAAGGTGTCGCTGATCCCCATGCCATCTTCACGGTTCAGCATGAAGGCGACGCTGCGGGTGATGTCGGCATCGAAGGCCAACGCGATCAGGTCGAACATGTTGCGGTAGTAGTCGGCCGGCTTGCCCTCGTTGGTCACGTCGAGATCCAGGTGCGAATGGTCCTGCTTCTTCAACGGGATTTCGACCCACTTCTCCGAGGCAATCAGGCGGCTCTCGACTTCGCTGAGCGAGGTCAGGTACTGATCCATCTTGAGCCGATCCGAACGACCCAGCTTCCGGTTCAATGACCTGGCACTCTCGAGCACCGCGTCCACCAACTTGATCCTCCGCTTCAGCTTCTGACGCTCGACGGCCATCGACGCCTTGTCGGCTCGGAACAAGCGATCGAACACGCGACGCGGGTTGTTCTCGGCCGGGATCGGTTTCCCTTCGAGGTTGTACGAGATGGTGCCGGTCCGCGAGAGGAAGCCGGTGCCGGCGTCGATCGAGAGGACCAGGGACGGCTGGCGGCAGTGCTGCTTGGTGTGGTGGGCCACGACCTGGTCCAGGCCCACCGAGTTGAACTTGCCCGGCTTGGGATTGTGCAACGGCGCACCGGTCAGCCACATGTCCGAACAGATGTGCGGGTCGGCCTTGATGCCGTTTTCGTGGTACATCTCGCCCAGGAAACTCAACTGGTCGCGGTACCCCGCCAGCGGTTCGGTCGACTTGCCGAAGACGAACTTGCCGTCCTTTGCTGCTCGAGGAAACCAGCTCCAGTCGTCGATCTTGTGCTCGGGCTTGGGCAACGACATGCCGTTGGCCGTATAGATCGCACACAGACGCCTGGGCGCGAGGGTCGAGACTTCCTCGCCCATCGCTTCCAGCACGGGCAGGGCCAGGGTCGCGCCGGCGATTCCCTTGAGAACCGCACGACGATCGAGCTTCACGGGAGTGGTCATGGACGGTTCCAGCTCAGGTCCGTGTTCTTGTTCTTCTTGTTCTTCTTGTTCTTCTTGTTGTTCAAGGCGTGACACCGCCGATCCTTCGGCCGGTGAGCACTTCGACTCAACGACAGTTTGTATCCGGCCCGGGCGGCAATTCCAACAGCAGACCGCCCAACAACTCCTGCGGTGTTCTTCTCATCGACTGCCGGCGGGGTGTCACTTTTCGAGAAACAGCGGACTGTGGATCACGACCCGAAAAGCGTCCCGCACCCGGTAGTCCTTCTTACCCAACTCTACGGCCTGCTCACGCAGGAACTCAAGTTCATTGTAGCTCAGCGTCCGCCCCGTGGCGTATGTGGCCAGGTGCTTCAGGAAACTGAACACCACCTTGTCGATCTGGTCCTCGGCCAGGTAGGCCTTCAAGGCGTTGGCGTCGGCGACCTCGGTCTTGTCCGGCAAGGTCGAAGTCGGGTCATGCTGCTTGTCGCTGCGGAACAGACCCGCCGCATCAAACTGTTCCAGCGGCAGGCCCCACGGGTCGATCCCCGAGTGGCACTTGGCACAGCCGGGTTGGTTGCGGTGCCGCTGCAGCTTCTCCCGCAGCGTCAGTTTCCCCGACTCGTCCTCGGCAAGATCAGGGACATTGGGCGGAGGTGGCTCGGGAGGCTCGGCGATGATCTTGCGGGCCAGCCACGCCCCCCGCTTCACCGGGTTCGACTCGCGGCCATCGGACAGACCGGCCAGGATTCCCGCCTGCGTCAGCAGGCCACCCAGGCTCTTGTCCTCGTGACGAATCGGTACGAACCGGAACCCGCTTTCGGTCCGATCAGCCAACTTGTAGTAACTGGCCACCACCTCGTTGGCGACAATGAAGTCGGACCGAACCAGGTTCCGCAGCGACAGGTTCTCCCGAACCAGGTGTTCAAGGAATCGCGCAGGCTCTTCCCGCAGTTGTGTCCTGGTATCACGGGTCAGTCGCGGGAACCGCTTGCGGTCGACCTCGAGCACGTCGAGCTTCTCGAGGCTCAGCCACTGGCTGGTGAATTCCCGGAGGAACTGCCACGAACGAGGATCCTCGAGCATCCGCTGCAGCTGCTCGTCGAGGGAACCGTGCAGCGAGCCGTCCTCGGCCGACTTCAACAGTGACTCATCCGGAGCCGCGTTCCAGAGGAAGTACGACAGCTTCGAAGCCAGCTCGTAGGAACCCAGAGGTTCGGGCCCAGGCGTCTGGCTGGTCTCGATCAGGAACAGGAACCGGGGTGAAGTCAGCACGACCAGCAATGCGTCCTTGATGCTCGCCGTGAAGTCCGACGAGTTCTCGAACGAGTCGTGCCAGACCGAGACGAGCATCGAGAGTTCGCTGGCGGCGAGGGGCCCTCGGAAGGCTCGAGTCGCAAACGCACCGATCACCTCCTGAGCGTACTCGCGGGTCTCGCCGCTGTTGTCCGACTCGATGAAAATCGCCCGATGCGGTTTCGGCGGCCACATCTCGAAATAGGGGCCCTCGAACTGCACGCTCCGCACGACCAGCCGCGGCATATCGCGTCCGTCGGTGAACTCGCTGCGGACCCCGATCTCGCTGATCCCCGCCAGGTAGTTGACGTTGTCCTTCTCGACATCGGGGCTGGGGAAGTTGTTGATGGCTCCTTCGAACACATAGTCACTCAGTTCGGTCGCACGCACCTCTTGAGCCTCACCGACCGGTGCCAGCGTGCTACCGCAGTCGCGTCGCAGTCCGACGTGAACCCCCAGGCGGGGCACCCGCTTTTGGAACGCTGTAAAGCGAACCGCTAACGGATCGTCATCGGCCAGCCTCGTCAGCACGACGCGACCGATCTTCAGGCCGTTGCCCCATCGGGCAGCCAGCCCGAGCGGTCCGGCGGGCAGCACGACGGCGAGGAAGGCGGGTTGGGCCAGCAGTCCGGTGAAGTGGCGATCGCCGAGACGGAGTTCCAGGTTCCGCGGCTTGTCGTCCGGCGGTGCGGTGGCGAAGTTGCGGCCCGGCTCGATCAACGCCTGCAGCTCCGGCACCCCGAGTGCACGGCTGTAGAAATGCACCTCGTCGATGTTGCCCTTGAACAACTGAGAACCCTCGACCCGGCCGATGTGCAGAGCGGCCTTGGGGTTGTCGAGGTTCCAGCGGCGGACCTTGCCCACGGCCACCTCGAAGCCGTTCACATACAGCCTGGTCATCTTGTCCCCGCGGCGGACGACCACCGCGACGTGCTGCCACTGGTTCTTGCGAATCACACCGGGTCGCGACTGCACGGTGCCGTTGTGCTCGTTGCCCGACTTGAACGTCTCGATCCTCAACACGCCCTGGTCGTTGGGCATGTCGAAGACGAACCCCTGCTGGCCGTAACGGCCCAGGCAGACGATGCCCGCCTGTCGCAGTTCGGTCGGGTGGATCCACGCCGCGACGCTGAATTCGCCGTCGCCGACCTTCATGCTGTCATCGCGAGGTGCGACGATGTGGCCGGACTTGCCGTCCAGCGAGATCGACTTGCCAAACGGCGAATCGACGAAGCTGGCCTCACCGACCAGCTTGCCGGCGACCTTCTCCGGAGGCTTCTCCAGCGGCAACCGCCTTGTGTCTCCATCGAGAGACCAGGTTCCGATCAGCGAGTCACCGAGTTTCGAGTCATCAATGGTAACCTTCGGGGCGGCCGCCACCGGGGTCCCGCGAAAGGCGTCGACCTGGTAGACGCCGGCCATCGTGATGTCGACTGTCTGCGGAGCCTGCAGATCGGCGGTGGGTGCTTCGACCACGATGACCCCCTCGGCACCCTGTTTGCGAACGGCCGCACCGTTGTCCAGCAGCAGCCCATCGTCGACACGTGCCGCCTGGACCGTCACGCGAAAGCGGCCGTGATCGGGCAGCTGTCTCAACGAGATCTTGAAGTTGGCCCGCGGCCCGTAGGTGCTCTCGATGCCGAACAACTCGGCACTGGGAATCGCCGGCCGCAGCATCAGCCCGTTGTGACCCGGCTGGTAGGCCAATCCCTTGGGATACCCGTCGGAGCCGCGGACGCAGGCGAAGACATTGTGGTAGATGCTGTCGTATTCCCGCCATCCGCGAACCGTGGCATTGCCCTCGTACCCCTCGATGAAACGGTACTTCGTCCGCATCACGAACGGCTCGAATTCGAACGGCTTCTTCGGGACCGGCTGCGAGACGATGAAATCGCTGTTGCCCAGCAGTCGGCTGAGCGCACCGAGGATCAACTTGTCCTTGAAGGGCTGGGGATTGATCTCGTTGCCCAGCTCGACCCGGAAACTCTGGATCACCGGCTTCTTCGACTCGTCGACGATCACCCGATCCAGTGCCTTGTCGGCGATGTCGAAATAGGCTTCGACAAGCAGTGGCGAGAGCAGCATCGAGGGGCCGTGGTTCAGGAATCCGTCGGCTGAGACGCTGTCGGCAGGCAACACGTCGACCAGTTCGTCGTCGATGCCCAGCAGGTCCCGCAGCGTGTGACGGTACTGAGCGACACTCAGGCGACGCACCGTTCCGTTCTTGTCACGGACCCGGCTGCGGGCCACCGCCAACGCCTCGCCGATCCACTCGTCCAACACCTTCCGCTCTGCGTCGGTCGGCTGAGGCTCGTCCTCGGGTGGCATCGTCGCGTCCACGACGTTGCGACGGATGCCCTTCCACAACGGCAGCCAGCGTTCCTCGAGTCCGCCGTCGAGCCGATCGACGCGGATCCCCGACTCGGTCTTCTTCTCGCCATGACAGCGTACGCAGTGCTTGACCAGCAGCGGCCCGACCTGTTCCCCGAACCGGCTCTTCACCTCCGCGGCCCGCTCCGCAAACAGCTCGTGTGGCTCGAGCTCCCTGGCAAACAGGATCGGAGGAGACTCCGAACCGGGACCGACCATCGGTGCGGATTCGGCCTGTGTCGAAGATCCGCTCGAGGCCTCTTGGTCGGAGGCCGAGTCCTGGCAACCGGCCATCGCCGCGAGCAGCATCCATGGCAATACGCGGTTCATCAACAACAGCCTCCCCGGCCAGTTCCCCCAGCCACACTAGTCTGGCCGACAGCACCGCAGGGCATCAAGGTCGACTCTCGGCACACGCCACCCGCCACACGCCGCGACGATCCACCGCCGTGCCGTCGCAGGCCTCGTAGAGCATCGCGAAATGGCCGGCTGCGGGAGTCGAATCGGGGAGCTCCACCACGCACATCTCCGAACACTTCGCCGCATCCACGCCTTCGCCCTGCGGTGAGAGAACCGGATCGGAGGCAACCTCCCAGCTGAGACCATCCTCGGAAACGGCCGTCATGATCGCCGAATGATCGGGGCGGCTGTAGGCCGCAAAGTACATGCGGTACCCCGAGTCACCCAGCCGCAGGATCTCCGAGGCGAATGCCGTGTGGGTGGCGTGAGGCGGACCCTGGGCGACCCGGACTCCCGCTTCGAGCTCAAACGTCGTGCCGCCGTCACCCGAAACGGCACTGATGATCCCCACGCCACGCCGGTTGACATACAGCCGGCAGCGACCGTCTTCCAGGAACACGATCCTCGGTGAACAGATGTTCGATTCCTCGACACAAAACCGCTCGCCCGGCTCGACTTCCCAACTCAGACCCGCGTCGTCCGAGACCGCACTGCGGATCGCGTTGCGGGTCGCCTGCGAGCCCTGGCAACACTCGAAGTACATCCTCAGCCGACCCGTCTCATCGGACATCGGTACCACTTCCGATGAGACCACGCGGAATTCACCCGCTCCACCCTGCTCGGAACTCAGCCGCACACCCGGCTCGGGTGTCCAATTGAGACCATCGTCGGAAACCGCACTGAGAATCCTGGTGGTGGCGTTGTCGTAGTCGTTCGCCCCGGCCGGGAACCCCTCACGAGGCAGGATCTGAGAATAGAACATCCGGTAGCCACCCTCCGGCAACCTCACCACCCGCGGGCTGACCGCCCCGCACACCCCGGTCCGAACCGCATCGGCAGCCCAGGTCGCCTCGGGACGCGGCGAGCTGTCCGCATCGGGCGCAGCATCGATCGCCGCCACCCCCCGCCGAGTCCACTCACAACCCGGATCGCACGCAACGTCATGAACGCGAACAGAACCCACCGCAACTTCCGAAAGGTTGATCATGCCATGATCATGCCATCAATTGGGGTCAGTCCGCCAGAGGCGGACTGACCCCAATGGTCGCGGTGTGGGCGGGCGTGAAAGCGAGTCGATCGGGTGATAGGCTTTGCAGGCACCTACGGTGATGAACTTCGAGAGGATCAGCAGATGAGAACCGGTTTCGTGGCGGCGATTCTCGTTGGCGGGCTGCACTGTGCAGCGTGTGCCCAGGACGCGTTTCCCAAGTTCAAGCCGAAGGTAATCGATGCGAACATCGGTAAGGTCTGCTACGCGGTGACGCATGCGGATGTGGATGGCGACGGGAAGCGAGACATCGTTGCGGTCAGCGAGAACCGGGTGCTGTGGTACCAGGCTCCTCACTGGAAGCCGCACGTGATGATCAAGGACCAGACGCCCCGCGACAACGTCTGCATCGCGCCTCTGGACATCGACGGCGACGGCAAGATCGACTTTGCGGTGGGGGCCGGCTGGACCGGCCAGGGCACTCTGCACTGGATCCGCCGCGGCAAGTCCCTCGACGAGCCCTGGCAGGTGCACCAGCTCGGAGTCGAACGCTGGACTCATCGCATGCGGTTTGCCGACGTGCTGGGCACCGGCCGCGCTCAACTGGTCGTTTCGCCGCTGAACGCGACCGTCGGAAAAGGCATACGGCTGCTGGCCTTTGAGATCCCCAAGGCACCTGCCAAGTCACGCTGGAAGCCGACGGTGTTGAGCCACGAACTGAACCGGGTGCACAATCACTGGCACGTTGATTTCGACAAGGACGGAACGATCGACACGCTGGTCGCCAGTCGCGAGGGCGTGCACCTGGTGCGGCGTGGCCCGGGTGGCTGGACCCGCACGAAGCTGGGTTCGGGAGCCAAGGGAGCCAATCCGAACCAAAGCGGTGCCGGTGAGATCAAGCTCGGCAGGCTGGCCGGAGGTGCGATCTACATCGCCACGGTCGAGCCGATGCACGGTACGGCCCTGGTCGTATACACCTCACCCGACAAGAACGCGGCAAAGGACTCGCTCTGGCAGCGTCGCGTCATCGACAGCGGCTTCCGACGCGGACACGCCCTGTGGACCTCCGACCTCGACAACGACGGCAGCGACGAGATCGTGTTTGGCCACAGCGACACTCCGAAGGTCCACGGCGTCAACATCTACGACCCGCAGGACAAGTCGGGCACGAAATGGACCAAGCACGTCGTCGACGCAGGCGGAGTCGCCACCGAGGACCTTGTGGTGGCCGACTTCACCGGAGACGGCCGGCCCGACATCGTCGCCGGCGGCCGATCCACTCACAACGTCAAGCTCTACGTCAACAGCCGCTAGAGCATCGAGCCACGGGGACTGGCTCGACACGAGGCGCCAGCCGAGTGGAGTGCCTGTCCCGGGGCGGTCCCTGCAACCGCCGGAGGTCGCGGACTACCTGACCCGCACGAGCTTGATCAGCCGGCCCGAGATGTTCCAGTCCTGGACGTAGAGGTTGCCGTCGTTGTCCCAGTAGGAACCGTGAGTGCCACTGAAAACTCCCTCGATCCATTTCGTCTGCGGGACCCGGAAGTTGACTCGCGTCTTGGGATCCACGTTGTGGCCCAGCACCGAGATGATCGTGTTGCTCTTGTCGAGAATCACCACACGACCGTGCAGGTCGGGCACCGAGACGTAGTCGCCCTGGACCGACACCGAGGTCGGCATCCCCAGCCCGGTCACGACCACGCCGATGTACTTCCCATCGAGGCCATAGTGCAGCAAGCGGCCCTTGGGCTTGTGATTGCGGTCGCAGATCAGCAGCCGGGGAGGGTCATAGCGAGTGTCCAGCGTCATACCGTGGGCGGTGTTGAACTGCTTCAGACCGTTGCCCTTGGATCCGAAGTGCATCAGGTACTTGCCCGCCTTGTCGTACTTGAAGATGTGGTTGCTGGCATAGCCGTTTGCGAGAACGATGTCGCCGTTGGGAGCCACTGTGATCGCGGTCGGGCTGAAGGGGAATTTTGTCGTCTTGCCGTTGTTCAACCCCGACTCCTTGGGGAACGGCAGCCGCAACACGACGTCGCCGGTCACCGAGTGGATCTTGATGCCTTCACGAGCACTGTTGCGAGCACAGTAGATGAATTCGTCATCACCCTCCTGGCGAATCTCCACATCGTGGATGTTCGTGTAGTCGTCACCCAGGAACTTGCGGACCAGCTTGCCGGAGGGTGAAAACACAAAGACGCCGATGTTGGCACTGGTGTAGATGTTGCCCGCCTTGTCGATCACCACGCCGCCGTGAGTGGGCCCGAGCACCGACTTGCCATTGGTATCCAGTCCCCAGCCGGGCACAGTGTCAAACGTCATCAACCCGCTGCCCATCCGCACCGGCTCGACCTTCTCGGCCCCGATCGCAGACAGCGACAGGCCCAGCAGAACTGTGAACGCAACGCAGAGCGAACGGGTCGTCATGATCGGGACTCCTGGTGGTGTCTCTGTGGCCGGTGGCCGGTGGCCGGTTGATGATTCAGAGTGTGAGGCGGTCCAAGCTACACGTCGGGGCAGGGGGGAGCAAGCAGTCAGTCCAGCCCCAGGATTCTCCGGTTCGCCTCGACATCTCCCGAGCCGCCTCCGGCGAAGTCATCGAACGCCACCTCGGTCGTTTCGATGATCTGCCGCGAGATGAACTCGGCTCCCTCGCGGGCTCCCTGCTCGGGACTCTTGATCGCACACTCCCACTCCAGCACCGCCCAACCGTCGTATCCCGCCTCGGCCAGCAGCGTGAAGACCTGGGCAAAATCAACCTGGCCATCGCCGAGTGATCGAAATCGCCCGGCCCGACTGCTCCACGGCTGGTACCCGCCGTAAACACCCACCCGTCCCGACGGCCGGAACTCGGCATCCTTGACGTGGAACCCTCGGATCCGGTCACCGTAAATGCGGATGAACTCCAGGTAGTCCAGCTGCTGCAACAGAAAGTGACTCGGGTCGTAGTTGATGCACGCCGCCGGGTGATGATCGACCTTGTCGAGAAACATCTCGAAAGTGGCCCCGTCGAAGAGATCCGACCCCGGATGCAGTTCAAACGTGATCGTCACCCCGTTCTCAGCAGCCAGGTCCAACAACGGCTTCCAGCGGCTGGCCAGTTCGGAAAACGCCTCGTCGATGATCCCCGAGGGTCGTTGCGGCCACGGGTAGACCATCTGCCAGGCGAAGCCGCCGGAGAGGACCGGGACGCTGGAGGTGCCCATCGTGGCCGACGCGGCGATCAGTTTTCGGATCTGGTCCGAGGCCCAGGCGGTCCGCTCGTCCCCGCCCAGGCCGGGCGGGTGAAACCCCGCGAACATCTCTGCATAGACCGGATGCACCGCCAGCACCTGTCCCTGCAGGTACCCGGCCAACTCGGTCACCTCGAGTCCCAGTTCCTTCAACCCTCCGCAATAGTCGTCGCAATACGTCTTCGATTCCGCCGCCTGGTCCAGGTCGATGGTCCGCGGATCCCAGCCCGGAATCTGCACTCCCCGGTAACCCAGTTCGGCAAACCACCCGGCGATCGACTCCAACGCATCGAACGGTGGTTCGTCACGAAGGAACTGTGCCAGGAAGACGGCCGGCCCCTTGATGC
>CAUZEQ010000138.1:0-12415 GCA_963578885.1 Planctomycetota bacterium
CGGTGGGAGTCTGGAACTGTCCGAGTCCGACGCGGATCGGGAGTTGATCGAGTTGGGTAGCGGGGATCATCGTGTGCGGGTCCTTACGGGGTGTTCAGGGACTGGCTCCCTTTGAGCCTGTCCCCATCGCAGCGGCGTCTGAAGCGACATTGTGGCACATTGACGATGGCTCGAGCGAGGCATAGAGTTGGGTTGCGTTGGGGACCGTGGAGCGAAGGGGCGACGGACAATGCTGGCCAAGCGGATCATTCCTTGCCTGGACGTGCATGGTGGCCGAGTGGTCAAGGGTGTGAACTTTGTCAACCTGCGTGATGCGGGTGACCCGGTGGACATTGCCGAGGGCTACGAGAGGGCTGGTGCCGATGAGCTGGTATTTCTGGACATCACGGCCAGCCACGAGGGTCGCGACATCATGCTCGAGGTGGTGCGTCGGACCAGCGAGGTGGTTTTCATGCCGCTGACCGTCGGAGGTGGCATCCGCACTCTCGAGGACATCCGCGGCCTGCTCGAGGCAGGTTGCGACAAGGTCTCGATCAACTCCTCGGCCGTCCGCGACCCCGACCTGGTCCGCGAGGCGGCGTTGCGATTCGGCAGCCAGTGCATCGTGGTCAACATTGATCCGAAGCGAGTGGATCGCGACGGCGAGGAATTCTGGGAGGTGCACATCAACGGCGGACGGGTGCCGACGGGTCTCGAGGCTGTCGAGTGGGCTGTCGAGGCCCAGCGGCTGGGAGCGGGCGAGATTGTGCTGACATCGATGGATGCCGACGGCACTCAGAATGGGTATGATATCCCCATGACGCGAGCGGTGGCAGAAGCGGTCAGCATCCCGGTGGTCGCCAGTGGCGGAGCCGGGGCCCCCGAACATCTCTGCGAAGTCGTCACCTCCGGCCGCGCCAGTGCCGCGTTGGCGGCGAGCATTTTTCATTACGGGACGTACACGATTGCCGAGACGAAGAGGTTTCTTGCCGAGCGGGGAGTCCCGGTGAGAACCGACGGGTTGGCAGTCTAGATCGCCGGGAAGGGCCTCCGGCCTTGATAATCAAGGAGTCGACAGCAGATGGCCACCGATCTCGACATTTCCCCCAAGTCAGAGGCTGACGGTGAGGAGCTGGAAGTCGACAAGATCTTTCGGCAGTTGATCAAGCACGACGGTTCTGATCTTCACCTGCAGGTGGGCAAGGCTCCGATCCTGAGGGTCAAGGGGTCTCTGCGTGAGCTGCAGATGGAGCCGATCGACTCGGAGAAGATGAAGCAGCTGTTCGCGCCGATGATGGACGCGCGCAGCCGCAAGATCTTTGACGACGAAGGCGGGACCGACTTCGCTTACGTGGTCGATTACGAGGGCGAGGAGTGGCGGTTCCGGGTCAACCTGTTCATCCAGCTGAGCCACTGGGGCATGGTGGCTCGGAAGGTCGAGAGGTGGATTCCGGATTTCGAGGGCCTGTATCTGCCCGAGTCGATGGTGGAAATGTGCCAGTTCGACCAGGGCATGATCCTGCTGGCCGGCGTGACCGGCAGTGGCAAGAGCACCACGATTGCCTCGATGCTCAACTGGATCAACGCCAACTACCGCAAGCACGTGTTGACGATCGAGGATCCAATCGAGTTTGTCTACACGCCGGACAAGTGCCTGATCAACCAGCGGGAGGTCGGGCTGGATGTCAAGGACTTCGAGATCGCCCTGAAGCACGCGGTGCGGCAGGATCCCGACGTGATGCTGGTCGGCGAGATGCGAGACGCGGAGACGTTCGAGACGGCGATGCACGCGGCCGAGACCGGTCACCTGGTCTTCGGCACGATCCACGCCTCGACTGCTCCCAGTTGCATCGGCCGGATCCTGGACCTCTTTCCCCAGGACATGCACAGGGCATTGCGGAGCAGCATGGCGTTCAACATGAAAGGGATCATTGCTCAGAAACTGGTCCCGACGGTCCGCGAGGATCCCAAGCGGGTGCCGATCGTTGAGATCATGAAGTTCACACCCGTGGTGCGAAAGTTGATTCTCGAGGGAGAGGACTCCAAGCTGGTCGACGCGATCCGGATTGGCAGGGAAGACGGGATGCAGCTGTTCAACGACAGCCTGTACAAGTTCATCGAAGACGAGTTCATCAGCCGGGCCGCGGCCTTCGAGGTGTCTGGTTCTGTCGAGGAACTGAAGATGATGCTCAAGGGCATCGACGTGAAGGCGGCGGCGATCCTGTAACGAGCGAGGAAGACCGTTCCGAGTAGGTCACCTGAAGGGTGGGGGTCCGGGAGATTCATTCGTGAGTGGCGTGAGTGGCGTGAGTGGCGTGAGTGGCGTGAGTGGTCCTCGAGTTGGATGGTTGCTGGGGCTGGCGTGTGCCATCCTGGCGTTGTCGTCTTCGGCCGTCCTGGCCCAATCGCCGGCTCCCGCTGCGGCGGACACGCAGAAGGCTGCCGAGGGTGATCCCGGGGCTGTGGCGGTGGCGAGTCCGATGGGTGGGCAGAGATTTCCGGAGTTTCCCTCGGTCTTCACCCGAGGGAATCACCTGCCGCATCCTCGCTCGGCCATTCGCCAGGGGGGCGGCTACTACTTCAACGTCTTCCTCTACGTGCCGCTGCTGGCCCTGTTCCTCCTGTGGACCTGGACCTGTTACTGGGTCGACGACGACAGCCAGGCTCTGCAGGTCCGCAACGAGTTCTGGACGGCGGTGGTGATTCCCAGCGGCTGGGTCGGGTTCCTCTCGGCACTGTGCGTGCCGAGGCTGCTGGGTTATCCGGTGCTGCTGTTGGCCTACGCGGTGCCGGTGTGGCTGTACATCATCGAGCGTAACGCCAAGGTGCCCGATTCGGCCAAGGTGATGACCCCGGCCCATTTCCGTCGGATCCTCAGGCGGATGGGCTTCGCGGTCGGCGGTGGCAGGACCGAGGACGCGGTGGTTGGTCCGGACATCCGCTTCATGGGCAAGTCGGACGGGCGGGGTGGAGACGATGGCCGCAGCCGTCAGGTCGAGACGTCTCGCGGCTACATGGCGACCAAGGAACTGGTCTATGACGCAATCGTCAGACGCGCGACCGACATCCATCTCGAACCCAAGCCCAACGAGATCGCGGTTCGGATGCGGATCGACGGGGTGCTCTACAGCATGGAACCCTTCGACATCCCGGCGGGCAGTGCCGTGGTCAACGTCTGCAAGGTACTCGGTGCGATGGACATCACCGAGAAGCGGCGGTCGCTGGACGGGAGCTTCCAGGCCGAGACCGAGGATCGCCGGATCGATTTTCGGGTCGCCACCCAGGGGACCAACCACGGCGAGAAGCTGAGCCTGAGGATCCTCGACCAGGCCAACTCGGTCAGCACCCTCGAAGATCTCGGGCTCCGCAAGCAGATGACCGAAGAACTGGACGCCGTGATCCACCAGCCTCACGGGCTGCTGTTGGTTTGCGGTCCGACCGGAGCCGGCAAGTCGACGACTCTGTACGCGGCGATCAACGAGATCGACACGTTGCAGCGGAACGTGATCACGATCGAGGATCCGGTCGAGTACCGCATGGACAACGTGAACCAGATCGAGATCAACTCGAGGGCAGGAAACTCGTTCGCCACCAGCCTCCGCAGCGTGCTGCGGCAGGATCCCGACGTGGTGATGATCGGTGAGATCCGCGATGCCGAGACGGCCAACATCGCCTGCCAGGCGGCGAACACCGGCCACATGGTGTTTTCGACCGTCCACGCCAACGACACGATCACCGCCTTGTACCGCATCATCGATCTCGAGGTCGAACCCTTCATGCTCGCCAGCTCGCTCTCGGGGATCCTCGCCCAACGGCTCGTCCGCCGCCTCTGCTCCAAGTGCAAGGAGCCGTATAAGCCCAAGCCCGAGTTCCTGAGGAAGGCGAATCTGCCGGCCGAGCGGATCAGCAAGTTCTACCGGCCGCCGAAGAACCCCGAGACCGAGTGTGCGGCGTGTGGTGGGCTGGGCTTCCGGGGTCGGGTCGGAGTCTTCGAGTTGCTGCCGGTCAATGAACGGATGCGGGAGATGATCCGCGACCAGACGGCGATGACGGCGATCCGGGCCGAAGCCCGCAAGAACGGGATGCTGTATATGAAAGAAGAGGGATTACGGCTGGTGGTTCGGGGAATCACCTCGGTCGATGAACTGCTCAGGGTGGTCAAGTAACCAGCTGCTGCTCCGCGAGGGGCAAGCTCGAACAGGCGAAACAAGGCAGAGCCGATGGGTGGAATCGACGTCATCCTGCTGATTGTCCTTTGCATGGTCACGTGGAGCGTGGCCAGCGAGGGCATCTGGGGTGCGGCGTTGACGAGCCTGATCGTGGTGATCAGCGGGCTGACGGCGATGAACTTCTTCGAACCGGTGGCCGGGATACTCGAAGGATCAGGCACCAGCGTGTGGTGGCGGAGTCACTGCGACATCTTTGCCCTGCTGGGGCTGTTTGCCGTGTCGGTGACGGTGCTTCGGATCGCCACGGACCGCATTGCTCCCCGCTACATCACTTCCGACCGCTTGGTCTACGAACTCGGTCGCTGGGGTGGGGGGTTGTTGGCCGGTTACGTCACGATGGCGTTCTTGCTGACCGCCCTGCACACCGGCCCGTTCCCTCGAGACTTCTGGGGGTTCTCTCCCGAGCGACGCAACCTGCTGGGCGTGGTGGCGCCCGACCGGCAGTGGCTGGGATTCACTCAGTGGGTCTCCGAGGAGTCCCTGAAGCGGTCGGACCTGAAGGTCTTCGACGGTCCGCGGACCATCCGGGCGGCCACAGGCGAGGGGACCGGGCCACGCAAGAACACCACCTGGCCATCGTTCATCATCCGTTACGCCAGCCGGCGGCAGCAGCTCTCCAGCGGACAGATCCCCGGCGGCGGTGCCACCACCTCCTCGGGCGAGGGCACAACGATCAAGCAGGGCTCCGGCGGCGGATCCGGCGGTGCGCCGGCGTTCTGAATCGCCGCGGCCCGCAGCGGGCTCTTTCGAGTTGACCTCAATTTCCTCGACGCCGGTTCAGTCGAGCCCGTGTTTCTTGAGTTGGCTGAAGAACGTGCTGCGGGGGAGTCCCAGCGAGCGTGCTGCTCGAGCCTTGTTTCCTCCGGATCCTCTCAATGCCCCGAGCAACCGGTCCCGTTCGTTCTCGGGTGCTGCCGAGGAGCGTTCCGCCCCGGAGACTTCCGCCGTAGTCGCCTCGGATCCGCTGATGCCGACGGGGCCGTTGGCGGCCAATCGCACTTCCTCGGGAAAGTCCTCGATCCCGATCGCCTCACCTTCGGCCAGCACCGTCGCTCTCTCGATCGCGTTCTCCAGTTCACGGATGTTGCCCGGCCAGTCGTAGTTCAACAGGGCCGCGACGGCGGGTTCTTCGATATCGGTGAACGTCTTGCCGAGCCGGTTACTGCTGCGTTTCAGAAAGTGTATGGCCAACTCGACGATGTCCTCGCGACGTTCGGCGAGTCCCGGCAGTTCGATTGCGATCACATTGAGCCGATAGTAGAGATCTTCGCGGAAGCGGCCCAATTTGATCAGGGCCTTGAGATCCTGGTGGGTGGCCGTGATCAGTCTCACGTCGACGTCGATCGTGCGTGTGCCTCCGACCGGTTCGAAGCTCCGCGTCTGCAGCACCCTCAGCAGCTTGACCTGGGTCTCCAGTGAGATATCTCCGATTTCGTCGAGGAACAGGGTTCCCGAGTGGGCCATTTCGAATCGGCCGATGCGATCCCTGTGTGCTCCGGTGAACGCTCCCTTGACGTGTCCGAAGAGTTCGCTTTCGAGCAGGCTGGGGCTCAGCGCTGCGGAGTGCACTGTGACCAGCGGCCCGTCACGTCGCTGGCTGTTGTCGTGCAGTGCCTGGGCCAGCAGTTCCTTTCCGGTCCCGCTGGGTCCGTGAATCAGCACGCTCGCCTCGCTGCCGGCGACCTTCTCGACGGTGTCCAGGACACGTTTGAGTGCTGGAGAGCTGCCGATGATCGGGTCGCGTTGAAAGGTGGAGACCTCGGCGGGCTGTGCAGGGGCCGACCGAGTGGCCTCATCCGCTTCGGACAGCCGTGCCTGCATCACTGCGATGCGACGTTCCTGCTCGGCAATCGTTTCGACCTTGTCCTGCAATTCGTCATTGAGTCGGGTGACGTCGCGGTGCACTCGCGCGCTGTGCAACGCCACGCTGGTGATCTGGCCCAGGGCACCCAGGAACGTCAGGTCCTCGGCCGAGTAGATCGTTTCGTCGGGCTTGCTGCCCAGGGCGACCAGCACGCCGATGCGGTTGTCGAGTTCGAGTCCATAGAGGAGTTCGGCGGAAAGATCCTGCATCAGGGGCCACACCGAACCCGACTCGGCTTGGGATCCTCCCTGGCGGGGGCCGAGGATGTGGTTGTGGGTCTGCAGTTGGTCGATCGATTCCGATTCGAGTACCACCTCCAGAGGCAACTCGCTGTCGGGTGTGCCACGGACCGCGGCCAGGCGGAACCTGTTGGGAGACTTCTCGACCAACAGGTAGATGGCGGCGGAGCGAACCTGGAAGACGTCGTGACACGACCCCAGCATCCGATCGGCCAGGGACTGCGGGTCACCCACACGCACCACCGCCTGGTTGATCCGTTCCATCGCCGTGTGCAGCCGATACTTCTCGCGGAAGAACTTCCGATCGATCGCCTGCTGGATGCGGCCGCGGAGCCACTGCAGGATCAACGCGATGACCACCAGGATCGTCCCCAGCGCGAGCAGTCTCTGGGCGCCGGGCCGCACGTCCTGCTGGTGGGCCAGCCCGTCGAGGATCAGCAGCACGGTTGAGACAGCCACCCCGAATCCCACCGCCAGCAGGACTCGCGCCAGGTAGTACATCACTCCCCGGCTGACCAGCTCGTCGATCAACATCAACTTGTAACGGATGATCCCCACGGCGTAGGCACACAAAAAGGCCAGGCTGGCCAGGAACATCGAGAACCGGGCGGTCCAGCCCAGGGCGAACTCGACGCGATGGTCGTTGTCGTTCGAAAGTGCCAGCGCGAGGGTGTACCCGACAGGAACTGCAGCGAGCAGGCCCGCCCAGAACAACCAGTCGAGCTGGTTCTTCTCGATCGGATGCCTGGTCGTGCGGCGACTCTGGAACAACGCCACCAACAACGCCGCAAAACAGATTCCCGCAAAGGCCAGGAACAGGTCGATCAGGACCCGCATCACCCCCAGCCACCATCTCATCGAGGCCAGCTTCTCCGATGCCTCGGCCTCCGATTGACTGCTCAACCGGGCCGTCTCCAGCACCAACATCATCGCCAGGCCCGCGACCAGAGAAATCGTGTAGCCGGTCCGCAAAGTCAAAGCCCGATGAGTCGACAGCGGGAAACTCGGGCGGGGGTAGGCCAGGAAGAAATGCAGCGAAACGACCGGCAGCAGGACCCCGCAGGCGATGAAAGGAAAATTCAGCCAGGGACTGCCCGCCACCAGCCACCAGTGAAAACCTCCAATAAAAGCCACCACCGTGACCACACACATCGCGAAGAACAGCACGGCCGGACCATCGTCGGGACGGCGCCATACCGCCAGGCCCCCCACGGCAAAGATCGCCAACTGCAGCAGGAACCAAACCAGGCTCAGCACGATGTCGGCAGTCGGTACGTCTTGAACCAGCACATACGTCTCACGACCGACCCAACTGGTGGGACTGCCCCGATCACCTCCGCCCGGCTTCATGTAGAACTCCAGACGCACCCATCGCTGTCCCGATGAGTCCTCGAGCAACGCCGGAACCGTGTCCATGAGTTCGGAGATGTCGGCCCCGCGAGCCAGGATGCCGTTGCCCTTCAACTGAGCACGTCGCAGACCGGTGACCTGACGCGAAAAGTCGAAGAAGGAGAGCACCCGACGACCGGCCACACGTGTCAGCACGTCGCCCTCTGAAGGAACAGCGCAGTTGGCCGGAACGGCATCCCGCAGATTGACCTTCCGCATCACCACGCCCGTGACGTCGGTGGGGAGGTCCGGCGGAAGAGCCGAGTCAAACAGCAAGCAGCGGATCCGGAGGTCCGGACTGGTCGCCACATGGGTCAGCACCACGATGCAGTACAGCAACGCCAGCGTGCCCATTGTCGCCAAGACCTGACGAGACTGAAGACCCCACAACCCCACCACCTCGACTCCCGTTGGACCCCTCTGGCAAACGACTGGTTCCATACTGTCGTTTCGGCGCCGAAACCTCAACGTTCGGCGCCGAATCGTCCAAATCGCCAATGCCTGCCGGGTGATGGGGAAGCGGATTGCGATACGGACGGAGTTCGTAACGCGTGTGGTAAAAAGGAGTTACGTTGCGGACCCTTGAAATGGGCACTGGTGTGAGTGTCGGCGCAATCGATTGGTATGGGAATTGCAAAACAGGGAGTTGAGTCCACCATGTGTGGGCAGACTGAACGAGCCCAGCCAGGGCCCTCGACGCGTACCGGGAACAACGACGAGTTCGGAATTTCGACAGAGCAGGTCCCCTGAAGGCAGCCTGACCCACTTTACTGCTTTCAGAGTCCTCCGACGCGACAGGCGTTGTCGAACCGAACAGGTCGCTCGAGTGCGATTCGGGGGCCCTTTTTTTGCGCGTGGCGGGGCTTTAGAGCGGTCTCAACGAGTCCGGCTTCGGTCGAATCGTCTGGCGGCTGGCGAGTTGGGCAGCAGCGAGCGATTCCGCTGTCCGAAGGGTGCATTCAGTGGTGGCGGCTGTCGCCGTCCGCCCGGGTGTTCGAGTGCGCCGAGGAAGCTCCGGAGCGCGTCATCGAGCACCGGTGCGGGCCGGATTGTCGCTCGGGGCTGGTTGGCCTTTCCGTCGACGCGTACGGCCACCCACCCGGTGGTCAGCGGTGCGATCAGGGGTTGCAGGAAGGGGATCGGGAGTCGACTTTTGGGGAGCATCGAGTAAAAGTCGAGTCCGACGCGACCGTCGAAGGTGGCCTGTCCGCGGCCACGAAGTTGCAGCGAGTTGCCGACGAGGTCGATGCTGTTGAACACGATTCTGGAGCGGGCCAGTTCGAAGTCACACTGCGCGTAGCGGAAGGCGGTTTGCTGAGGCGGTCCGAGACTGAGGACATCAAAGAGCTGGACGATGATGGGGAGATGGTAGAGTTCTGCCGGGCTGACCTGCAGTTTTCCTCGACCGGTGATATCCGCCGGCGAGTTGCCGGTGCCGCGCAGGTCCACCCAGCCTCTCATCACGCCCTTGAGTTTCCTGGGATCGCGGAGATAGAGCTTGGCAAACTGTTCGAGCTTGGCCTCGGACATGTTCATCTTGACGTGGTAACTGGACTGCTGATCGATACGAGCCTGGGCATCGAGTGTAAACAGTCCTCCGACGGCTCGAGCGGTGACACGTTCCTGGAGCGGAATGGAGAGTCTGTCGATTCGGGTGCGACGGGGCGCGAAGGCCTGGCTGGATCCGATCAGCAGGTCCTGGTTGCGGTACTGAAACGGCCCGCGGATGTCTTTGAAGCGGTAGCCCCAGAGGCTGGCGGATTCGAGCGCGAAGTGTCCGGTCATTTCGGCGTGTTGTCCGTACCACTTGCCTCGGCTGGTGATGCGTCCCACGACATCTTCGAGTTGGACTCCGGCGGAGAGTCGATTGTCGGGGAGTCGCGTTTCGAGGTTCCAGGCGGCGGTGATGGGAAAGCCCGGGTCTCCGGCTCCCCGGAGCTCGATCAGGCCTGTGAGGTGGAAGGGACCTTGCGGGTTGAGGTTGGAGACGGTCTTGCGCAGTCGTCCCGGCAGTGCTTTGAGCAGGTCGTTGTCTGCGACGAGTTCGTGGCAGGCGAGCGGATCGAGCCTGAGCATCCAGTCCTTGCGGGCGTCGATTTCGAGGATTCCGCGAGTGGTGATTCGAGTCGGCCCGTGTCGTGCGGCGAACGAGTTGAGTGTCAGGCGACGATGCTGATCGTCGGTGAGTCGATAGTTGCCCGTCGCGCGGACGTCGGTGAGCCTGTAGGGAAATCCCTTGAGTTGCAGCGTCCCGTCATCGATGGTGAAACGGGGGATGGAGGCCTGGACCTTCCCGGTCCCGATGCGTCGAACTTCGATCCGCCCGTCGAACCGTCCGGTGGGCCGGACCCGATCCCACAGGCTCGCGAGTTCACTCGAGCAGGCCTGCCGGAGTTCCTCGTCGAGCGCGACGTGTTGGACCTCGAGATCGAGTTCCAGGCGACCGGGCGCCCCGGGTCGTCCATCGAATTGTCCGGATCCCGAGACCGAGGCATCGGCGTGGCGTCCGTTGAGTTTGTCGAATCGCCAGTGGTATCCCGTTGGCTCGATCGTTGCGGTGAATTCGCCACCGATCTCAGCGATGGGCCAGGGGAAGCTTTCGAAGCGGACCGAGGCGTTTCTGAGTCGTCCGCTGAGCCGGGTGGTCAATGGGCGTCCGAGCCCCTTTGGCCGGCTGAGCTGCGCTCGGACGTCCACGCTTCCATTGAGGGCCAGTGCCCGCAGGGACCGCCGGGCTGCGGGTGAGACTGCCTGCAGGAGTTGGTCATCGATGGGCAGTCGATCGACCGAGATGTCGATCTGCGAGGACGCAAGGGGGCCGGCGTCCTTGACCCATCCCCGGAACAGGATGGGTCGATCGCCTGCGACCGCGTCGACTTCGACCACCAGGTCTTTCGAGGCTCCCTGTTGGGTCAGCGTACCGGTGACCTGTTCGAGAGGATACGGGAATCGGGTGTGTCGGACACGACAGCCTCTGGCGGTCAGGACCGTGTCGGTAGGCTGCCACGCTCCCTCTGCCGACGGTCTCAGGGATGTCGTCAGGTCAATCGGTCCTGACACGCCGTAGATATCGAAGATCGCCTGCCACTCGGGCGGCAGGATCTCGCGGAGCTGCTTGTCGAGAGTCACGTCTTTGACGGACAGATCGAGGTGGCCTGCTGGCGGATCACTCGATCGCGGGACCAGTCCATTGAGCGTCACGGTGGTGTTGCCATCGTGTCCAATGAGGTTTTTGATCTGGAGTTGTCGGGGATCGAGGTAGACCTGTCCTTTGAGTCGTTCGAGGGTGCGGGTCGTGCGGGAGGGCAGCGGCAGTTTCAGTTGCCCGTCTCTGACTCTCAGCAGCAGTCGGTAGTCCCAATCGGCATCGGGTTGCCAGCGGGTCACGCGAAAGGCGAGGTGGGCGTGGGCTGTGGCGCCTAGGTCTCGGAGTTCAAGTGGCGGTGTGTGTGTGGGTCCGGCTGCATCGGTGGCTTCATCGGTGGCCGGATCGGCGTGGCTCGGGGATGTCAGCCCCGCGACGAATTCCATGAGCTGTGGGTCGATGCTCAGGTCGTTGATTTGTCCTCGGATCGAGAGACCGTGATCGGCGACTCGCCAGTGACCGTTGAGAGTCAGTGCGGAGGCGGGGCGGGACGACCCGGTTGCCCCCAGCTGGGCCCGGCCATCCAGCACATAGCGATCACTTCCGGCGGGGACGAGTTTGAGTTCGAGGTGTTCCAATGAGCGGGTGGGTTGTGGATCGCCGGCGAGTTTGAGTTCGACTCGACCGTCCTTGACGGTCCATTCCGGCAGCAGAGAGGTCTCGATGGACCGTTGGGCGAGGTCCTGCCAGTTCCAGTGACCCTCGGCGTCGCGAGCGAGGTGCAGTTGTGGCTGGTGCAGCGTGACCTGCTGGATCACCAGCTGCTGTCGCTGAGCGAGGGCCTGGCGGTCGATCGCGACAGTGATGCGTAAGATCGTGGCCAGCGGTTGACCGTCGAGGGTGCTCAGTTCGACGTCGTCGACTCGAACCCGTCGCAGCAGGTCGAAGCGGCAGGAGCTGAACTGCACGGTGATTCCCGGTGCCAGTTGGTCGAGGTTGGCTCGGACGACCTGCGAGAGCAGCTGGTCGCTGTGGGACCAGACGTGGTGGACCCAGATGGCTGCAGCGGTGCCGGTAACGACCAGCAGTCCGAGCAGTCCCCAGAGGGTTCTCTTCCATTCGCTCCAGGGCCGCTTCACGTCGTGCTCCTGCGGAGGTAGCCGGCGGCGGCGAGGATCCAGAGCGGGTATTCGGCGGGGACCCGGTACCTCAGAGATCCGACGAACACGGTATGCAGGGCGGCGAAGTACAGCAGCGGGAAGGCGACGAGCATCCAGGCCCAGGGCTCATGCCGGTAGGCCCACGCGCCTCTGAGGGCCAGCAGGTACAGCAGCAGCGTCGGCACGGCCACCACGGCGATCTGCCAGGGGCGCTGAAATTCGGGGGCACTGGGCCAGGGCTTGAGATACCTCCAGCACTTGACCAGTGTCAATCGGCCGACACTCAGGGGTTGAGTGCGGACGAACTTCCAGGCTTCGAGCCGATAGTGTCGATCGATCTCGAACTCGGTCTGTTGGGGATCGGCGAAGAGTCCATCGTCGATGATGAACTGCATGTCGCTTTCTCCGGTCGCTCCTTCGCGGAGCCCGTCGTAGAGGGTGGGTCCGACCCAGAGCGTGGTCAGGACCGG
>CAUZEQ010000139.1:0-12377 GCA_963578885.1 Planctomycetota bacterium
CGGTGAAGATGTCGATGCGATGGTGGTCGAGATGTTCCGCCGGTTGACCAGCCGAACTCCGACCGAGCGCGAGCGAGAGATCCTGGTTCGCGGGTTTGCCGAACAGCTGGAGTATTTCGAAGCGGATCCCAAGCGAGCCGATCTGTTTCTGAAGACCGGGAAGGCGGCGATCGAAAAGACTCTGCCACCGGTGCGGATCGCCGCGGCGGCGATGGTGGCCAACACGCTGATGAACTTCGACGAATGCGTGATGAAGAGGTAGTGAGCATGTCACACGAGACACACTCGAGCGGACACCATCGGTGCACCGGTCACGATCACCCCGCGCTTCTCACTCGGCAGAAGTTCCTGCAGCGGTTCGGCATGGGTCTGGGCGCCCTGGCACTCTCGAGCACTCTTTCCGAAGAGCCCGATCAGTCGGCACACGCCGCCGGCGTGCTCGGTCCGACTCACAGGCCCGGCAAGATCAAGCGGGTGATCTACCTGTTCAACAGCGGCGGCCCCTCGCAGATCGAGCTCTTCGATCACAAGCCCGAGCTGAAGCGGTTGCACGGGACCGAGTTGCCCGAGAGCGTGCGGAAGGGGCAGCGGCTGACGACGATGACCGGCAGCCAGTCGAGCCTGCCGCTGGCCGGGTCGTCGTTTTCTTTCAAGCGGCATGGCGAGGGCGGTAACGAGATCAGCGAGTTGACGCCTCACCTGGCCCGTCTCGCCGACGACATCTGCATCATCCGCTCGATGCACACCGAGGCGATCAACCACGGTCCCGGCGTGACGTTCATGCAGACCGGCTCGCAGTTCCCGGGCCGCCCGAGCATGGGGGCGTGGCTCGATTATGGCCTGGGCACCGAGAACTCGGACCTGCCGGCGTTCGTTGTGCTGGTGACCAAGGGCAAGGGTGGCCAGCCGCTGCTGTCGCGGCTGTGGGGCAGCGGGTTTTTGCCGTCGAGGTACCAGGGAGTCCGATTCCGCTCGGGCAAGGACCCGGTGCTGTACCTGACCAACCCCAACGGAGTGGATGCGACGTCACGCCGCCTGATGCTCGACCGGCTCCGCGAACTCCAGCGGGCAGGTGGCGGTTCGGGCGAGGATCAGGGAGATCCGTTGCTGGAGGCCCGCATCGCTCAATACGAACTGGCGTATCGGATGCAGAGGTCGATTCCCGAGGCAACCGATCTCAGCAGCGAACCGGCTCATGTCTTCGAAGAATACGGCAAGGACTCGAAGAACCCTGGCACCTATGCGGCCAATTGCCTGTTGGCACGGCGGTTGGCCGAACGCGGCGTGCGGTTCATCCAGCTCTATCACCAGGGCTGGGACCAGCACGGTGGATTGCCGGGCGGGATCCGTGGTCAGTGCCGCGAGACCGACCAGGCGTCGTCTGCGTTGGTGTCGGACCTGAAGCGGCGCGGGATGCTCGAGGACACCCTGGTGATCTGGGGCGGCGAGTTCGGGCGGACCTCGTATTGCCAGGGCAAGCTGGCTCCGAACAACTACGGCCGCGACCACCACCCGCGGTGCTTCTCGATGTGGCTGGCCGGTGGTGGAGTTCGTGGCGGGACGACGTACGGCCGGACCGACCCGTTCAGCTACAACATCGACGAGAACCCGGTCCACATTCACGACCTGCACGCCACGATCCTGCACCTGATGGGTATCGACCACCTGCGCCTGACGTTCAAGTACCAGGGCCGCCAGTTCCGCCTGACCGATGTACACGGCAAGGTCATCCGCGGCCTGTTGGCCTAGCCCGCCTTCGGCGGGTTGAAAAACACAAGTTTGGGGATGGGACGGGGTCTGACGCCGCCCACAGAAAGTCCCGCTCCACCCAGAACGGCACGCAGGCGGGGCCTGACCCCTTTTCAACCAGCACTCGTTATAACTCGAAGAAGGGGTCAGGCCCCGCCTGTGAAACGCGACAGGTGGAGCAAACCCCGTTGTGGGCGGCGTCTGACCCCAGGGTCCGTGTTATTCAACAGCCAGCTAGGCCACATCCTTCATCACGCTCCAACTTCTAACCGGATCAACTCTCAATGAAAATCGTCATCTCCGACATGCTCGGATTCGAAGAAGAACACAATGCATGGATCTACGAGGCTGCCGGAGACGACACGGTGGTGTTTCCGGAGGGTGACGAGGAACTGCTGGCCGAGTTGCCCGACGCCGAGGTGTTTTTCGGGTACCACTCGCCCGAGGTCTTCTCGGTCGCCACGAACCTGAAGTGGATGCAGACCACATCGGCCGGGTTGGACATGATGCTGACACCCGAGGTGCGGGCGATGGGTCTGCAGGTGACCAACGCCAGTGGCCTGCATGCGGCACCGGTGGTCGAGACCGCCTGGGCGTTGACGCTGGCGGTTTCGAGATACCTGAAGCACTTCGGCCAGTGCCAGCGGGACCACGTCTGGGACCAGTTCACACCCTACGATCTCAACAATCGCACGGCCGGAGTCATCGGGTTGGGGGGCATTGGTCGGCGTTACGCGAAGATCGCCGCGGCGTTTGGGATGAGAGTGATTGCAGTGGACAAGCACGCTCCGGAGAAGCCGGAGGAGGTCGAGGAGTTGTGGCCGCTCGAACGGCTCAACGACCTGTGTGCCGAGGCCGACGTGGTGATGATCGCCTGCCCGGCGACGTTGGAGACTCAGGGGTTGATCGGAGCCGAGCAGTTGGCGTTGATGAAGCCGACCGGGATCATCGTCAACATTGCCCGCGGTGGGATCATCGATGAGCCGGCGTTGATCGAGTGTCTCAACGAGGGCCGGATCGCGGGTGCGGGGCTGGACGTGACCAGGATCGAGCCGTTGCCCGATGACGATCCGTTGTGGGACACGCCGCGGCTGGTGCTCACTCCGCATATTGCCGGCTGGTCGAACGACCGTTCGCTCAGCGTGGTGCGGTTTTTCTGTGACAACCTGGGGCGGTACAAGGCGGGTGAACCGCTGAGGAACCTTGTCGATCAGCAGCAGGGTTATCCGGTGCCGGGCGTCTGACCCCGGGCGGTGGTGTCCCAGAGGTAGAAGTCGAATCGGCCGCCTCGTTCTGAGATCGTCAGCAGGCGGCGGCCGTCGGGGTGCCAGATCGGGAAACCGTCTCGCTCGGGATGCCGTGTCACTCGCCGCAGGTTGCCTCCGTCGCGGTCGACGATGTAGACCTCCTGGTTCCCGTCCCTCGCGCTGGTAAACGCGATCCGCTGCCCGTCGGGTGACCACGCCGGGTAGATGTCTCGCCGCGAGGACCTCACCAGCGATCGCTGACGATCTCCGTTGGCGTCCATCAGCCACAGGTCCAAGGCTCCGTTGCGGCTCGAGCTGAAGACAATCGTCTTGCCGTCGGGCGAGATGTCGGGCCAGCCGTTGATGCCGTTGGAGGCGGTCAGTCTGCGGACGTCCTTGCCCTGGAGATTGAGCGAGACGATTTGCTGGCCACCGGGTGCATTCATCGTCATCACGATCCGCTGCCCGTTTGGTGTGAATCGGGGTGAACGGACGGTGCTTCGCTGAGCCCCGGGCGGATCGAAGACGACGTCCTTGCCGGTCACCAGGTTGCGGATCACCAGCGAGAGCTGCCGTGGTCCTCCCGAGCGGGCAAAGCACTCGAGCTTGCGGTCTCGCGAAAAAGCGATGTCGAACTGCGAGTCGGATCCGATCGGGTAGTGCAGAGTCTGTTTGCCGGTGGCCAGGTCGAGCCGGATGATCGAGACCCGCTTGGGCTGGTTGTGGGCCGAGTAGACGAGTGTCTTGCCGCCGTCGATGAAGACGGGAGCGAACTTCAGCTGCCCGTCACGGGTGACCCGTTGTGGCTCGGCCGCCCGAACCGGTTGCAAGGCCAACAGGCCTAGCGCCGAAAGCAGCACGGCGGTGCGGATGGAACGGCACGAGGTCATCGGTCACACCAACCCGTCGATCACGTGGCCACCATCCTCGAGCACCTTCAGTTCGGCTCGGACCTGGGAGGTGGCTCCGGTGAGTTCGAGGATCGTGGTGCCGACCATCGCCGGCGTGACCGGGTCGGTTGCCGGGTGCTCGCCGTTGCGGTCGCTCTCGCCGATCACCCGTCCCGGCTCGATGCCGCCGCCGGCCCAGACCGAGAAGTAGCAGTGGGGCCAGTGGTCGCGGGATCCAATGTTGTTGATCCGCGGCGTGCGTCCGAATTCGCCCATGCAGCAGACCAGGGTCGTCTCGAGCAGGCCTCGCTGGTCGAGGTCTTCGATCAACGCGCTGAGCGTGCGGTCCAGCAGTGGACCGTGCCAATCGGCCATCAGGCCGAAGTTGTCCGAGTGGGTATCCCAGCCGTAGTCCCGATTGGGAAACAGCACTTCGACGAACTGGCTCCAGTTGACCTGGACGAACGGCACACCGGCCTCGACGAGTCGCCGGCCGAGCAGGGCGCTTTGGCCGAAGGAGGTGTGCCCGTAGGCGTCGCGGGTGGCGGGTTTTTCGTGCGAGAGGTCAAAGACGCGGTTGGCGTCGATCGAGGAGATCAGGTTGTAGGCCCGTTTGTAGACGGCGTTCCACTTCTCGAAGTCCGACTGGTCGGCTCGACGACGCAGCACATCGAGCTTGGCCAGCACGTCGCGGCGGTTGGCCAGCCGGCTCTTGGTCAGGCCTTCGATCAGCTTCAGCTCGGGGATCGACACCTTGCCGGTCTCTTCGCAGCTGAACATGAACGGGTCGTGTCCCTTGCCCCAGGCGCCTCCGCCGTAGCCGAAGTTGGGTCCGACACCGTCGCCGATCGGGCCGCGGGCAAGCGAGATGAATCCGGGGAGATCGACCGAGTCGGCTTCGAGTCGATTTCGGGCCCGGTGCCGGGCCAGGACCGAGCCGAAGTGAGGCTGATATCCCGGAGGGCCTCCGCCACCACCCTCGCCACCGTCGGTCGCCGAGTAGCCGGTCATCCCGATCGACCCGGCTTCGCGGTGTCCGCCGTTGTAGTTGATGTTGGTGCGGACGACGGAGAACTTGTTGCTGAGGTTGGCCAGTCGAGGCAATAGTTCGGTGACCTGCAGCCCGGGTGTGCGGGTGTCGATGGCGGCAAACGGGCCGCGGTAGAGGTCGGGGGCCCTGGGCTTGGGATCGAAGAGATCCAGGTGGCTGGGTCCTCCGATCAACCAGACCAGCATCACCGACTTCGCCTTGGGTGCCTCGGCGGCGAGCACCCGAGGATCGATGCCTGCCAGGCCGGCGGCGAAGGGCAATGCGGCAGACGCCTTGAGGAACGAGCGTCGGGAAACGCCCTGGCAGTCGCGGGCCTGGTAGCTGCCGAATGAGAGCATGACCGACTCCGGGCGTGACGCAATAGACCTGAGGCTACCACACAGTGAGAAGCGGCGGCAAGCTGTGTGAACGACCCGGGGTTTCCACCTCGGGCCAGGTCAGGACGGCCCCGCCAAGGGCGGAGGCTGGGTGATTGATTGCGTGGGGTGGTGGGGGGGGCGCTCGCGTAGGGGATCCCGGGGTCGAAACCCCGGGTAATTGGTTAGAATGACCAGCCACCAACCGAGCACGCCTCACTTGAAAGAAGCACCCATGACGCATTCGATCGACCGCCGCGACTTCCTCGCCCTGTCCTCACTCGCCGCCGCCGGACTCGCCCTGCCCTCCGGTATCATCGCCGCTGACAAGAAGAAACCGCTCTACAAGATCTCGCTCACCCAGTACTCGTTGCACCGCACCATCGCCAGCAAGAAACTTGACAACATCGACTTCACCTCCTTCACCAGGAAGGAGTTCGACATCGATGCAGTGGAGTACTGGAACCGGCCGTTCTTCGCCAGGGCCAAGGACAAGACCTACATCGGCCAGATGCGGAAGCGGGCCGACGATGCCGGTGTCGGTGCTACGGTGATCCTGATCGATGGCGAAGGCAACCTCGGCGATCCCGACCTCGCCAAGCGGAAGAACTCCGTCGAACGCCACAAGAAGTGGGTCGAAGCCGCCAGGCAGCTCGGTTGCCATTCGATCCGCGTCAACGCCCGGTCGAAGGGGACCTACGACGAGCAGCTGAAGCTGGCCGCAGACGGCCTGAGGCGACTCAGCGAATTCGCCGCGACGATCAAGATGAACGTGATCGTCGAGAACCACGGGGGACTTTCGTCCAACGGCAAGTGGCTCTCGGCAGTCATGAAGACCGTCAAGTTGAAGAACTGCGGTACGCTGCCGGACTTCGGCAACTTCGGCAAGTACGACCGCTACACGGGCGTCCGCGAGCTGATGCCGTTCGCCAAGTCGGTCAGTGCCAAGTCTCACGACTTCGACGAGGCGGGCAACGAGACGAGGACCGACTTCGTCAAGATGATGAAGATCGTCGTCGCGGCCGGGTACAGCGACTATGTCGGCATCGAGTACGAGGGTGGGAAGCTGTCCGAGGTGGCCGGTGTGCATGCGACCAAAAAGCTGCTGCTGAAGGTCCGCGAAATGCTGTCGTAGCTGCGGGGGGCCGATTCGATGAGTTGGGAACCCATTGCCGCAGTCGTTGCCGCGTACCTGGTGATTGGCGTGTTCGTGATGGTCACGTTCACGATCGCCTACAAACTGGTGGGCCCCAATGGAGCGTTCCGGCCGGGGACCTATGAGGTCACGCTGACATGGAACCTGCTGTCGCTGGTGCTGGGGCTGATCGCCGCCGTGCTGGGTGGCTGGGTCTGCGTGCTGATCGACGATCGGGCCTGGGCCGGTCGTTCGCTGATGATCCTGATCGTGGTGCTGGGCATGATCGATGTCGCCGCCACCTTCAAGAAGTCTCAAGGCACCTCTCCGCAACGCGGTGATGATGTCGACAACCGCACGGCGATGCGGCACGCTCGCAAGCCGGTCTGGGTGGCGGTGGCCAACATCATCGTCGGTGTCGTCGGAGTGGCGATCGTGGTGTACTGGCCCTGGTGATCGACGTCGGGAGTTCTCTTTAAAACCGGGAAGGACGACAACGATGAAACTGCGTAACGGCTGCGCGTGGCTGATGATGGTTGGCCTGGTCATGTCTTCTCTGCAGGCCGCCGGGCCGAGAGGATACTTCCGCTACCCCAGCGTCCGCAAACAGGCGGTGGTCTTCACCGCCGAGGGCGACCTGTGGACGGTTTCGCTGTCCGGTGGCCGAGCCACCCGGCTGACCACTCACCTGGCACAGGAGACCCACCCGCGGATCTCGCCCGACGGAACGCTCGTTGCCTTTTCGGCTGCCTACGAGGGGACTCGCGAGGTCTACGTGATGCCGCTCTCCGGCGGACGCCCGAAACGACTGACCTACGACGGAGAATCGTCACGAGTCATCGGTTGGACACCCGACAGCCGGGTCGCCTATGCCACTCGCCACTATTCGACCCTGCCCAATACCCAGATTGTGCTGGTGCACCCCCAGACGCTCGCCATCAACCGCGTTCCGCTGGAGCAGGCCAGCCAGGCCTCGTGGAGCCCCGACGGCAAGACGATGTTCTTCACCCGGCTGAGCAAGCAGGGCAGCAGCACGAAGCGGTACCAGGGCGGCACGGCTGAGACGATCTGGCGATTCCGCTCCGAAGGAGCCGAAGAGGCCGAAGCGATACCGCTGACGGCCGACTACGTCGGGACCAGTCGCGAACCGATGCTGTGGAAGGACCACCTCTACTTTGCGACCGACCGCGATGGGACGATGAACCTGTGGGTGATGAAGGCCGGAGACGGGCCGCCGGACAAGCCGGTGCAACTGACCCGGCATCGAGGATTCGACGTGCTCAGGCCCTCACTCTCTGAAGGCCGCATCGTCTACCAGTGGGGAGCGGACCTGAGGGTCTATGACATCGGTGAGCAGACCGATCGCAAGATCGAGATCACTCTTCCATCGGACTTCGACCAGACGCGTGAGAAGTGGATCGAGAAGCCCATCGAGTTCCTCACCGCCCTGGATATCTCACCCGACGGCGACCGAGTGGCCGTGACCACTCGCGGCAACATCTTCATCCTGCCGACGAAACCCGGCCGGCGGATCCACCTGACCCGGAGCCCCGGGACCCGCTTCCGCGGTGCCCGTTTCGGCCACGACGGCAAGTCGCTGTTGGCGCTGTCGGATGCCAGCGGGGAATTCGAGTTCTATCAACTGCCGACCAACGGAATCGACCCGGCCAGGAAACTCAGCGACGACGGCAAGGTGTTTCGCTACTTCCCGGTTCCCAGCCCCGACGGCAAGTTCGTGGCCTACCGAGACAAGAACTACGAGTTGTTCCTGCTGGAGGTGGCCGGTGGGAAGTCGAGACGGATCGCCCGATCCGACAACTACAACTTCTCGTGGCTGTCGTGGTCGCCGGACAGCCGCTGGCTGGCCTTCGTGGTGGCTGCCGAGAACAGCAACGACCGGGTCCACCTCTACAACGTCGAGAAGAAGTCGGACACCGCTGTCACCTCGGATCGCTACGACAGCTACTCGCCGACCTGGAGCCCCGACGGTCGCTTCCTGTATTTCCTTTCTGATCGCAACTTCGAGTCGTTGGTGACCAGTCCGTGGGGACCGCGACAACCCGAACCGTTCTTCGACAACACCACCCAGGTCTTTGAACTCTCGCTCCGCAAGAAGCAGAGGTCGGTGTTCCAGGCGGCCGACGATCTCGGTGACGACAAGCCGGTCGAAAAGGACAAGCCGAAAAGCGAGGACAAGCCGAAGGCCGACGCCGTGGAGGCCGTCTCGATCGACCTCGACGGCATCAGCGCCCGGATCACCCGGGTCCCGGTTTCTGCGGGCAACTACACGACTCTGGCCGCGACCGACAAGCACCTGTATTTCGTGTCGAGGTCGACGACGAAGAAGCGGACGCTGACCTTGCGGGCGATCAAGCGCGAGGCGGATGCCGAGTCGGCGACGGTGCTCTCGGACATCAAGTCGTTCCGCGTTTCCGGGAACCTCAAGAAGGTGCTGGTGCACAAGGGCGACGACCTGCTGGTCTTTGCTGCGTCGGGAGCGGCTCCCAAGTCGTTGTCCAAGTCGCGAGTCAGTCTCTCGGGCTGGCGGGTGTCGGTCGATCCGACCTACGAGTGGCGGCAGATGTTCGTCGACGCGTGGCGAATGGAACGCGACTACTTCTATGACCCCAACATGCACGGTGTCGACTGGAAGGAAGTGCTCGCCCGTCACCTGCCGCTGGTCGACCGCGTGACCGATCGCGCGGAGTTGAACGACCTGATCGAGCAGATGGTCGGAGAACTCGAGGCGCTGCACATCTATGTCCGCGGTGGAGATCATCGGGAGGCCGAGGGCGGCGTGTCGATCGGTCAACTCGGCGCGGTGCTCCGCCGCGATGCAATGCGGGGCGGGTACGTGGTCGAGCATGTCTACCGCTCGGACCCCGACCTGCCCGAACAGGTCTCACCGCTGTCCAAGCCGGGTGTCGAGTTGGAAGCGGGTGCCGTGATCGAATCGATCAACGGGGTGCCGACGCTATCGGTCGATCACATCAACGTGCTGCTGAGAAACATGTCGGGCCGAAAGGTGCTGTGTTCGGTTCGTGACCCGCAGGCGAAGGCGTCGCGGCGAGTGATCGTTGAACCCATCTCTGCCACCCGCGCCACCGATCTCCGCTACGACCAGTGGGAGTACACTCGGCGGCTGGCGGTCGAAGAGTCGGGCAAGGGCAAGGTCGGCTACGTTCACCTGCGAGCGATGGGGCGGACGAACATTGCCGAGTGGGCCAGGCACTACTACCCGGTCTTTCAGCGTCAGGGCCTGATCATCGATGTCCGACACAACCGCGGCGGCAACATCGACAGCTGGATCCTCGAAAAGCTGCTCCGCAAGGCCTGGTTCTACTGGAAGCCTCGAGTCGGCAAGCCGTACTGGAACATGCAGTACGCCTTCCGAGGTCACATGGTGGTGCTGTGCAACGAGAAGACCGCGTCGGATGGTGAAGCATTCACCGAGGGATTCCGGCGGCTGGGGATGGGACGCGTGATCGGGACGCGGACCTGGGGAGGCGAGATCTGGTTGAGCATCAACAACCGGCTGGTCGATCGCGGGTTCGCCTCGGCCGCCCAGACGGGTGTGTACGGTCCCGAGCGGGAGTGGTTGATCGAGGGTCACGGGGTGGATCCGGATGTGGTCGTCGACAACCTGCCGCACGTGACGTTTGGAGGCCGGGACGCTCAACTCGACGCCGCAGTCGAACACCTGCTCAAAGAAATCAAGAAGGACCCACGACCGGTGCCCAAGCCTCCGAAGTATCGCAAACGCTAGACCAGGGACTGGCTCCGAAGGTGCCTGTCCCCTCTACCCCCACTCACTGGGAATCCGCACCCCGCTCGTGTTAGCCTGAGCCGTTTTCCAGAGATACAGAGACACTTCCCGGACAGCCGAATCGCGATGGACACGCTCGAACACGGTTCCGGCCGGCTCTTCACCGACCCTTCCTCGATCGCCGCTCGAGCCCACTTCCAGCAGAAGTCGCGGGCGATGACCGACAAGGTCATGAGCGTTACCGAGGCGGTCAGCACGCTGCTGTGTGATGGCGACTACCTCGCCATCGGCGGCTTCGGCGGTGATCGGATTCCCACGGCGGTCCTGCACGAGATCGTTCGCCAGAACTGCCAGGATCTCGGATTCGCCGGCCACACCTCGACTCACGACTTCCAGATCATCTGTGCCGGCAACCTGACCGGCCGTGGCCAGATGCTGGCTCGGGTCGACAACGCCTACGTCGTGGGGCTGGAGGCTCGAGGCATGTCGCGGCAGGCACGCCGGGTGATGGAATCGGGCGAGGTCGAATTCACCGACTGGTCCAATTACACGATGGCGTTGAGATTCCGGGCGGCGGCAATGGGGGTCCCCTTCCTGCCGGCTCACAGCATGCTCGGCACCGACACCATGCGGCACAGTGCCGCCAGGAAGATCGAGTGCCCGTTCACCGGCGAACAACTGGTCGCCGTGCCGGCACTCTATCCCGACCTGGCCGTGGTCCACGTCCACGAGTCCGATCCGTTTGGGAACTGTCGGATCGAGGGCATCAGCGTGGCCGACCTGGACGTGGCCCGAGCAGCCAAGCGGCTGATCATCAGCTGCGAGCGGCTGATCACCAACGACGAAATCCGATCCAACCCGACTCGAACCGCCATTCCTTATTACTGCGTCGATGCCGTCTGCGAAGTGCCCCTGGGCAGCTACCCGGGGAACATGCCCTACGAGTACTACTCGGATGAGGTACACATCCGGCAATGGTTGGACGTCGAGGAGGATCTCGACGAGTACCCTCGGTTTCTCGACCACCACATCTTCGAGGTCTCCGACCACCAGGAATACGTCCGCCGTGCCGGTGGACTCGATCGGCTCGAAGAACTCAGACGTCTCGAGTTCATGGACTCTCCCCAGGACCAAGGCAGTTAGCCCTTCGACCATGCCCGATACACCCGGTGACTACAACGCGATGGAGCTGATGGTGACCTGTGCGTCGCGGCTGCTCGAGGACGGGCGGACGGTGGCCGTGGGGACCGGGGTCCCCTGTGCGGCGGCGATGCTCGCCCAGCGGCTGGACGCTCCGAACCTGACTGTCTTCTTCGAGGCCGGTGGCGTGGCGCCTCAGCTGCCGACCATGCCGATCAGCGTCGGCGATTCGAGGACGTTTTATCGCGGGTTGATGGCGACGAGCATGTGCGACGTGATGGAGACGTGTCAGCGGGGGATGATGGACTACACCTTCCTGGGCGGTGCCCAGATCGACCCCTACGGAAATCTCAACTCGACCATGATCGGCGACGACTACGCCCATCCCCGGGTGCGGTTCCCCGGAAGTGGTGGAGCCAATGACCTGGCGAGCCTGTGCTGGCGGACGCTGGTGGTGACGGTTCACGATCCCCGGCGGTTTGTCGAACAACTTGACTTCGTGACCACTCCCGGATACCTCGACGGACCCGGTGCCCGCGAGGCGGCGGGGCTGATGCCGGGGACCGGGCCCTACCGGGTGATCACCGACCTGGCGATCCTGGGCTTCCACGACGAGACACGGAGGATGGAGGTGCTGAGCCTGCATCCAGGTGTGACGCTTGAAGACGTCCAGCAGAATACCGGTTTTGAAATCGGTGCTGCCAACGAGTTGACCGGGACCGAACCTCCCGGAGAGCGGGAATTGCAGGTCTTGCGTGAGGACGTGGATCCGCACGGTTACGTCATCGGGCGATGACAGCAAGCTGACCCGAGCCTAAATAAAGACGAGGAGAATCATGGACCGACGCACGTTCACCGGATCAACGCTGGGAGTGATGGGGACACTGGCACTGGGGTCGGTAGCTCCTGCCGCGGCGGCACCTCCGAAAAAGCCGATCACCGCGGCCGGGATGGCTCGGGACAAGAAGAACGCCGTCCCCTACGCCAAGCCGAAGGGCCTGAGGAACGGATTCGACAGCGTCGACATGAACGAGGTGATGGTC
>CAUZEQ010000140.1:0-12238 GCA_963578885.1 Planctomycetota bacterium
TGATCGGAGAACACGGCGACTACCCGGTCAACGAGCGAGGCCAGAAGCTGTATCCGCGGTACGAGTACTTCCAGAAGATCGTCGACGTGTTCCGCAAGACGCGCCGTACCGCGCCGGTCTTCAACGACAAACACCTCTCGTGGAACTGGAAATGGGCCCGCAAGATGTACGACACCGCACGCAGCATGGACTTCGGCTTCATGGCCGGGTCCTCGCTGCCGGTCGCACGTCGCATGCCCGCGATCGACCTGCCCTGGGAAGCGAAAATCCGCGAGTCGCTGGTGATGCGACCCGGTGGGATCGACGGAGGCGACATCCACACCATCGAAGCGATGCAGGCGATCATCGAACGACGCGACCACGGTGAAACCGGGATCCAGTGGGTCGAAGCACTGCGGGGCGAGAGGTTCTGGAAGGCGATGGAAGCGGGGTCATGGGAGCAGGGCGGCTGGGACCCGCAGTTGATGGAAACAGCCCTCACCCGCAGCAATATGCTCAGCGTCGTACGCGATAACTACGGTGTCGTGCTTCCCAAGCTCGCCGACATCAAGCGGATGGCTCCCCATTCCTACGCCTACCGCTTTGCCTACCGCGATGGCACCCGAGCCACCGCATTGGGATTCCAGGGCAAACCGCGTGAGGAGGGAATCCTCAGCGACACCCCCGTCGCCGTTCGCATGAAAAACGACGAGATTTTCTCGACGCTCGTCTACCTGCCGTACTACGCGATGAGGAACTTCTTCAACCCGTTGGTGCACCACATCGAGACACTGTTCCGCACGGGCAAATCGCCGTACCCGGTCGAGCGCACTCTGCTGACGACGGGCATGACCGCCGCGGGCATCGAGTCGCTGTACCAGAAACAGAAACGGCTCGACACGCCGCACCTGGCGATCAAGTACCGCTCGACACGCAAGTCGACGTTCTGGCGGACCTAGCCCGCCTGCGGCGGATTAACTTTGTGGTCATTTTGAGATCGGAGCCATCGCCGTACCCAATACCGAGTCCCCGCCTGTGGTGGGGCCGGCATGTCTTAGCGCGGGGTGGAAACCCTCGTTGTACTACACAAGAGTCCCGGGGTTTCCACCCCGGGCTACGGTCGGTCGGTCCGCCTCCGGCGGAGCTTGGGTGGGAGGTGTGTTGGGGAAGGGGGGCGTGTTGGAGTCCCGGGGTTTCCACCCCGGGCTACCAAATGTCGCCCGCGCCTTCGGCGGGTTGAATAGCTCAGGCTCTTCCGGAAACAGCAACTCAAGTGTCATCCCTCGCTGCGCTCGGGATGATCCGCCTGCGGCGGACCACGGGACGAACAGGCTGCACGGCCAGGCTGCACGGATTGTTCAACCCGCCGCAGGCGGGCTAGCCGCGGACATCACAGCTGCACGCGTTCGCCTTCGGCCGCGACCTTCACCCCGCAAGCCTCGACCTGCAGAGATTCCGGCGAACCGGGATCGCAGAGCGGGTTGCTGTGGTTGAGATGAATCAACCGCAGATCGACCTCCGCCTCGTCGGCCAACCGAGAGTACTCCTGCAGGTGCTCACTGACTCGGGGATGAGGGATCTGCTGGATATCCCGGCCGGGCAACTCGGCGTCACTAAAGAACGTGCCATCCAGCCACGCCACGTCAACATCGGCCAACCACGATCCGAGTCGCTCGTCCCAGACATCGATGTCGGGCAGCCACAGCACGCGTCGAGACGGACCGGTGATCTCAAAGGCCACCGTTTCGGACAACTCGTCGCGATGAGGAACCGGCACCGGCCGCACCGACAGCCCGCTCCCGAACTCAACTCGGCGATCCGCCGTGAGTTCCTGCAGCACGACGTTGTGGTCCTCGACCAGCGACGCCCAGGGCTGGTTGCTCGAAAGGAATTCCGCCATCCGCGGCATGACCCACAGCGGCACCTCGTGACTCGCCATCACCTCCCGACCCAAATGCACCAGCCCGGCGTAGTGACCCACGTGGGCGTGGGTCAAGAGGATCCCGTCAGGCGGTCCGACAGCCGGTTGGCCGACTGCCGCGTTCAGAGCCTGAAGCTGATCGGGAAACTGCCACGTGGCATCAACCATAAAGCGTGACCCGCTGGCCTCCTCGAGCAGCCCCAGGCAACTGGGTCGCCGGGCCCGGGCCGGGTCAACTCGTGCCGCCAGACAGGCACAACACCCACAGCCAGACTGCGGAACCGCACCGTCCTGAGCCGTTCCCAGCACGATCGCAATGGCGCCGGCAGGATCCAGGCCGGAATGTGTCACTGGTCACCTGCAATCCGTTGACGTGCCTCTTGCACGCAGCCCCCTCAGCCACACTCCGCCGGTCTCTGATCTCTCATCCCGACTTCTGATGCACTAGGATAGGATAGCGTGACCGAGCAGGCAGGTGCGTGGGTCAGCGCGATTCTCAGCGACCTGGTCATCTCCTCGTCCACATGCCACCACCTCCATGCGTCTGAACCGGCTGACAATTGTCCTGCGTGCCATCGCCGCCCTCGTGGTGGGGCTGGGAACGCTGCAGGCCCAGGACCACTGGTCATTTCGACCCGTCCGGCCCCCTTCGGTCCCGGCCGGAACTCATCCGATCGACGCCCTGGTTGATCTCAGCCTCGAGACGTCCGGCTATCGGGCGGTGGGACCCGCCGACCTGGCCACGCTCGTCCGCCGCATGAGCTATGACCTGCATGGGCTTCCACCGACACCCGCTCAGCAGAAGCTGGCTGCCGACAAGGGGCTCGATGCATTGGCCGACCAGCTCCTTTCCTCCCCCCACTACGGAGAACGCTGGGGGCGACACTGGCTGGATGTCGCCCGCTACGCCGACACCAAGGACGGCGTGCTGATGTACGGCGACACGCGGCTGCGGCCCTTCGCCTACACCTACCGCGACTATGTCATCCGCTCGTTCAACCAGGACAAGCCGTTTGACCGTTTCGTCCACGAGCAACTTGCGGCCGATCAGTTGGGGTTGCGCGGGGATGCTCCCGAATTGGCCGCGATGGGATACCTGACGCTCGGCCGCATGTTCGACCGCAATCGCCACGACATCATCGACGACCAGATCGACGTGGTCACTCGAGGCCTGCTCGGACTGACGGTCGCCTGTGCACGGTGTCACGACCACAAGTTCGACCCGATCCCCACCGCCGACTACTACTCGCTGTACGGAGTCTTCGCCAGCAGCGAGGAACCGGTCGATCGGCCGCGGATCCAGACTCCCGTTGAGGCGGGCCGGAAGTTCGAGACCGATCACCAGGCCAAGCTGGTCGAGGTCCGCAAGATGCTGTCCGACCAGCACGTCGCACTGATGGCGACCGCTCGGTCGCGAACCGCTCGCTACCTGCTGAAAGTCGCCACCACCAGGGCCGACATCAACGAAACGTCGATCTTCTTCCTGTCGTTGCTCCCCAAGCAGCTGCGGCCGCAGATCGTCCATCGCTGGCGGCTGCTGGTCGCCGCCAGATCCAAGCCCACCGACCCGGTCTTCGCCCCCTGGCACGATCTCATCACCGTCCGCACCTCGCTCTCACAAACCGATCTCCCCGCCCTCGATGGCCTGCTCGACGCCTGGAAGACTCGCGGAGTCGACCCCAGGCTGCTGACAGCACTCGCCGCATCGCCTCCGCGCACCGTGTCAGACCTGGTCGCGATCTACGCAAATGCACTTCTGAAGGCTGCGGCGGACGAAAAGTTGCCCGACACCGATCCGCTGCGAGCCATCCTGGCCGGACGAACCAGCCCGCCCAGGTTCCCACTCCGCCAGACCTGGTACTACATGTCCCGCAAGGAAAAGGACAGCTACCGCGGGTTGGTTCGGGCTCTCGACCTGCTGGCGGTCAAGTCGCCCCACGCCGCCGCCCGGGCGATGACCCTGCGAGACACCGACGAGCTGGTCTCACCGGTGATCTTCCGCCGTGGTGATCCGACGCTGCCGGGCCGCACCGTTCCGCGGCGCTTTCTCGAAGTCCTCGTCGGGCCCGGATCGGCGGCTTTTGCCAATGGATCCGGCCGCCTCGACCTCGCACGTGCCATCACCTCGCCCGCCAATCCGCTCACCGCCCGAGTACTCGCCAACCGTGTCTGGATGCACCACTTCGGCGAACCGCTCGTCGAGACGCCCAGCGACTTCGGTCTCCAGGCCGAACAGCCCGCCCAGTTGCCGTTGCTCGACTTCCTCGCCGACCGTCTTGTCCGGGGCGGCTGGAGGCTGAAGCCACTGCATCGCCTGATCCTCTCGTCCCGCACCTGGCAACGCACGTCGCTCGTGCCACCGACCAGGCCATTCACAGCCCAGTTCGCCGCCGACCCCACCAATCGTCATCTGTGGCGATCTCACCGCCGCCGACTCGACCTCGAATCACTCCGCGACACCCTGCTCTGGGTCTCCGGTCAACTCGACCTCACCATGTTCGGACGCCCCGAGTCGATCACCTCGCCAGAGAACCGACGCCGGACGGTCTACGCGATCGTCGAGCGGCAAGACATCCCCGATATTGTCCGCAACTTCGATTTCGCCACTCCCGATTGTTCGACCGCACGCCGGCTGGTGACCACGGTCCCGCAACAACAGCTGTTCATGCTGAATTCCGAATTCGTTACCCGCACGTCCCGGGAACTGGCCCGGCGGAGTGAATCGAAGGACCCCGACGTAATCCGTCGTGTCGCGAGGATCTACCGCCTGGCCCTGGGGCGTGACCCGACTGCCGAAGAGACTCGCCTGGGCTCGGCATTCACAGAGGCCCGTGGCTGGGCTGAGTATGCTCAGGTGCTGCTGATGACCAACGAGTTCATGTTTGTCGATTGAGGACGCTGGCGGTGACCGGATTCCATCAACTCTCGACCGCGGCAGGCTCGCGTCGAGACGTATTGGCCACGCTCGGCACCGGGCTCGGACTTCTCGCACTGCCCGGCCTGCTCGAAGCCCGGCCCTCGGCCCTCTCGCCCCGTTCCGGGCACCACGGCCCACGTGCCAAGCACATCATCCACATCTACCTCAACGGAGGCCCCTCGCAGGTCGACACCTGGGACCCCAAGCCGCTGCTGGATCGTCATGGGGGCCAACCGATCCCCACGGGCAACCTAACCACCGAACGGGAGACCGGTGTCGCACTGGCCTCACCGTTTCGATTCCAGCAATACGGCCAGAGCGGTCTGTGGTCGAGCACCGTGTTCGAGAAAACCGCCTCGCGGCACGCCGACCGGCTGTGCGTCATCCGCTCGATGCACTCCAACACGCCCAACCACGAACAGAGCATGAGGCTGATGAACTGCGGCGACGAGCGACTTTCGCGACCCAGTTATGGCAGCTGGCTGACCTACGGACTGGGCACCGAGAACCAGAACCTGCCCGGCTTCGTCACGCTCTGCCCCGGCCTGCCCGTGGCCGACTTCTCGAATTGGCGTTCCGCATTCCTGCCCGGCGTCTACCAGGGCACCTACCTCGACACCCGCAAAAAAGACGTCCAGAGCCTGATCTCCAACATCCGCAACAAGAGCCTGCCCCGGGCGGCCCAGCGTCAGCAGCTGGACCTGTTGGCGAAGCTGAACCGCCGGCACCGCGAGACACGGCGAGAGGACCCGTTGCTGGAAGCGAGGATCGAGTCATTCGAGCTGGCCTTCCGGATGCAGTTGGAAGCCACCGACGCTCTGGACGTGAGTCGCGAGCCCAAGTCGATCCACAAACTGTACGGCACCGACAAGATCCACGGCCGGCAACTTCTGATGGCCCGCCGCCTCGTCGAACGGGGAGTCCGCGTCGTGCAGTGCTACCACGGCGACGTTCAGCCGTGGGATTCTCACGAAGGCATCGCCACCGCGCACGCCAAGCTCGGCCGTGAAGCCGACGGACCGATCGCGGCCCTGTTGACCGACCTGGCTCAACGCGGGCTGCTCGAAGAGACGCTCGTGATCTGCGGTGGCGAATTCGGGCGGACGCCGGCTGTGGAGATCCCGCTGGATTCCAAGCGGAAGCCCACCGGCCGAGACCACAACCACCATGGCTACACGGTCTGGCTGGCCGGCGGTGGCATTCGTGGCGGGATGACCCATGGCACCACCGACGAATTTGGATACCGCGCGGTCGAGGACAAGGTGCACGTCCACGACCTGCACGCCACGATGCTGCACCTGATGGGTTTCGATCACGAGCAGCTGACCTACCACCACGCCGGTCGCGACTTCCGCCTCACCGACGTCCACGGCCGCGTACTCACCGAACTGCTGGCCTGACCCTCCGACACCTCACACCTTCCGCCCGGTGCAACAGACTCCGTGAACTCGACTCCCTCGCTGAAACGGTGGCAGTGGATCACGGCCGGGTCACTGTTCTCCGGCTATGCCGCCTACTACATCTGCCGCTCGAATCTCTCGGTCGCCACTCCGCTGCTGCTGGCCGAGTACGGCGATCGCGGTCTGACCAAGGAGGGCATGGGGCTGATCGCCTCGGCCGGCGTGGCCACCTATGCGATCGGCAAGGTCATCAACGGACTGCTGGCCGACCGATTCGGCGGCCGACCGCTGTTCCTGGGCGGACTGTTCGCATCGGTCCTCTGCACCGTCGCATTTGCACTCTCGGGCAACCTCTGGACCCTGGCCGGGATCGGCGCCTTCGTGGGCATCTGGGCACTCAACCGCCTCTTCCAGTCCACCGGCTGGGTCGCCCTGGTCAATATCGCCTCGCGATGGTTCCCGGTGTCCCGCCACGCCACCGTCATGGCATTTCTGTCGTGCAGCTTTCTTGTCGGAGACGCGGCGTCGCGCGCGTACCTGGGTGGAGTGATTCGACTCGGCGAGACTCAGCCCCGACTGGCACAACTCAACGACTGGAGATCGGTGTTCTGGGTCGCAGCCGGTACGGCCCTGGTGATCGGTCTGGTGATGGTGAGAATGCTGAAGCCCGCTCCCTCACATATCGGCGCCGCCGAACCGCTGGCCAATGCCAACAACATCTACGGTGAGGACGGACAGCGGACATCTCGTGTGTCGCTCGGAGAGCTGCTGGGCCCGCTGGCCCGCAGCCCACTGTTCTGGACCGTCTGCCTGACTAATTTCGGCCTGACTCTGATCCGCGAGACATTCAACTTCTGGTCTCCCACGTTCCTCAGCGAGGAGACGAAACTCACGCCGGGACAGGCCGCAGCCGCCAGCCTCTGCTTCCCGCTGGTCGGAGCCGTGTCGGCTCTCTTGGCCGGAGTGCTCTCGGACCGCCTCCGAGGTCGTCACGGCCGCATCATGGTCCCGTCGATCTGCGGACTGATCGTCGCGCTGTTCCTGCTGGGTACCGTCGACCTCGCGGGACGACCCGTTCTCGCTGTCCTGTTGCTGTGCCTGGTCTCGTTCTTCCTGCTGGGCCCCTACAGCTACCTGTCGGGAGTCATGGCACTCGATATCGGCGGCAAACAGGCCAGCGGCACCGTCTCGGGGATCAGCGATGCCGCCGGCTACGGAGGTGCCATACTCTCGGGCTACGCCATTGGTGTCCTCGCCGAGCGATATGGATGGGCCATCGCGTTCCGCGGACTCGGTATTGTCGCCATATTGGCCCTGGGATCAGCCATCGCATACTGGCGACTCAACGAACGACGTCTCGACCAGACCGCACGCACTGCTTCAGACCCCTCTTCGGAACCTCCGCCATGACCTCCGAACCCTCCACCGGCCAAGGTGTCCCGGCACTCGTCAGCCGGCTCGGACAACTCTTCGACCAACACGGCGACGAACTCTACGCAGGCGAAGCCGTCACGCAGCTCGAACACGCTCTCCAGACGGCCCAACTGTCCGAGCAGCAGAGTCGTCCGCCGGAGGAAATCGTGGCCGCGTTGCTGCACGACGTGGGGCACCTGCTGCACGACCTGGGCGACGACTGTGCAGAGCGGGGCATCGACGACGTCCACGAACTGGCCGGTGCCAGGTGGCTGGTCGGCGATGCCGGCTTCATCCCAGCCATCAGTGAACCGGTTCGCCTGCACGTCCCGGCCAAGCGATTCCTGTGCGCCGTCGACGCCGACTACCACGCACAGCTCTCCGCCGCGTCGCAACTGAGCCTATCGCTCCAGGGCGGACCGTTCACAAAGAACGAAGTGGCCGCGTTTCGTGAAACACCGTACAGTGAGTCGGCCGTTCGGCTGCGGGGCTGGGACGACCTGGCTAAGCAACCGGGCCTGGCCACCCCATCACTCGATCACTTCCTCGATCTCGTCAACCCTTCGATGCTGGCACAACCGTGAGCGCGTCCGCCTCCACCTTCGACCCCATCCGGCTGGTGATCTTCGACTGGGCCGGCACGACCGTCGACCACGGTAGCCTCGCACCGGTCCACGCCTTCGGAGCGGCGTTCTTGGACCATGGGGTCGAGTTGACTCAACAGGAGATCCGTGGCCCGATGGGGCTGCACAAGAAGGATCACATCCGAAACCTGTTCGGGCTCGAAACCGCCGCCTCGCAATGGAAACTCCAGCACGGCCGTGACTGGTGCGAGGACGATGTCGAGGCGCTCTACCAGGCCTTCACTCCACTGCAGGTCGAACAGGCTCAGCAACTCTCGGACCTGATCCTCGGCGTCTGGGAGTGCTTCGATTGGCTCAAGAGCCGAGGGATTGCCGTGGGCTCGACAACCGGGTACCCCAGGGTCGTTGCCGATCCGACGATCGCAGCCGCTGCCAAGCAGGGGTATCGACCCGAAGCTGCGGTCTGTGCCGACGAAGTGCCGGCCGGGCGACCGGCACCCTGGATGATCTTTCGGAACATGGAACAACTGGGCGTCTTCCCTCCCTCGTCCGTACTCAAGGTTGGCGACACGGTGCCTGACATCCAGGCCGGGATCAACGCCGGCGTGACGACGATCGGGATCACGCAGACCGGCAGCGAAGTCGGACTGTCGCTGGCCGACTGGGACCAACTCGATCCCGACGCACAACAGGCCGCCGTCGCCCGAGCCGACCAGGTCCTGCTCGATGCCGGAGCCAACGACGTCCTCGCATCGGTTGCCGACCTGCCCGAATGGATCGAAGGGCACGCCGCCTGAGCTCACTTGCCGGACACGGTCATGGGTGCTGACTACCTGCTGCTGACGCAAGGCGCCTTGAGTACCGCTGCCTCCGGAGCCGGCTCATGAGCCGCACCTGCACCGCCGCGGTGTTCGATGGGACCGGCACGGGGTTCTCGTTCAACACCTTCCAACTCGAACCGATCGCTGAGGGAGACGTGCTGATCGAAGTCGCCGCCTGTGCTCTGTGTGGCAGCGACCTGCACACCATCGCCGGCCGACGGACGTGCTCGGGCCCGACCGTGCTCGGGCACGAGATCGTCGGACGGGTCATCGAGACCGGCGGAGCCGTCGCAGACTGGTCGGGGCAAGACCTGGAACCCGGCGACCGGGTCACCTGGACGATCGCCGCTTCGTGCGGTTCCTGCTTCTACTGCCGAAGCAGTCTCCCGCAGAAATGTGAGCAACTAGTCAAGTACGGCCACGCCGAATCGGACTCGCGTGGACCACTGGGTGGCCTGGCGACTCACTGCCGTTTGTTGCCCGGCACCGCCATCTTCCAGGTCCCCGACACCCTCGATGACCTCCAGGCCGCTCCGGTCAACTGCTGCACAGCGACCTCCGTGGCGGCGGTCCGTCAGGCCGAAGATATCCACGGAGCGACTCTGCTGGTCATGGGAGCCGGGTCGCTGGGAGTCACCGTTACCGAGTATGCCTTGCACCGCGGTGCCGCGAGCGTCGTCCTGGCCGATATCGATGCCTCGCGACTCAAAACGGCATCCGCACTCCCGGGCTGCACACCGCTACACATCGACGCCACCGGACTTGAGATGCCCGAGCCGATCAGGCAGTTGACCGACGGCCGGGGCGTCGACATCGCCATCGATGTCTCCGGTGCCACGTCGGCCATCGTGTCGGCCTTGGCCTGGCTGCGTGTCGGCGGTCGGATCGTACTGGTGGGCAGTGTCTTCTCGAGCCCGCCGATCGCACTGGACCCCGAGAACGTTGTTCGGCGGATGCTGAGCATCTCGGGGCTCCACAACTACCGACCCGACGACCTGGCCGAGGCACTCGCTTTCCTGGCAGAACTGCCCGCCGATGCACCCTCCCGCTCACTCGCCGGCCGCTCGTATCCGCTCAGCGAAATCGACCAGGCCGTGGCCGCTGCCGACTCCAACCAACACCTCCGTGTGGTCATCACGCCCAACTCGTGACTGGCTCGCATCCCACATCGGGTTCCACCGCCGGGATCAACACCATGACGCGTCTCCCGTTGCTCCTGTCCCTCTGCGTCCTGTCCCTCGCAGCCACCGCAGCCACCACAGCCACCACCAAGCGTCCCAACTTCGTGTTCCTCGTCTCCGAGGACAACTCGGTGCATTATCTGCGTCTGTACGGAGCCCAACACGGCTCGACGCCTCACATCGACGCACTGGCTCGCCACGGCCTGGTTTTCAACCACGCGTTCTCCTGCAGTCCGGTCTGCTCGGTCGCCCGCTCGACCCTGGCCACCGGCATCTACGCGCCACGAGGCGGCTTTCAGTACCACCGCAAGATTCGCCAGGCACCTCTGCCCGAAGGCCTGCTGCCCTGGTCTGCGGTTCTCAAGCAAAACGGCTACTACACGACCAACCGCCGCAAGACCGACTACAACTTCCAGTTCCCCATCAAGCGTCTCTGGCACGCCTCATCACAGAGAGCTTCCTGGAGAAACCGGCCGAACACAAAGACACCGTTCTTCCACATGCAGTCGTTCGGTCAGTCGCACGAGAGTTCTCTGCACTTTCCGAAACGGCTGCTGCAGACACCGACCACGGTTTCGCCGAAGGCGGTCACACTCGCCCCGTACCACCCCGACACGCCGACGTTTCGTTACACCCACGCCCGCTACTTCGATCGCATGGGGGTGATCGATCAGCAGATCGGTCGCGTGGTGAGTCAACTCGAGACGGATGGCCTGCTGGACGACACGTTTATCTTCTACTTCGGCGACCACGGCGGCGTGTTGCCGCGTAGCAAGGGGTACGCCTACGAGAGTGGTCTGCATGTGCCTCTGGTCGTGCGAATTCCTGACAACTTCAAGCACCTGGTCGACCACAAGCCCAGGAGTCGGCTCAACGGATTCGTCAGCTTCATCGATTTCGGCCCCACCGTGCTGCACCTCGCCGGACTGTCCGTCGACAAGCGGCTGGATGGCCGCCCGTTCCTGGGCCCGAGTGTCCCGGCCGCCGAACTCGCCGGTCGCGACGAGGCCTTTGGGCACGCTGACCGCTTTGACGAGAAGTACGACCATGTTCGCACACTCCGCAAGGGCCGCTTTGCCTACGTCCGCAACTACCAGGGCTTCTACCCCGACGGCCTGCAGAACAACTACCGCTACCGGATGCTCGCCTTCCAGGAATGGAGAGACCTGCACAAGGCCGGGACTCTCAACGCCGCCCAGAAACAGTTCTTCCAGCCGCGACCGCCCGAACAGCTCTTTGACATCCAGTCCGACCCCCACCAGGTCAAGGACCTCTCGGGCGACCCCGGGCACCGCTCGGTCCTGCTCGACCTCCGCAAACGGTTGAAGAAACAGGTCGTGGCGATCAATGACCTGAGTCTCTACCCCGAGAGTTTCCAACTCAGCGACATCCTCAAGGACCCGATCGGCTTCGGTACGCGGCACCATGATGAGATCGCCGCGCTGCATGACATCGCCGACCTGTCGCTGTTGCCCGCGGAGCGGGCACTGCCGAAACTCAAGAAGCACCTCGCCTCGAAGAACCCCTGGCATCGCTACTGGGCATGCCAGGCCGCCTCGGCGTTGGGCCAGGCCGCCGAGCCGCTATTGGCCGACATCACCGGCCGGCTGAAAGACCCGCACCCGATGGTCCGCCTGCGGGCAGCCGAGTTCCTGGGTGTGCTGGGCCACGGCGAGCCGCTGACGGTCCTCTACGACGTACTCAACACGGTTCCGAGCGAAGCCGAGGCGTTGCTGACGCTCAACACGGTCGTCTACCTCCGAGATCACCGGGGACTCGACATCGACACGTCTCGCCTTCAGCCCCGCTTCACCGGCGGACAGGTTGCACGCCGTCTCGAATACCTCAAACAGGCCGCTTCCAGGTAGCCGATCACTCGCCGGTCGATCGCACCAGTTGACCGATCCGGGTGATCACATCCCGGGCTTCCTGGATCTGGTCCGCATGCATCAGGAACCCGTGCAGCAGGCCAGGGACACACTCCCAGGTCACCTCCACACCCGCCTGCTCCAACCGCCGGGC
>CAUZEQ010000141.1:0-12226 GCA_963578885.1 Planctomycetota bacterium
ACTCGTGTGGGCAGTTGATCGAAGGCCCAGAGCGTGGCACGGCAGCAGTACCAACCGAGGTCACCGAGCGAGCCCCCGGCGGTCTTGGGATCGAGTCTGATGTCGTAATCGGGGATCTCGTCGAAATGAAACGTGAACGCGGAGGTGACTCGTCTGAGTTCCCCGAGTGCTCCGCCGGCAATACAGGCCTTCATCTCATCGGCTCTCGGGTGGTGCACCCACATCACCCCGTCCATCAGCTGCACCTGGTGTTCTCGGCATGCGGCGGCCATTTCGCGGGCCTGTGCCGCATCGACTCCGAGTGGTTTTTCGCAGAGCACGTGTTTGCCGGCCTGTGCGGCTTTGAGAGTCCAATGGTGGTGCATCGAATTGGGCAGCGGGATGTAGACGGCATCGATCTCGGGGTCGTCGATCACTCGCTGGTAGCCCTTTGTGCTACGCGGCACGTTGTGAACCTTTGCCCACTGGCTGGCTCTATCGGCATCGCGGCTGGCGATGAGATCGAGTCGTGCCGTGCGAGCGGCGTGGATCGCGGCGGCGACTTTTTCGGCGATCCTGGCGGTCCCGAGGATGCCGAAGCGGATCTCGCGCCCGTCACCGGCTCCGCTCACGGTTCGGCTCGATTGCGGGCCGCCAGCGCCTCTTCGATTTCCCGCTTGAGGTCTCCGAGCACGATCGGGTGGCCGAGCACTCGGGCGGTGTCGCTGACGCTGGTTTCCAGGCGACCCAGCCAGCCGGTTTGTTCTTTGGAGAGCACGGCGACCTGAGCGATCGGTCGTCCCTGGGTCCGCTGGATCGACTCGGTAAATCCGCTGAGGATTTCGGCTCCGACCGAGCCTCCCATCAGGACCAGGCAATCCGGTGGTGAGGATTCGAGCCGGTTGAGGGCCCGTTGCAGGTCACTCATCAGCAGCACCCGGAACCCTCGACTTGTGAAGAACTCGCGCAGCAGCAGCTGCTGTTCGGGTCTCCGTTCGACGAACATCACGGTCGGTTCGGAGTCGTCGACGATTGTCGAGGAAGCATCTTCTGATGCGGGGGATCGGTTGAGGGTATGTGTTTCGAGTTTCTCGAGGGCATGTCGGAGTTCGTTGGCGGCTTCTTCGGGTCCCTGGTATCGCGAGCCGGGGTTGAGGTGCATCAGTCGGTTGACGATTTCGACGATGTCGTTGGGCAGGTGCGGTTTGACGGTATCGATCGGCTTGGCGTTCCAGTGCCGGCTGAACTGCCCCCGTTCTTCTCGCGTCCTGGCTCGAGGGTAGGGGGGAACTCCGGTGAGCAGTTCGAAGTAGATGGTGCCCAGGAAGTAAAGGTCGCTGCGTGGGTCATTGGCTGGTGCGCCGGTGTTGTCTTCGACCGTCGCATAATCTATGGATCTCTGGGCCCGTTTCTTCTTGCCACCGGGCTGCAGGGCCTCGTCGGCGGCGAGTCCGAAATCGACCAGCTTGGCCTGTCCGTCGGTCGTCAGCAGCACGTTGGAACTCTTGAGATCCCTGTGTGAAATGCCCTTGGCCAGCGCGTACCTGAGTCCCTCGGCGATATCCAGGGCGACCCGGGTGGCCTCGGCAGGCTCGAGTGTTCCTCGGATCTTGATCATGTCGGAGAGGTTGCCTCCAACGATGAATTCCATCGTGAAGAAGTGCCAGTCGGCCTCGGCCCCGATCTCGTAGATCGGCACGATATTGGGGTGCTTGAGCGGCTTGACCAGCCTAGCTTCGCGGTGGAACTGCGCCAGGGCTTCGGGGTCGTCGGCCCAGCGTTGCCTGAGCACCTTGACTCCGACCATCTCGTCGGAGTCGAGCGAGACGGCTCGAAAGACGCGGGCGAAGCTGCCTGATCCGTTGCGGTACAGGAGCTTGGAATTGCCGAGCACCAGCCCGCTGGACTCGCCCTGGCGGAGCTTGTTGGTCTGGTAGGTGGTCAGCAGGCTGCGTCGTTCGAGCGCATCCAGCAGCGCGTCGGTCGTCTTCTGCGCCGTCGGCAGGGCTGAGAGGCCCTGCTGGAGTTCGTCGGAATCGACGAGGCGGAGACGCACGAGCTGCTTGGCAAACTCGTTGAAACTCAAGGCAGCCATGTCGGAGATGGGGTCGCTTCAGAGAGAAAACGGATATGACGGTAGCCGCGACGCCCGGTGTTGCGGGCCGACGGCCGAATGAAAACTGGTGGCGTTGGCCCGCTCCCCCCACTTCATCGATCGTATCAGATTCCTGAAGGCTAGCAAGGTGGGGGGGGAGGAGAGAGGGGAGGCGGGCGGCGGCGGTTGCATCGGGGTCAGACGCCGCCCACCTTCAGTCTTGATCCACCCCCCACGGTCCGCAGGCGGGGCCTGACCCCTTCGGCCAGCCACCCCAATTGCAACAAGGGGGTCAGGCCCCCGCGGGCGAGCCGCTGAAGGTGCAGCAGACCTCATTCGACGCGGGCGTCTGACCCCGTGGCGGCTGAAAAGGGGTCAGGCCGGGCGGGGTCAGTCGGTGAGTGAGCCGTACTTGAGTTCTCCCTGGAGGAGTGTGGCGGTGATATCGAGGGGGTGAGTTGGGCCGGGGTGATGGAAGAGCACGAGATCGGCTCGGGAGCCGGGTTTGAGTTCGATGGTCTCGAACCCGAGCAGCCGGGCGGGGTTGAGTCCGGCCATATCGAAGGCTTGCTGTCTTGAGAGACCGGCGGCGGAGATGGCGTGTGCGACGCAGGTATCGGTTTGCAGGCTGCTGCCGGCGAGCAGTTGGTCCTGTCCGGCGATCACGATCCGTCCATCCTCGAGGATTTCCACTTTCATCGACCCTTCCTCGTAGATCCCCGGCGGGCAGCCGGCCAATCCGGCGGCGTCGCAGGTGATGATGGTCCGCGAGGCCGACTTGGTCTTGATGACGGCCCGAATCACGCTTTCGGGCAGGTGGTGTCCATCGGTGATGATGCTGGCCCAGAGCCTGGGTTCGGCGAGTTGTTCCCAGATGTAGTTGGGGTGTCTTCTGATGGTTCCGTGGGCGCCATTGCCCAGGTGGGTACTGAGTCGTGCTCCGGCGTCGACGGCGGCGGTGATCTGTTGGGGTTCTGCGGCGGTGTGTCCGATGGCGACGACGACCCCATCGCGGGTGACCTGCCGAATGAAGTCGAGTCCTCCCTGGGCTTCGGCCGCGAGCGTGACCAGCCGGATTCGTCCTCCAGAGGCCTCCTGCAACCGGCAGAACTCGTCGTAGTCGGCCGCGCGAACGTGTTCCAGCGGGTGGGCGCCTCGAGGCCCATCTTCGGCGGAGATGAAGGGACCTTCGAGGTGGCAGCCGGGGACCATGGCCTGGACCCAGTCGTGTCGACGGCAGGCCTCGTCGATGGCCGAGAAGCCTGCCGCGAGGGCTTCGAAGGAGGCGGTGATCAGCGTGGGACACAGCCGCGTGATGCCGAAGGCGAAGTGCGGTTCCAGGGCACCGATCACGTCGTCGGCGGTGAGGCTGTCGTTGGAGAACCAGGTTCCGCCGTGTCCGTTGATCTGCAGGTCGAAGAAGGCCGGAGCGACCAGCGGCCAGCGGTCGGCGGAGGTGTCGGGCCAGGCCGGCACGATCCGCTCGATGTGTCCCTCGACGATCTCGATCGTGACCGGTTCGCCGGTGTCGTAGCGTCGCGCCTTGATCGTGAAAGGTGTGCAGCTCATCGAGTGGTCTCATCACGAGTGAACAGTGCGTGGCAGTCGAGGAGCCTGGTGCCCTCCTGATCGGTCACGGCGTAGGGCGTGGGTCCCCAGAGGCTGACTCCGGCGTGACGTCCCTGGGCGTCGAGGGCATAGAAGGTGAGGTTGTAGGTGGGTCGGTTCTGGTCATCGAGCAGTCGTGTCGGCGTGTGGGCAATGATCCGCTTCAGGACCAGGGTGGCGGCGTCCCGAGGCGACTGTCCGCCTCGCATCGCTTCGACGACCGCAAAGCTGCCCAGGTCGCCGAGATTCGCTTCGCCCCGCCCGGTGCTACCACACGATCCGACCTGGTTGTCGACATAGAGTCCGGCTCCGATGATCGGCGAATCGCCGACCCGGCCGGGTCTCTTGAAGGCCAGCCCGCTGGTGGACGTGGTGCAGGAGATCTCGCCCAGGGCATTCCGGGCTGCACAGTGAATGGTCCCGGTCGGGCGGTGGTAGTCGGGCCCGAACCGGCCGACCGCCGCCTGTGAGGCTTCGGTGGCGGGTTCGAGAGTCGCGTCGTCGCTGGGCGAGTCGGTCGAGGAGGGGGTCGAGTCGGCCGAATCGGTCGAGGGGGTCTCGATCTTGAAGAACTCGATCACATCCGGATGCAATTGGTCATCTTGAGCCGGCAGCCAGTCCTGTCGATCCGAGAGGGTTTCTTTCCAGTGCAGCCAGATGCGGCGGGCCTTGTCGGTGAGCAGATCTTCTGAGGCGAAGCCGTGGGCCACAGCGAACCGGGCGGCTCCGTCGCCGGCGAGCAGGACGTGGTCGGAGCGATTGAGCAGATGCAGTGCGACTCGTGCGGCGTGTCGCACTCCCTTGAGTGCCGCGACGCCGGCAGCGGCGTGGGTGGGCCCGTGCATTACGGCCGCGTCGAGTTCGACCTCGCCGTCTTCGTTGGGCAGGCCGCCGTAGCCGACCGAGGTATCGTCGGGGTCGTCTTCGACCAGTTGCACTCCGGCGACAACTGCTTCGAGCGTGTCGATGCCGCGGGAGATCTGATCGAAGGCGAGCCGGGTTGCCTGGAGTCCGTTCTTGGAGGCGATGGCGACCGGGGGTGCGTTCATCGGGTGGTCCCGCCGGGTTTCCGGGTGCGGGTGGGATCAGACGTCGGGGTGTTCTTCGTGCCAGTCGGTTCTGTGCTGGTACTCGGCCGCGATCCCCAGCAGCGTCGTTTCGCTCCAGGCTCGACCGACCAGGTGCAGCCCCGTCGGCATCTTGTCTTCGCCGAATCCGTTGGGGACGGTGATCCCGGGGATCCCCGCTGCGTTGCCGGCTGCGCCGATCCGGCTGGAGTGGTGTCCGCGGCGGTATTCGGAAAACGACTGGTCGTTGGGATAGGCGACGGTGGAGAGCGTGGGAGCGACGAGTGCATCGACGCCTTCGAAGAGTTGATCGAGGGCCGACTGGATCTTCGGCCGGATTCTCATGGCGTTGATGTAGTCCCGGGCCGGGATCATCATGGCGGCGTGAGCTCCCCAGCGGTCTTCCGGAGCGGTCATCTGCCAGATGTCTCCACTGGTGAGGAGCCCCTCGAATGCCGCGGCCATGTCGCAGGAGATCAGTGTCCCGGCCACGTCCTCGTAGGGCAGGTCGGGCAGAGAGACCTCGCCGATCTGGCAGAACTTTTCGAGTTTTTCGAGTGACTTGCGGAAGTTCTTCCTGACGGCCTTCTGCACGTGCTTGTCGCAGTCGGCGATGACGGCGATTTTTGTAACGGTCCCGGTCCCGGTCTTGGACTTGGACTTGGACTTGGACTTGGACTTGGACTTGGACTTGGACTTGGACTTGAGCCTGGGGGGCTGGGACCATTCGAGGGTCTTGTCGACGCTGGTGGCGTCGGCCGGGTCGTGTCCGGAGATGGCCGTGAGCACCAGGCCGCAGTCGTCGGCGGTGCGGCCCATCGGTCCCAGCTTGTCCATGGTCCACGAGAGAGCCATGGCTCCGTGTCGGCTGACTCTGCCGTAGGTCGGTCTCACGCCGGTGATCCCGCAGAACCCGGCGGGGTTCATGATCGAGCCCCAGGTCTCGCTGCCGATGGCAAACGGGACCAGCCCGGCTCCGACCGCCGACCCCGGTCCGCTCGAGGAGCCTCCGGACCAGCGGCCGGTGTCCCAGGGATTCAGTCCGGCTCCGGTGAAGCTGGCATCAGACTGCTTGTACCCGAGTCCACCGGCGATCTCGACCATCGCCAGCTTCGCCGCCAGCACGGCTCCGGCTTCCCTCAGCTTGACGATCACCGTGGCATCGGCGTCGATGACGCGGTCCTTCATGGGAGCCGCGCCCCAACTGGTGGGGATGCCCCGGGTGGCCAGCAGGTCCTTGGCTCCGTAGGGGATGCCGTGCAGGGGGCCGAGGTCGCGGCCGGCGGCCAGTTCGGTGTCGGCTCGCCGGGCCTCTCGACGGGCCAATGTGCCGGTGACCGTCGCCACGGCGTTGTACCTGGGGCCGAGGCGTTCGAGCCGATCGAGAAAGAACTCGGTCAGCTCCAGCGACGTGTAGTCGCCTCGACGCAGGCCCCGACCCAGGCGACGGATCGAGGCGAAGGCGTGTTTGTCTTTCAGGGGCATGGCGCGAGAAAGGAGAAAGGAGAAAGGAGAGAACGGGGAGTTGGGATCAGGGGCCTGGTGGATCGGCGGCGAAGAGGAAGCCGGGTTCGTCGGCGTTTTCCAGTGGGAAGCTGCTGAGTCGTCGTGAGCGGGCGAGGTCGCTTCGAAGATCGGTGTAGATGCCCTGCAGGACGTCCTGGTCCTCGAGCCTCTTGTCGGGGTACCGCTGACGGATCGTCTCCAGCAACAGCGCCGCCGGTGGTGGGGGTTCCGGATCGGGCTTGGTGGCCCTTTTCGGTTCTGGCTTCGGTTCTGGCTTGTCGGTTTGCTTTGGCTTCTTGTCGTCGGCGTTGGCTTGGAGCGTGGTGGCTGCGGTGGCTGCGGTGGCTGCGGCTAGGGTGCGTGCGAAGTCGCGTCGGTTGACGGGGTCGGGGGTGGAGTTTGGGGTCATGGTGTGTCGGGGCCGGTGCGTGCTGAGTGGTGAGAGGGGCGAGTATAGCCTGAGCGGGTTGTTGGCGAGAGTGATGGATGGTCGAGTTTCGTTGTGTGGTGCGTTAGGATCGGCGGGGAGTGGCCGAGTTGTAGTTGGGTGTGATCAATGTATTTGAAGATGGCCAAGCGGTTCCTGCTGGAAACCGACAAGCGACTGGCGTGGAAGTTCTTCCGCAACATGGGCGTGGGCGGAGTCCGTTCGGTTGTGAAGTACAAGCGTCGCCTGAAGCGGGGCGAGTTCTTTCCTCCCTTCCTTTATGTCTCGATCATCAACAGCTGCAACCTGCGTTGCCAGGGTTGCTGGGTGGACGTATCGGCCAAGCAGGAGCGGATTGACATCGAGGCGATGTCGAAGTTGATCAGCGAGGCCCAGGAGATGGGCAACGTCTTCTTCGGGATTGTCGGTGGTGAGCCGTTCATGCATCCGGAGATCCTGGAGATCTTCCGGCGACATCCGAAGTGTTACTTCCAGGTCTTCACCAACGGTCATTTCATCGACGGCGAGGTGGCTGCGGAGTTGCGTCGATTGGGCAACGTGACGCCGTTGATCAGTGTCGAGGGGACCGAGATCATCAGCGACGAGCGTCGTGGCCGCGAGGGCGTTCTGAGTCAGACTCTGCAGGGCATCCAGAATTGCCTGGACCACAAGCTGTTCACCGGCGTGTGCACCAGCCTGTGTCGCACCAACATCGACGACCTGTTGACAGACGAGTGGATCGATCGGCTGATCGAGATGGGAGTGCTGTACACGTGGTTTCACGTTTACCGGCCGATGGGACCGGACGCCTGTGCCGATTTGTGTCTGACTCCCGAGCAGCAGGTGCGGGTCAGGAAGTTCGTGGTCGAGACCCGCGTGAAGAAGCCGATCGTGGTGATTGACGCGTACCACGATGGGGCGGGCAAGTCGTTGTGTCCGGCGGCCACCGGCATCAGCCATCACATCAATCCCTGGGGTGGGATCGAGCCGTGCCCGATCATCCAGTTCGCTTCCGAATCGATCTACGACGACCCCGAGTTGCCCGACTCCCAGCAGCGGACCCTGGGCGAGAAGATGGTGCAGTCGGAGTTCCTCTCGGACTTCCGCAAGTTGGCTCAGCAAACCACCCGCGGCTGCATCGTGCTCGAGCGTCCCGACCTGCTGCGGGACCTGGTCGTGCGGCACGGTTCCCGGGATGTGACGGCCCGTCAGACTGCTTTGGCCGAGCTGGAGGCGATGGAGATCCGGACGTCTCAGTACCATCCGGGCCAGGAGATCCCCGAGAAGAGCTGGGTGTATCGGCTGGTGAAGAAGTTCTTATACAACGACTTTGGCGTTTATGACGGTCATGACCACAGTGCCAGTTCGGCTCCGGCGGTGCTCGAGTTGCCGACGGTTGTGGTCGAGGACGAACCGGTTGGCGTCTAGCGGGTCGCGGGCGTGCTAGAGTGTGATTGAGCGGGGCGGTGTGTCCTGTTGGCTGTTTCACGAGTTCCCGAGTTCGCCGCGGAGCCGATTCATGCGAGAGGTCAGTTGGGTAACACCGATCGTGCTCCTGGTGCTGGCCGGGACCGCCTCGGCACGCGACATCCTGATCTATGGCGTCCCGGTCCGCCGGGGTGACTTCGTAGCCGGGACGGTCGAGTTTGTCCGGGGCGACAGCGTGGCGATCGACATGGGTTATGTCGACGGAGTGGTCTCGGGCCAAAGGCTCCGAGTCTACCGCCGTGTGGGCGGGGACCTGAGGATTTCGGGTGTTGTGATTGTGGGGTTGGTCCAGCGGCGTCAGTCGATCGTGACGGCGCGGACGAGGGTCCCGATCCGTGCCGGCGACGCGGTGGTGATTTCCGCCTCGGAACTGGCCATCTGGGCCGAACCACGTAACCGGCGGTATGACGAGCGTCTGCGGCGGCAGGTGGCCAAGCCCAGGGAATTCGGCTACGACACGCGGGAGACGGAGATCGATGAGGTGGACTTGCTGGAGGGGCGTCGCAGGAACAGGTTGAAGCTGCTCGAGTGGAGTCGCCGGGTGAAGGAGGCACGTCCCTCGGCACGAGTGCTGTGGGACCTGACCAATCTGAAGACGCGGCGGAGGGACTTCATCGAGAAGCTCGAGTCGTATGGCAGCTCGTTTCGGTACCGCAGTCGGAAAGAGCGTGAGAACGCGTCGTTCACGACAACGGTGCAGCCGATCCAACCCTCGCTGCCCCAGGCCGGGCAGCCGTACGAGGCCAGGGTGGTCGCGCCGGTCGAGACCAGGAAGAGCGTGGCGAAGAAGTATTCCGGGCCGCCTCGCCGGATTCCTCGAGTGGTTCCACTGGCTCGCCGGGTGTCGCAGTACCTGGGACGTGGGAACACTCGGTAGGTGTGGGGGAGGGGTGCTCGTGGGCCGGGACAGGCACTCCCGTCGGTCCGCCGAAGGCGGAAGCCAGTTCCCTTCGATTGGCTAGAGGTGTTTTTTCCACCAGTTGAGGATTTCGCCGAGTCGGTGGATTCTCAGGTCCGGCGGACCGCAGCGGCTCATGCCGTGGCTGGTTTCTCGGGGGTAGCGGACGAACCGCGTGGGGACTCCGAGCATTTTCAGGGCCGCAAAGACCTGTTCCCCCTGCTCGACGTTGCAGCGGAGGTCACCTTCGCTGTGGATCACCAGGGTGGGGGTGGAGACGTTTCGGATCGAGCGGATCGGGCTTTGTCTCCAGATCTCCTGGTTGTCGTCCCAGGGATTCCCCGGCCAGTATTCGCCGGGGACCAGCGGATAGTCGCTCGAGCCGGCCATGCTGACGAGGTTGGCGACACAGCGGTCGGTGATGGCTGCTGCGAAGCGGTCCGAGTGTGTGATGGCCCAGTTGGTCATGTATCCTCCATAGCTGCCTCCGGCGATCCCGATCCGTCGCGGGTCGATGTCGGGGTGCTGTTCCATGAACCCGGCGACGGCCTGCACATCGACCCAGTCGGCTTCGCCCCATCGCCCCTGTATGGCGGTGCAATGGTCTTCTCCGTACCCCTTGCTGCCTCGGGGATTGCTGAACACGACAACATGTCCGGCGGCGGCCAGCACCTGGAACTCGTGAAAGAAGGTGGTGCCGTAGAGTGCATGGGGCCCACCGTGCACCTGGAGCACACCGGGTCTCCGCCTGGATCCTCTCGAGCGTCCCGGCGGCTTCATCACCCAGGTGTGGACCCGGGTGCCGTCTTCGGCGGTGATCCATTTCTCGAGGGGTGCCGAGAGTTCCAGTTGTTCCAGCAGCGGCTGGTTGAACCGGGTCAGGGTCCGTGTCGAGAATTCCTTGAGTTTCTGCCCGCCGCGGATCTCGGCCACCGCGGCTTCGGGCAGCGTCACGGCATCGCTGGTGCACACGGCCATCAGTCGTCCGTCGGCGGTGAGGTTACCCATCACGGTCGAGGCGGGTCCGGAGCTCAGCAGTCGCACCTGTCCACCGGCGACCGGCACGGTGGCCACGACGCTGGCTCCATGCCAACCGAAGCCCATCAGCACGTGCCGTCCATCGGCGGTGAATTCGTAGTGGACGCCGAAGGCGGCTTCGGAGGTATCGGAGATGACGGTTGCCGAGAGGCAGAAGTCGGTGTGGCCGGTGAGGTTCTTGAGATCGGAGCCGTCGAGTTGGCAGGAGAAGAGGTGCGTGTTGCGGACCCCCCATGTTTCACGGCCCTCGCGGCCGGCAAACAGCACCCGCTTGCCGTCGGGGCTGTAGCGGGCTGCGGATTTCCAGCCATCGGGCAGCCCGGTGATCCGGCTGACCCGCCCGGTCTCGGCATCGACGCGAAACAGCGCGTCCTTCCAGGGAGTCAGCAGCGGTTCGCGGCTGACGTTAGTGGCGATCAGCAGTTCGCCGGAGTCGGGGGACCAGTCAAAGGAGAACGAGGGTGCACATCCGCGGGCGAACAGCAGCCGGTCTTGACCGGTGCGCACGTCGAGAAGGTACAGCCGAAACCGTGCGCTACCGAAGTAGCCGTCTCCATCGAGGCGATAGAACAGGTCTTCGATTTCCCACGGCGGCGTGCTGCTTCCGGAGTCTTCTCGGAGTGTTTCGGCCGCCTCGGTCCGGTCGGGATCGGTTTCCCGGAACGAGACCGCCAGGGTGCTTCCGTCGGGCGACCAGGCCCAGTCGCCGATGGTCCCCTCGGGGAACCCGCTCAGCGGACGGGCTTCTCCTGCGTCGGATTCGAGCAGGTAGATCTGCGGCTGTCGCTTGTCGCGGGCCGAGGTGAAGGCGACAGAACGTCCATCGGGAGACCAGCGGCCGTGGCTGTCGCGGTCGCCGGAAGTGAACTGTCGAGCGTCCTGGTTGCCTTCGACTTCGGTGATCCAGAGATTCGAGACGACCTGGTTCCGGTCATCGACGTGGCCGCGGCACAGCAGCACGCGGTGGCCCTCGGGTGAGACCTGGGGGTCGGAGACGGAGATGAACCTGGTGAGGTCGTCGGAGGTGATGGGCCGCCGGTGCGGGGTCGACTTGGCCATGAACGGGCTCCGGGTTGGTTGAGGGGTGCAGGGTCGACGGCGGAGATCATATCCCACGGCGGTGCAGGTGTCGCAAGTGGACGGCTCGAGTGGACTCGGTACAATCTCCGTCGATGTGACTGCTTGTAGAGAGAGGTCAGAGAATGTTGCGAACCGGGATGTTTGTGTTACGGTTGCCGTTGCGGATGCTGTTGCTGGCGGGATGTGTGGGGCTGGTTGCCGGCGGGGATCGGGCACTGGGCGAAGAGTCCCTGGCGAAGCGGGCCCGAGCGGTGCGGCAGGTGATTGCTCATCGCGGTTCGAGTTCGGATCGGCCCGAGTGCACTCTGGCGGCATTGCGTCGTGCGATCGAGGTGGGAGCGACGGCGAGCGAAGTTGACGTCCGCCTGACGCTTGACCGCCAGCTCGTGATTCTCCACGACCAGACGCTCGATCGGACCACCAACGGCACGGGGAAGATCGGTTCGAAGACGCTGGCGGAGGTCCGCCGGTTGGACGCGGGGAGCTGGTTCGACGCGAAGTACCGTACCGAGCGGGTGCCGACTTTGCGTGAGGTGCTGGAGGTAGGCCGAGGCAAGATCGACGTGCTGCTGGATCTCAAGGAGCAGGGTGAGGTCTACGATCGCCAGGTGGCCGAGTCGGTCAAGAAGTACGGGTCTGCGAAGCAGACGATCGTCGGAGTCCGCAGCGTCGCTCAGGCTCGGCGATTCCGTCGCCTGTTGCCCAAGTCGCGTCAACTGGGTCTGATTCCTGATCCCGACTCAATCGAGGCATTCGTCGAGGCGGGCGTCGAGACGATCCGCCTGTGGCCTCGATGGGTCAAGGCCGAGCCCAGGCTGGTGGCTCGTGTTCATCGCTTGAAGGTGGGTCTGCACGTCAACGGCAGCAACGGGGCGCCCAAGGAAGTGGCAGCGGCGTTGGCTCACCGACCGACCTCGTTGTCGAGTGATGATCCGGGTCGGCTGGTCCGGACGCTGAAGGCGATCGCCGGGGGGCGCGAATGATCGGTGGCTTGGAGTTGCTGTTGATCCTGGGTGTTGTGCTGGGCGGGTTGGTGGCTG
>CAUZEQ010000142.1:0-12127 GCA_963578885.1 Planctomycetota bacterium
CCGTCCCCCCCACGTCCCCCCTGTACTCCGGTTCGCAAGGCCCGATCGACGTGAAACTGCCACGCAATCCCACCCGAGCTGTGACCATCGGCAATGTCACGATCGGCGACGGCTCGCCGATCGCCGTGCAGAGCATGACGGCCACCTCGACCCGCGATGTCGACGCCACCTCGGCTCAGGTCCGCGACCTCGAACGGGCCGGAGCCGATGTGGTGCGGATCGCCGTCGACAGCACCGCCGATGCCCACGCGGTTGTCGAAATCGCCGCCCAAACCGACGCCAACCTCAGCGTCGACCTGCAGGAGAACTATCGGCTCTCTGAAATCGTCGCACCCCACGTCGCCAAGCTCCGCTACAACCCCGGACACCTCTACCACCACGAACGTGACAAGCCGTGGCAGGAGAAGGTGAAGGGGATCGCCCGGCAGGCGGCCGAACACGATTGTGCGATCCGGGTCGGAGTCAATTGCGGGTCGGTCGACCCCGACAAGCTCGACCGCTACCCCGAAGACGATTCGATCTCACCCATGCTCGACAGCGCCTGGGAACACTGCGAACTGCTCGATTCGCTCGACTTCACCAACTACTGCGTCTCGCTGAAGGACTCCGACCCGCAAAAGGTCATCGAGGTCAACCGGCGATTCGCACAGCGGCGGCCCGATGTGCCGCTGCACCTGGGTGTCACCGAAGCCGGACTGCCTCCCGACGGTGTCATCAAAACACGCATCGCGTTTGAACAACTCGTCTCACAGGGCCTGGGCGACACCATCCGCGTGTCGCTGACGGTGCCCAACGAGCGGAAGTTCGAGGAGATCGAGGCGGGACGACAGATCCTGGCCGACATCGCCGCCGGACGTGTCCGCAGCGTCGTCGACTACGGACTCGATACGCTCAACATCATCAGCTGCCCCAGCTGCTCACGTGTCGAAAACGAGGCGTTTGTCGGGTTGGCTGAACAGGTTCGGGAAATGACAAAGTACGCAAAGGATCACGCGCTGACGATCGCCGTGATGGGCTGCCGGGTCAATGGACCCGGAGAAACCGACGACGCGGACCTCGGGCTGTGGTGTGCCCCCAACTTCGTCAATCTCAAGAAGGGCGAAGAATCTCTGGGAGCCTTTTCCTACGATGAAATCCTCGGCCGGCTCAAGCAGGAACTCGATCAACTGATCGCCGAAGGGGCGGCATCGTGAGCGGCCGACAGCTGCCTGATGGAGCACCTCGATGAGCGTCTACCTGGGCATCGACATCGGGACCAGCGGCACCAAGACGCTGGCCATCCGCGAGAACGGCCGGATCATCGCCGGAGCCACCTTCGAATACCCGCTCTCCAGCCCCCGGCCGGGGTGGTCCGAACAGGATCCTCACGACTGGTGGCAGGCTTCGATCAAGAGCGTCCGCAAGGTGCTGCGGGACGGCCGGATCAAGCCGGCCTCCGTCGCCGGCATCGGACTCTCAGGTCAAATGCACGGCAGCGTGTTCCTCGATCGTAAACACCAGGTGATCCGCCCCGCCCTGCTGTGGAACGACCAGCGTACCGCGGCCGAGTGCGATGAGATCCACCGCAAGGCCGGTGGTCGAGCGGCCCTGATCCGGATGGTGGCCAACCCCGCGCTGACCGGCTTCACAGCACCCAAGATTCTCTGGCTGCGAAACAACGAACCCCGACGATTCGATCGCACACGCATGGTGCTGCTGCCCAAGGACTATGTCCGATACCGGCTGACCGGCGAGTTCGCCACCGAGGTCAGCGACGCGTCGGGGACACTGCTGCTGGACGTCAAACGCCGCAACTGGAGCCGCCGGCTGCTGAGAAAACTCGAACTCGAACCCGGGCTGTTGCCGCAGGTGTACGAGTCCGAAGATGTCAGCGGCACGCTCTCCCGGGACGCCGCGGCGAAACTCGGGCTGCCCCACGGAATCCCGGTTGTCGGCGGGGGAGGTGACCAGGCGGCCGGAGCGGTCGGTAACGGGATCGTCCGCCGCGGAGTCATCTCGGCCACCATGGGCACCAGCGGTGTCGTGTTCGCACACAGCGAGGGGATCGAGACCGACCCCGAGGGTCGAGTGCACACGTTCTGCCACGCCGTCCGCGACCAATGGCACGTGATGGGCGTGGTGCTCTCGGCCGGAGGCAGCCTGCAGTGGTACCGCAACCAACTCGGTGAGGCCGCGGTCAAAGAGGCCCGCCGCAGGAAGATCGACCCCTACGAATTGCTCACCGCCGAAGCCGAACAGGCTCCGGCCGGATCCGAAGGACTGTACTTCCTGCCCTACCTGACCGGCGAACGCACACCGCACGCCGACCCCAACGCCCGGGGGGCCTGGATCGGACTCAGCCTCAGACACGGGCGACCGCACCTGGTCCGCAGCGTGATCGAAGGAGCCACTTTTGCGATGCGAGACTGCCTGGAAATCATCAGGGGGATGAACATCCCGGTCCGGGAAATCCGCGTCTCCGGAGGCGGTGCCCGCAGCGGGTTCTGGAGACAGATGCAGGCCGACATCTACGGCAACAAGGTGGTGACGATCAACGCCGAGGAAGGCCCCGCCTACGGAGTCGCACTGCTGGCCGCCGCCGGTACCGGAGCCTACAAGGACGTCGTCGAAGCCTGCCGTGCGACGATCCGTGTCGTCGACTCGACATCACCCCACCCGCCCACGCGGAAACACTACAACCGCATATACCCGCAGTATGGCCAGCTCTACCAGTCGCTCAAGGACGACTACGCCCGGATCGCCGGGCTGGTCGACTGAAGGCCAACTCCCCCCTTTCTCCTTTCTCCTTTCCCCTCGCCCCGAGTGTCATTGCGAACGCACCGAGGAAACTCGACTCATGGCCGACGACGCAACGCCCATCGAACCCCCGCTGGTCAAGACCAAGATCATCGCCACGGTCGGTCCGGCCTGTGCCGATGTCGGGGCGCTGCGCGAGCTGGTGCTGGCCGGCGTCGACGTCTTCCGACTCAACTTCGCTCACGGAACCCACGACTGGCTCGACGGGGTCCTGAAGTCGATCCGGGAAATCGAGCAGGAACTCGATCGTCCGATCGGAGTGCTGGGCGACCTGTCCGGGCCTAAGATCCGATTGGGCGAAATCGCCGCGGGACAACTGCTGTGCCAGGAAGGGGCCACGGTGGTCTTCGTGCGAGGCGAGATCACCGATGCGTCACAGGAACTGACCTGCACCTACCTGCCGCTGATCGACGATGTCGAGCCGGGAGACCGCATCCTGCTGGCCGACGGCATTGTCGAACTGGTCGTGACCGCTGAAGAGAATGACCGGGTGATCTGCCGGGTCGTTCGGCCCGGAACCGTCCGCAGCCGCCAGGGAGTCAACCTGCCGGGCGTGGCTCTGAGTACGCCGAGCGTGACCGACAAGGACCGCAAGGACCTCGCCTGGGCACTCGATCATCAGATCGACTTCGTCGGGCTCAGCTTCGTTCGCAGCAGCGCCGACATCCGGCAACTGCGCGAACTGATCGCGGCCCACCCCGGCGACCACGCTCCGCACATCGTCGCCAAGATCGAGAAGCGTGAGGCGATCGACGATCTCGAGGCCATCATCGACATTACCGATGCGGTGATGGTGGCTCGAGGCGACCTGGGGGTCGAGGTCGACCTGGCGACGGTGCCGATGCTGCAGAAACGGATCATCCGCATGGCCAACGCTCACCGCGTGCCGGTGATCACCGCCACCCAGATGCTCGACAGCATGACCAACAGCGAGTTCCCCACTCGGGCCGAAGCCAGTGATGTCGCCAACGCCACGCTCGACGGCACCGACGCCGTGATGCTCTCGGGAGAAACCGCGATCGGCACCAACCCCACCGCCGCGGTGGCGATGATGAGCCGGATTGTCAGCGAGGCCGAACAGTCCGAACAGGCCGTCGGAGGCGACGTGCCACGCCTCTTTGAACCGCTGGCGCGGGCCCGGGCACTGGAAGTCACCGAAGCGGTCACCGTCGGAGCCGTCTCGATCGCCGAACAGCTCGAGGCCAGCCTGCTGGTGATCCCCACCCTCAGCGGCCGCACCGCTCTGGCCGTCTCCAAGGAACGCAGCCCCGTCCCCGTGCTGGCACTCTCGGACTCCACCACCGCCGCACGACGCATGAACCTCTACTGGGGAGTCCGCTCGCTCGGCTCGATCCAGACCGACACCAGCCCACGCAGGCTGCTCGATGCCGTCTGCAGCTGGGGACGAAAACTCGGCGTGCTCCAAACCGGGCAGCGACTCGTGCTGGTGGGCAGCTCGAACTGGTCCGCCGCCGGACATGACCTCGTCATGGTCCACTCGGTCCCGCCCGGCGAATGAACCCGCTGCCAGGGGACTGGCTCACCCGCCCTCTTCAACGACCCTCAGCCTCGGCGACGCGCTTCCAGTCGGCGATCCACAACTGGCTGGTCTTGCCCTTGCCCCGGGCCGAGGTCCACATCAGCTTCTTGCCGTCGGGACTGAAGACCGGCAGCACGTCGGCGGCGGTGTGGGACGTCACCTGGCGGACATCACCGACCGTGATCTTCTTCTTGCCCAGCTTCAGGTCCAGCGTGAACAGGTTGAAGTGGGCACCCCGCGGACCCTGGGAATAGTCGGCACGGGTCCAGATGATGTATCCGCCCGAGGGATGGAAGTACGGCGCCCAGTTGACCGTGCCCAGGTTGTTGGTCAGCTGAGTGTCGTGCTTGCCATCCACGCGGATGGCAAAGATCTGCAGCATGTGCTCCTTCTGTCGGTCGCTGCGGTAGATCACCCATTTGCCGTCAGGTGAGAAGAACGGGCCGCCGTCATAGCCGGGATTGTTGACCAGCTGGCGGACGTTCTTGCCATCGGCATCCATGATGTAGAGGTCGGGATCGCCGTCGCGGCCCGAGGTGAACACGATGTACTTGCCGTCGGCCGAATAGGAACCCTCGGCGTCGTAACCGGGCGAATTGGTCAACCGCTTCAGCCCCGTGCCGTTGAAGTCGCACACGTAAATGTCCATGTGCTTGTCGAAGTCCCACTGGTAGCGACGACGACCTCCCTTGGCCGCCAGGTCGCGAGCCTGCCGCTCGGTCTGATCGATCTGAGGGTCGGTGTGACTGGATGCGAACAGAATCCGCTTGCCGTCGACGGTGAAATAGCTGCAGGTGGTCCGACCGCGACCGGTGCTCACCCGACGTGGCGTCTTCTCGCCCAGCTTCTGCACGTAGATCTGGTAGAAGGGGTAGCCGATCGGGTAGGCCTGGTAGACCACCCACTTGCCGTCGGGTGAAAAGTAACCCTCTCCGGCGCGAGGCAAACCGAACGTCACCCGCTGGATGTTCCCGAGGTGTCGGGACTCGAGTGCCGCTCCCGACCGTTCTGACGCCGCCGGCTTGTCAGCCGCTTCGGCCGCCTGGGCCGCAAAAACGGACAACAGCAGAGCGAAACTTGCCAGGAAACAGACCAGCAACTGGACCTTTGACTTCACGGCTCACACCCTCTCAACAGTTCGGCTCGGATCTTTCGGACCACTCCGCTCGAGATCCACAGCGGGGGGCTTCCCAAGCGTCCCGAGTATACAACCCGGCCGGGGCGAATCGCCATCGACAGCAGATCGAGGCCGACGCGGTGGCCAATCCGATGTCCGGCTGACAAGATGGCGGCGGATTCGAACACAGGAGACCTCGTGATGAAGCGCCCCACCGGCCAACTCTCGGCCCTGCTCTGCCTCACATTCCTCTCGCTGACCACAACATCCACTGCCACCGCCGACGACTGGCCGCAGTGGGGCGGGCCCCGGCGGGACCTGGTCTGGCGGGAAGAGGGCATCGTCAAGACGCTGCCCACCAGGGGGCTGCTGCCACGGGTCTGGTCGACCCCCATCGGCGAAGGCTACTCCGGACCGTCCGTCGCCAACGGACGTGTCTACATCACCGACTTCGTCCGTGCGAAACGGATCGAACGAATCCACGCCCTGGACGCCGAGACCGGCAAGATTCTCTGGACCCGGACCTACCCGGTCCGCTACAGCATCAGCTACCCGGCCGGACCACGCATGACCCCGGTCGTCGAAGCGGACCGGGTCTACGCCATCGGTGCCATGGGCGACATGTTCTGCCTGAAGGTCAGCGATGGGTCGGTGATCTGGAAGAAGAACTTCGTGGCCGACTACGGCACCAAGCTGCCGATCTGGGGCATGGTCGCCTCGCCGCTGATCGACGGCAACCAGTTGATCACCCTCGTCGGCGGAGCCGACGGCTCGCTGGTGGTCAGCTTCGACAAGCTGACCGGCAAGGAACTCTGGAGAAGCCTCGAGGACAGCCAGATCGGCTACTGCCCTCCGATCATCATGACCTTCGGCAAGACCCGCCAACTGGTCGTCTGGCACCCCACCGCCATCAGCAGCCTCGATCCCACCTCCGGCAAGCTGATCTGGCAGGTCCCCTTCCGAGTCCGAGTCGGCCTGACCATCTCGACTCCCCGACAGGCCGGCAACCGGCTGTTCGTCACCTCCTTCTACAACGGGCCGATGATGATCGAGGTCTCCGAGGACGGAAAACGGGCCAGGGTGGCCTGGAAGGGTACCAGCGAGAGCGAGGTCAAGACCGATGGACTGCACTCGATCATGGCCACCCCGTTCTTTACCGGGAAGCACATCTACGGAGTCTGCAGCTACGGCCAACTGCGGTGCCTGGATGCGACCAACGGCAAACGGATCTGGGAATCGCTGGGGGCCACCGGCAGCGGACGCTGGTGGAACGCCTTCCTGATCAGCCACCAGGACCGGTACTTCATCCACAACGAGCAGGGTGACTTGATCATCGCCAAGCTGACTCCCAAGGGATACCAGGAACTCAGCCGGGCCAAGCTGGTTGAACCGACTCGGCGGGTGCAGCGGCGGATGACCATCTGGAGCCACCCGGCTTTTGCCATGAAGAGCGTCTTTGCCCGCAACGACAAGGAGCTGGTGCGAGTCAACCTGGCGGCGGGCAAGTGAGCAGGCGGTACGACTGCGTGGTGATCGGTGCCGGAGGCTTCGGCAGCGCGGCGCTGGATCACGTCGCCGCCCGCGGAGCCACCGTGCTGGGAATCGATCGCTTCGGAATCGCACACGACCAGGGCAGCTCGCACGGACACACCCGAGTCATCCGACAGGCCTACTTCGAACACCCCGACTACGTCCCACTGGCAATCGAGTCGTACCGGCTCTGGGACGACCTCGCCGCCCACAGCTCTGCTGTGCTGATCGACCGCTGCGGGTTGCTGCTGGCCGGGTCCCCCGACGGACCCGCGGTCGCCGGCACCCGGCAAGCCGCAGCACTCCACGGACTCGAACTCGAATCTCTCAGCCGCGATCGACTGGCCCGCGACTTTCCCGGGTTCAGCATCCCCGAAGATTTCGATGCGGTGTGGGAGGCGGCGGGAGGTTACCTGTTTGTCGAAGACGCCGTGGCGGCTCATATCGCCCGGGCCACCCAACGCGGTGCCGAGCTGAAGACCCATGAGACGGTCATCGGCTGGTCGCGGGTCGGGGAGTCGTTCGAGGTCCTCACCGACCGGGATCGGTACCAGGCCGGATCGCTGATCGTTGCACCCGGTGCCTGGGTGCCGGATTTGCTGCCGGATCTGGAGGTGGCCTGGGAAATCGTCCGCAAGCCGCTGTTCTGGTTCCCGACCCGCACCGATCACTACGACCGCGAGCGAGGAGCCGGCGTCTTCTTCCTGGAAACTCCCGGTGGCGAGTTCTACGGATTCCCCTCGCTCGACGGCGAAACGGCCAAGGTCGCCGAGCACACCGCGGGGCAGATCATCGCCGACCCGTTGACCGTCGACCGCGACGTGCTCTCGATCGATCTCCCCCCACTGGCCCAATACCTGAACGCCTTCATGCCCGGCCTCTCGAGAACGCCCTCCCGGCACGCAGTCTGTCTCTACACCCGCACCCCCGACCGGAACTTCATCGTCGACCACCATCCCCAACACCAGCATGTGGCGATCGCCTGCGGCTTCTCGGGTCACGGCTTCAAGTTCACCCCGGTCATCGGCAGCGTGCTGGCCGACCTGGCACTCGAAGGCGAGACCTCGCACTCGATCGAGTTCCTCTCGGGAACCCGCCCCGGCTTGCTGCGATCCGACTGACCGGGGAAGATGGTCCGCTTCGCACCGCGACCTGGCGAGAACGCTGCCCCTGGCGATCAAGGAAAGACACACCCCATGGCAATTATTCCCGGCTACCCACTCGACGAGGGACAGGAACAGCGTGTTCCGGTCGAGCCCTTGAGGCAGTGGGTGAAGGACGTGCTGTGCCACGAGGCGATGATTCCGGTGGAGGCCTCGGCGGGAGCCGACCGGCTGATCGAAGCCGACCTCCGCGGCATCCCCTCACACGGCACGCGTGCCCTGCCCCGCTACCTCGAAGCGATGCAGAACGGGAGCATCGATCCGCGGGCGGTGATCCTGACCGAGCGTGAGACTCCGGCGATCGCGGTGCTCAACGGCGGCAAGGGACTCGGCCACGTTGCCGCCACCCGCGGGATGGAACTGGCCATCGCCAAGGCGAAGCAGGTCGGCAGCGGAACCGTCGCGATCAAGGCCAGCCAGCACTTCGGAGCCGCCCAGGTCTACTCGATGATGGCCGCCGCCGAGGGGATGATCGGCTACGCCACCACCAGCACCGGCCCGGCCACCGTTACCGCCTACGGCAGCCGTGGACCGGCCGTCGCCAACAACGCCTTTTCGTGGGCCACGCCGACCCGCAACGGACACCCCATCGTGCTCGATATGGCCTGCGCCGTCTCGAGCTGGGGCAAGGTGCACTCGATGGGCATGTATGGGCAGGAGATCCCCGAGGGATGGGCGGTCGATGAACTGGGCAACCCGACCACCAGCGTCGAAGAGGCCAAGACTCTGCTGCCGGCCGCCGGACCGCGTGGCTACGGGCTGGCGTTCTTCAGCTCGGTGCTCTGCGGACCGCTTGTCGGAGCCCGCATGCCGCTCAAGAAGACCTGGGAAGTCACCAGCGACGGATCCGAGCACTTCATGTACGCGATCGACATCAAGGCGTTCGTCGATCCCGACGAGTTCTACGACCAGCTCGAAACAACGGTGGCCGAGATCCGTAAACTCGATCCGGCCGAGGGTTTCGACCGAGTCTGCCTGCCCGGTGACCTCGAAGCCGAACGCGAACAGGCCTGGCGAGCCGAGGGGCTGCCGATGCACGTCGACCAGATCGAGTCGCTGCAGGAGGTGGCAAAGGCCAAGGGCATCCCCGGGCCGTGGACGCTCACCTGATGGTCAAAACCGCACCCGTCAGCAGTAATCTGCTCACCAATACCCTGCACCCGTAGCTCAACTGGATAGAACAGAAGACCTGCCCTACGACGGCGGCCGGCCGCTGATTCTTCCGTCGCACCTATTTCTCCTTCCGTGGTCCTGACTCGAACCAGAACCGGAGTTCCTGGCACTTGAGGCCTCGCAGCACGCCGGCACACGCTTCGAGGCTCGGTCGGAAACGCCCGCGGGGCGTCCAGTTCAGCCGGACGAGTCGGGCCGGCGGGGTCTTGGTGGCGACCTCGAACACCTGCATCGATTGCGTGAGCGATCCGATGCGGTCCCCGGCGATCGCTGTGCGGATCGCCAAGACCACTTTGGGACTGGCCGCGACGGCCTGCATCGTGACCGTCGCCGGCCGGCTCGAGTCCCTGTCCTTGTAAGGGAGGATGTCGGGAGTGATCCGCACGTCCGTCGTGACCTTCAGTGGATAGGGCCCCCCGGTCTCGAACGTCAGCTCTGCGAAGTACGCCGTAAAACCACTCTTGGGTCGGCAGACCGTCGCGGTGTACGTCCCCGACTTATCCGGCTTCAGCACGCGGCTCTTGTAGCGAGGCCCCAGCGTCTCCAGCCGGAAGTCGCGGGCCTCGGGATTCGTCGCCTGCCAGAGCTTGACTTCCAGAGGCCGCTTTGAGGTCTTCACCTCCAGCACGCCGCCGGGCTTGTGAGCCCACGAGAAACCGGGTGTGGGCTTACCGGCGATCACGAGAGAATAGAACGCGATGATGCTCTGGATCGCGTCGGAGCCCCTCAGCGAGTGGTCGGTGTTGGGGACGTAGCGGAGGTCCTTCTGCCCGCGGAGCTCGGCGAAGTAGAACCGCGACGAGTCGGGCAGGAAGAACTGGTCGCCGGCCGAATTGACGATGTACTTCGGGATCGTCAGCCGGTGACGGTAAAAGTACGGATCGACCAGCTTGTAGAGCGCGCCCATCCGAGGATGGTTGTTCCGCGCGGTGATCCGGTGCTCGACGTAGTTGCCCAGCGATGGGGCCCAGAAGCCGTAGGCCGCGAAGTGGTGGCGGATTGACACGTCGACGTTCAGGACGTCGATCACGATCGGGATGATGGCCACCACGCGACGGTCGACAGCCCCCGTGATCCAGGTCGTCCAGCCTCGCTTCGAGCCTCCCGCAACCACGAACCGTTTCACCTCCCGTCCACCGCCGATCTCCAGGCGGGTCAGCGCCGTCAGCGTGTCCATCGCCCGCACCGCACTCTTGACCATCGGGTTCCTTGCCGGCCAGGTCGGATCGCCGGTCTTGAGAAACTGGTCCCAGGTGTAGCCGATCAGGTCATCCTCTTTCCGCGACTGGCCGTCGTTGTGAAACACCAGCGGCTGATTCGGCACCATCCGCAACTCCGCGGCGACGGTCCCGGTCTGTTCGGCGATCGCCCGCACGTTGGCCGACGTCCCGTCGGGGGCCTTGCCGCGATTCGAGCCGCTGCCGATCCACAGCAGCCCGATGTCCGATCCGCCGTCGGATGACTTTGTTCTCTGACGGGGGATCGCCACCGTCAACCAGTGCCGCCAGACGGGTCGGTCGACTTCCTGCTTGCTCCGCCAGGTCTGTGAGACCATCTCGATGACGACCGTCTCGAGCGTCTTGGTCGTTGTGCTCGAGAGCACCTTCCACGAGTAGCTCTTGTCGGGTTGGGCGACGTAGCGGTCGAGTGCCGTCCTGGCCGGAAGATCGTCGGCGACCAGCGGAGAAACAGGCCACGCGGCTGCGAAGAACAGCGCGATCACAAACCAGGTGCCGGGTGGCCTTCGGGACATCATCTGGGTGCCTCCCTGTGTTCAGACATCGTGTTCAGAATTTGTATTCAGACTTCCGAACGTCGACGTCATTCAGTCGATCGCCCGAATCGGGAAGAGCTTCGACGGGCGGTGTTGCTCGGCCATCAGCTTACGGACCTGGGCCACCACGTCGGGGTGTTCGGCGGCCACGTCCCTGGACTCCGAAATATCGGCGTTCAGGTCGTACAGTTCGATCTTCAATGGCGTGGGATTGGTCTTCCTCTGCATTCTCTGCCGCACGCCCTTGAACCGGCCGATCCAGACCGCCTGCTGGCCGCCGTAGCTGGGGAACTCGCGGTAGAGAAACGCTCGCGGCAGCTGGCGGCGACCCAGCAGGGTCGGGGCGATCGAGATGCCGTCGAGCCCCTTGGGCAGGTCGTGGGCGCTGTCGACCAGTTCGTGGAGCGTCGCGACCCAGTCCTCGAAGCCGGTGACCAGGTTCGAGACACTGCCGGGCCGGATCTTCCCCGGCCAGCGAACGATCAGCGGTACCCGCACTCCCCCCTCGTACAGCGACCCCTTCTTGGCACGCAGCGGTCCGACGCTCTCGAAGAAGTCGTAGTCGACCTCCCGCTTGAGCAGCGTGGTGCCGTTGTCGGAGGTGAACACGACGATCGTGTTCTCTTCGAGTCCGAGTTCCTTCAGCAGTGCGAGGACCCGGCCGACGTAGCGGTCCATCCGTGAGATCATCGCGGCGTAGGCGGCCCGGGGCGTGAAGTGCGGCGTGTAGCCGCGGCCTCCCTCGCGGGTGTACGGTGGGTCGTTCCATTTCAGGGCCAGGTACGGCTTGAGTTCCTCGTCGGGCACGTGCAGTGCCACGTGAGGAATCACCGTGGGGTAATAAATAGAGGAAGAACGGCCGGTCCTTGTGCTTGCGAATGAACTGAAGTGCTTGGTGGTTGATCCGATCGGGGGCGTAGTCGGTGCCCTTGAAGCGGGCATAGCTTTGGGGGTCCAGCGGGTCGGCGCTCTTGGCGAGGCCCGCGTGGCCGGGCACCGGTGGCCTGTTGTTCAGCGCGATCCGCTTGTCGTCG
>CAUZEQ010000143.1:0-12066 GCA_963578885.1 Planctomycetota bacterium
TTCACACCCTCGGGCCGATTGCTCGTCACCGACGGCGAGACCCTCTTCGGTTTCGGACGCAAGCCCCAGTACTACCGCTGGACGACCACCATCGAACACCAGCTCTTCGCCGCCCCGTCGGCCGCGCCGCCGCAGGCCCGTTCGAAGATCGACGAGAGCACCGCAAAACGAAACGCGCGACGCGGAAAGACCTCGATGGTGCACGTCCCCAAGACTGCCGCACTCAACCCCAAGGGCAAGCAGCTGACCGTCGAAGCCTGGGTCCACAGCGAACGTAACACCGGAGTGGTGGTGGCCCGAGGCGGACCCGCAGCCGGGTTCGCACTGATCGTTGTCGGCGGCAAACCCCGCTTCCTCGTCCGCAACGGCGGCAAGCTGACCACCGCCTCGGGAAAAACCAGGATCACCGGCCGCTGGGTCCATCTCGCCGGACGACTCGCCACCGACGGCACCATGCAGCTGTTCGTCGACGGCAAGCCGGCCGGTAAGGCAAAGGCCGACGGTTTGCTGAGCGCCGATCCGGTTCAGTCGATGGAGATCGGCGGAGACGACCAGGGAGCCGTCGGAGCCTACCGGAGTCCGTTTTCACTGACCGGGCAGGTCGATGACGTCCGGCTGTTCTTCGGCCCGGTCACCGACCAGGAAATCGTCGCCCACCACGCCGACCCGTCCCAGGCCACCGCCGCGAAAGCCAAGCTGATGCTCGATTACGACTTCGACCAGGGCAAGGCGATCGACAAGACCGGCAGCGGACACGATGGACAGCTCTCGGGAGTCAAGACGGTCAAGTCGCGACGTGGATTGGCTGTGAGGTTCGTCGGAAGAGGCCGGCGGCCGGCCGGGTCGTTCGTCAAGCCACACTGGACCTCCGACATCCCGGTGATTGTGCGAGCCATGGCCAAGGCCGGACCGACGCTGTTCGTGATGGGACCACCCGACGTGGTCGATGAGGAAGAGTCGTTCCGGCTGCTGGTCGGGAACCCCAAGATCATCCAGCAGAAACTTCTCCGGCAAGACAAGGCTCTGAAGGGAGCCGAGGGCGGCGTGCTGCTGGCCGTTTCGGCCTCAAACGGCAAGACCCTGGCCCGGATGATGGTCGACGCACTGCCCACCTGGGACGGACTGGTCGCCGCCCAGGGCCGTCTCTACCTCTCGACGACCGACGGACGAGTGATCTGCATGGGACCGAAGATTCCCTGACCCCCGCAGGTGCCTGTCTATTACCAACATTGGTCATAGACAACAGGTGACGGCCATCACTTCAACGGCTTGGCCTCGCCTGAGGGCAGGCTCTTGATCCACTCGCGGACGAGTGCCACCGCCCGGGCGTCGGCCAGCGATGTGGCCAACTGCGGCATCTGGCCTCGCCCTCGCATCTGCAGCCGCTTCAGCAGGACCGAGCGGCCCGGCCGTCCCGGCACCACCAGTTTGGCATCGGGCAACTTGAACGTGTCGTGCACCGCAGAGACTCCCAGCAGCTTCGCCTTGGCGATCGGTGTCGAGAAGTTCAGTTCGATCTGCGCGTTGCCACCTCCGGCAGAAACATGGCACTGGGCACAGTTGGCGTGCAGGTACGACCGCACACGAAGTTCCAGGCTCGGGCCGGCCGTGTACGGGTCGACCAGCGACGGCTTGCTCAGCAATTGGCCCGAGAGCATGTGGCCCGAGGGCAATTCGGGTTTGTACTTGGCCAGGGCCTGCTTCACCGCAGCCGCATCGGCACCGTCCTCTTCCAGTTGCTTCTTGTGACGGGCCCGCAGTTCATCGAGAGGCTTGATCGAGGCCAGGCCCAGTTCCGAGAGCAGACTGAGCTGGTTGACCGCGACGCCTCCGTGAACATGGTCGCGATTGATCTGCACCGTCGTCAGGCCCAGCACGTACTCCGCCGCACGGCTGTGACAGACCATGCACTCGGCACGAGACGGATAGTGCCAGGTCTGCTTGCGGAGTGCTCCGCCGGAGCCCACGACGTTGTTGTAGACCCGATCCTGGCCGGTGCCCTCGACCAGTTCCGCCTCGGTCTGCTCGTCGTTCCAGCGGTACGAATACCCGACCCACTCTCCCTGTTCGCGATGAAGCAGCCGCGTCTCAACCCATCGGTCCACCCCGGCATTCCTGCCCAGCCGATTCTCAGACCGAGCGGCGGCCAGCTTGAGCCCGAACGACTTGACCAGCACCGTGCCATCGGGAAACGCCCAGCCGCGGGTCGCGTTGCTGGTGTTGATGGTGCCGACCGTCGCCTTGCCCTTCGCGTCGGTCGTCACCGACACGGCGATATACCGCTGCTTGCGGGCCCCATCGGACCACAGCGGCGAGTTGACACCGTAGGGGATCAGGGCCGGGTGCGTCTGATGCCCGCGTACCGAGGTGAACAGGCCGGTTTGGCTGAGTTTTCGAGGGAACTTCGCTTGGGAGGCAGGGACTGGTGGCGAGCGTCGCAATGCGTAAAACGTCGCCTTGGGGCGGTGGTCGATCACCAGCATGTTGCCGGCTGCGTCGTGACCAAACCCGACGATCTGTAACGTCGTGTCGGCGATCTCCTTGTGCCAGGCCACCTTGTCGCCCTGCATCTTGCCGGCCCAGATCTTGCCCGTCGAGTGATCTCCGTAGATGTAGGCTCCGTACAAGTCACCGAACCCCTTGGCCGTGTAGACCACGCCGCCGGTCATCGAACGGGCTTCGGAATGAGAGTGCTCGAACGTCGGTTTCACGTGCGGAGCGGGACCCAGCTTCCGCTGCAGATAGAACGGGTGAGACCCCTCGTAGACGCTCCAGCCGTAGTTGTCGCCCTTCTGAACGCGGTAGATCTGCTCCCAGAGGTCCTGGCCGTTGTTGCCGACCCAGATGTCGCCGGTCAACGGATCGACCGACAGCCGCCAGGGGTTCCGCAGCCCAAAGGCCCAGGTCTCGGGACGAATCCCCTTCTGCCCGACAAACGGGTTGTCCGGGGGTACCGAGTAGGTCTTCCCCTTGTCGGGGTGGTCGATGTCGATCCGCAGCACCTTGGCCAGCAGCAGATCCATTTTCTGGCCGGTGACGTTGGTGTCCGAATCGGAGGTGCCGTCGCCGGTGGTGATGTAGAGCATCCGGTCGTGCCCGAATCCGATCGCGGCCCCGTTGTGACCATTCGAGTCCCACGACAGGATCAGCCGCTGGGAATCCTTGACCAAGGCGAAACTCTTCTTCGGATCGAGCGTCAATTCCAGGACCGTGCACTCCTTGCCACTGGGTGTCTTCGACTTGCGGTCACCGCCCAGGTAGATCCGGCCGTTCTTGAGGAAATCGGGGTGAGTGCAGAGGCTGTAGTTGATGCCCTCGGTCGTATGCAGCACCTCGTACTTGCCGGTACCCGGATCGTCGCCGGTACGACACAACCTCTTGCCGCCCTGGTCGATGAACAGCAACCGAGTCGAACCCGGCTGCAGCATCACGAACATCGGCTTGTCGAGCGTCAGCTTCGGATAGATCGCTTCGACGACGTAGGGCAGGGGAGGGTCGGGGCGACCGACGACTCGGCTCTTGAGCGTCGAGAGGCTCGTCTTGAGTCGCTTCACTGCATCTGGGACCGCGACCGTTCCGGTCGCATCGGCGGCCTCGAGCGGTAACGGACCGAGGGCGGCGGCGAACAGCAGAGTTGTGCAGAATCGGAATGGCATGGAAGGTCCGCATCGGTGACAGAAAGCGTCGGGGTCATCACCGCCCCGGCAGAGAGACCACATCCTACGATCACGCCCCGCTGCTGCCCACCCGACCCACTCTCTCAACCGAGACACCCGCCGCGCACAAAAAAAGCGGGGAAGCATGGCCGGCATGCTTCCCCGCCTTGATCAGTCCCATTCGGACGATCGTATCGCTCGCCGGAGAAACTACTTCTTCTTCGCAGGCGTGGCCGGCAACTTGCCCGCCTTCAGACGATCACCGAAGGTCTCCTTCTTGTCCTTGACAACCTTGTCCTTTTCGGTCTTAGCCATAGCCGCGACGATCTTCGTCACGACCTTGCAGTTCTTGACCTTGAGATTCTTCTGCATGGCGGTCCCGTAATCGTTGCGGGGCTTGCCCTTCTCACCGGCCTTCTTTTTCCGGTGGCAGACATTGCACTTGGCCTTCTTGGCCAGAGCGGTGAGCTTCTTGTACTTGCCCACGAACGCCTTGTTGTACTGAGGACGAGCATCCGCTTCGGTCGCAGCCATGAAGGCAATCGCCAAAACCATCCCGCCACAAAGGGTCAGAAGCTTCTTCATCCCAGTCTCTCCCGATTCACATGATCTCGTCGAGTCGCCGGACCTTCCGAAACCACTTCGGAAACCCGCTGTGTTGCCTCTGTGCTGAGGACAACAATAGTCGTCTCTTTCATATCAATCTTCATTTGATTGATTTCGGCCCAAACTGTCAACCGAAGCATCAACCGCATCGGATTGGAGGTCTGGCCACTTCTGCTAGACTGGGTCGATCCGCAAACGGGAAGATCAACGGCGGCCCTCAACGAAGGAAACGATATGAAACAGGACGGATCGACACGCCACATCCACGGGCTGAGCGGCCTGCTGATCGTCACCTTCTTTGCCCTCATCACCGCGATCCCTGGCCTGGCCCTGGCTGCCGCGCCACCCAACGTCTTGCTGATCATCTCCGACGATCAATCGTGGACCGACTTCGGCTTCATGGGCCACAAGACAATCCAGACGCCTCACATCGACCGTCTCGCCCGCCAATCGGCCGTATTCCCCAACGGGTACGTTCCCAGCAGCCTGTGCCGTCCCAGCCTGGCAACACTCGTCACCGGACTCTACCCGCACCAGCACGGCATCACCGGCAACGACCCGCCCAGGGGCACCAACCGCATCCGGATGCTCAAGCACATCCAGGCTCATCCCACCCTGCCGCGCTGGCTGGCCACCCTGGGCTACCGCAGCCTGCAGACGGGCAAGTGGTGGGAAGGTCATCCCCGGCTGGGCGGCTTCACCGACGCGATGACGCACGGTGATCCCAAGCGAGGCGGCCGGCACGGAGACCTCGGCCTGAAGATCGGCCGCACCGGGCTCGATCCGATCTACGACTTCATCAGCGACTGCGGCAAGAAGCCGTTCTTCATCTGGTACGCACCCTTCCTGCCCCACACGCCCCACAACCCACCCCGCCGACTTCTCGATCGCTACCGCACACCCGATCGACCCATCGAGCTGGCCCGCTACTACGCCATGTGCACCTGGTTCGACGAGACCTGCGGCGAGTTACTCGAGCACCTCGACAAGCACAACCTGGCCGACAACACGCTGGTGCTGTTCGTGGTCGACAATGGCTGGATCCAGCGGACCCCGGCCACCCGGGTCCCCGATGGCTGGCGATACCGATTCGCTCCCCGGTCCAAGCGGTCTCCCAACGAGGGCGGAGTCCGCACTCCGATCATGGTCCGCTGGCCGGGACACGTGAAGCCGGGCACGCGAACCGACCTGGCCAGCAGCATCGACCTGGCTCCCACGATCCTCGCGGCCACCGGCATCACGCCCAAGGCCAAGCTACCCGGCCTCGATCTGGTCGCACTCGCCTCCCGAAAACCCGACGCTCCCGTGACACGTTCCTCGGTCTACGGAGAGATCTTTGCTCACGACGTGGTCGACATCAATCGCCCTTCGACCAGCCTGCAGTATCGCTGGATCCGCAGCGGATCGCTGAAATTGATCGCCCCGGCCGGCTCGGCCAAGCCGCAGCTGTTTGACCTCAAGGCCGACCCCCACGAGACGACCGACCTGGCCGACAAGGCCCCCGACAGGGTCTCCCGGCTGAAGTCTCTGCTCGACACCTGGTGGCGACCCCGGCCTTTTCCCGCAAAACCCTCAGAACCGTCAGGTCCCTGACGGATCCCGCCGGGCCGAGAGCTCCTCGACCAAACCGGCATGCCGGTCAATCGCCTCTGCCAGCCCTTCGTGGCTGCCGCACAGGTCCAGGCGACGGGCCAGGAAGATGAACTCGGCGGCATCACGCGGCGGCACGGTCAGGTCACGAGCGTCACCTCGGACCACCCGCAGCGCGTCGATCAGCCGACGCTGAAATACGTAGGCCTCACGCAAGGACGACCACGACAGATCATCGAGCACCCCCACCTCGTGTAACGCGTCGATCGCTTCCAGTGTGTTGGTCGTCCGCACGCTGGGAAACCTGTGGCCGTGCTCCAACTGCCACCCCTGCACCAGGTATTCCGAGTCGACCAGTCCGCCGGGGCTCAACTTGGCGTTGAAGGTCCCGGCCCGCACCAGCTGCCGCACCTGGCGGTCACGCATCGCCCGCATCGCCGCGATGTCGAAACTGTTGTCGCTGTAGATCCACTCGTCCCTCAGCGACTCGAGCCGCTCGCCCAGTTCCTGGCTGCCGGCGACCGCCCGCAGTTTGACCAGCGACTGCCGTTCGAAGGGCCATGCCGGGCCGTCGTGTTGGTAGTACGAGGCGAATGCCTGCAATGAGCTGGCCAGCGGGCCTGCCCGTCCGTGAGGCCGCAGGCGGAGATCGAGCTCGAAGACACCGGCACGGTGCGAGCGGATCGTGCCCAGCAACCGCTCGACCACCCGACGGTAGAACTCCGAGGCCGTAACCGACCCGGCGACCGCGTCGGTCCATTCCGTACGCGCATCGTCGTAGATGCACACCAGTTCTATGTCCGAGGCAAATCCCAGCTCGCGGCCACCGAATTTTCCCAGGCCCACGATCGCCACCTCGCCCGGCGGATCGACTCCCAGCTTCCCGCCAACCTCCTGGCAACAGATCTCCAGAGCCTCGGCCACCACGCATTCCGCCACGTCGCCCAGCTCGATTGAAAACTCGCCAAACTCGCGACCCGGCCAGACAATGTGCCGCATGTCGGCCACAAACATCTCCCGGTCCTTGAACGTGTTGAGGCACTCGACACGCGAGTTCCGATCGGCACAGCCCTGGATCTCCTCGGAGATCTCCGCCGCCAGTTCCCGGCGGTCGCGAGGCTCCTTGACCGATTCCACATCGGCCAGCAGCGGGAACAGCGTCTGGTGCTGCAGCCTCAGGAAGTCCTGCCACAGGAACTCGCTGACACCCAGCACCCGGGCCAGTGCCGCCAGCACCTCGGGCTTCTCCAGCGAGGCCACCTGGGTCGACCAGTCCGGTTGCTCGAACAGAGTCGTGAGCAGCTCCCGGAACTGCTTCAACGCCGACAGCGGATTCGGAGACCTCGGCAGCAGGTGCGTGAAATGCTTGATCAACACCACCACGGTCTTCAATTCCTGCAACCGACGTTGATCGGTCAGCTTGTTGCCGTCTGCATCCACCACGTCGAGTCGATCGCGCACCCGGTTGCCCTCGGTCTCGATCACCACCCGCCGAATACTGATCCCCGCCAGGGACAACGCGTGAGCACACTCGTAGAGAAACCCGCTGGTGTCATCTGCCTGGATCGTCAGCACGGTCGCCTGGTCAGACAACTCGTTGTCGATCTCGATCTCGACGGGAAGCAGGCTGCCGCTGGCGTTTTCGATCGGTGAGAGATGGCGTGCCACCCGGTCGGTCAGATCCGAGAGCGCCTGCTCGCCTGCACCCCCAGCCGTCGCTTCCACGAACTCGACCAGGTCGGTGTGGTACCGCGACCACAGCAGGTCCCAGTCGACCCCGTCGGGAAACCGCACCTCGAACGTGTCGACGCAGCGTGAGCGACCCTCGGGAACGTCCTGGGTGAAGGCGTGGCCATTGACGATGTCCACTCCGTGCACCACCAGCAGCCCACTGATGGCCGTCAGCAGCTCAGAAGAATCAAAGGCGACCACCGTCAATTCGGCCCGGCCGGTCTCGAGCGGAACCGGCTCGACCATCACCGACCCGTACCGAGTCAGCTCGGCCAGCAGCGTCTGGTGACGCTCCCGTTGTTCGGGACTGAACACCTCCAGGTACAGCGGCTCGCTGAAGGCAACGTCCTGGCCTGCCTCGGCCACCTCTTCGCGGCCGCCGAGTACCCGTTCAAACACCTCGCGAATCTCTCGGCAATGATCCACATAGTGGTCCACGAACTGCTCGGCATCAGCAAAGTCCAGACGCCGGGCCAGGTACGACAACTCGCCAGCGTCCGCAGGCAACCTGTGCACCTGCTTGTTGTGCATCAACTGCATCGAATGCTCGATCGAGCGCAGCAGCAAGTATCCGCTGGAGAGCTTGCGGTACTCGTCGGATCGCAGGCACCCGGCAGCGGCCAGGCCGCTGAGCGATCGCAGCGTGTTGGTCCCCAGGATCTCGGGATGCTCATCGAGATGCTGCAGTTGCAGGAACTGTGTCACGAACTCGATGTCGCGGATCGAACCCACTCCCGACTTCACCTCGCCATGATCCCGCACCGCCGCTGGCAAGGCCTGCTCGATCCTCCGCTTCATCTCCCGTACCGTCTCGGCCCCGCCCGAACCACCTCGTTCGAGCAGCACACGCGCAACCTGCTCGAGTACCCGGTTCCCCAGTCGGGCATCGCCGGCGATCACGCGTGCCTTGACCACCGCCTGCAGTTCCCACGCAGCGGCGTGCGTCTCGAGATAGTCGATGTAGGCGGTTGCATCACTGACCAGCGGCCCCGACCGACCCCAGGGCCTCAGCCGCATGTCGACACGGTACAGAAAACCCTCGGACGTCATCCGGCTCAGCTCGCGGACCAGTTGCTGGGCCGCCCGCAGCGTCTGGGTCGAAGGACCGTCGGCAAGCAGCAACAGGTCGATGTCGGAACTGTAGTTGAGTTCTTCGCCACCGAGCTTGCCCAGCGCGACAACCGTCAGCAGCCGGGGACCTCCCGGGCCGGCCCCGTCGACCTGCTCGAGCACCGCCTGCACGGTTGCGTCGGCCAGGAGCGAGAGTTGCAGGGTGACACGCCGCAGGTCCATCAACCCGAAGCAATCACACGCCGCGATCCGCAGCAGCTCCCAGCGCTGGACCCGCCGCACTGCGTCCAGGCCCTCGGAACCGGCTTCGGCAACCGCGACCCGCATGTCGCCGAGAAACTCGCCGCGACTCCGCACCTCCGCCAGTCGCTTCGACTCGGTCAGTCGCCTGAGATACTCCGGACGACGCAGCAACAGCTCGGTCAGAAACTGGCTGCTGACAAACAGCCGGACCAGGATCTCGACCGCCCGCGGCCGCGTGGACAGGAACTCCAGCCAGGCCTGCGGCTCGTCCCAATGCTGCAGGCACCTCCTGAAGTTGCGGAGCGAGGTGTCGGGTGCGGCCGTCTGGGCCATCGTGCCCAGCAACGATGCCAACAGCTCCTCCGACAGACCCTCAGCTGCACCGGCCACGGTCCCTTCGAGCAGCCCTCGCCAGTCCCCCAGCGCACGCGACGGGTCCGCAAAACCCATCTCGCCCAACGCCTCGGTCACCAGCAACTCGTCACCGGCGGCTGCTCCCAGCAGCCAGCCGGCCGTGTCCCGGTACATCTCCCAACTCCTGGCCGCCTGATCTCGAGCCGACCCCGCCTGCTGGGTACTCAACGCTTGACCTCGCAACCGGGCACCTTCACCAGGAACGACGTGACGCCGTCCTCGCTGACGGAGGTGAAGCTGAGGTTGAGTTCCTTGAGAGACTTCAACCCCGACAGGGTTTCCAGGCACGTGTCGGTGACCCGGGTTCCCGAGAGGTTCAGCGTCTGCAGTTTCGACAGGCCCGCCAGGCCCGCGACACCCGCGTCGCTGATTGAGGTGGACTCGAGATTGAGCCACTCCAACTGGCTCATCTGCTCCAGGTGCTCGACACCCGCGTCGGTGACACGGGTCGACCACAGGTTGAGTCGCTTCAGCCGGGGGAGCCCCGCCAGGTGAGCGAGTCCCGCGTCGTCGACCTGAGTCTCGCTGAGGTCAACCCGTTCGAGCGAGCGGGCATCAGACACCGCTGCCAGGCCGGGCCCAACCACAGCCGTGTCACGCAATACGAGCGTCTTGAGGTCGGTCATGCCCCGAAGCACCTGCAGCCCCGCGTCCGAGATGCCGGTACGAAACAGGTTGATTTCACGCAGCTTCGTCATGTTCGACAACAAGGCCACACCCGCGTCGGTGATCGACGTGTCCTCCAGGACCAGCGACGTCAGGCCCGTCAGGCCCGCGATCGACTCCAGGCCGTCGTCCGTAACCTGGGGATTCCTCAGCTTCAAACTCCGCAGTGTGCTCAGCTGACCCAGGTGCTCGAGACCCGCGTCGGTAATCAACACGCAGCCGCGGACGTCCACCAGCTTCAGCTTCTTCAGCCCCACCAGGTGCGCCAGTGCGTCGTCGCTGATGTTGGTGTAGAGCAGGTGCAGTTGTTCGATTCGCTCGAGCGACGCCAGATGGGCCAGGCCGTCGTTGGTCACGTTGGAGCATCGCCGCAGGTTGAGCGATTTGAGTGTTGTGAGCTTCGCGACCTGGGCCAGGCCGTCGTCGGTCAACTCGGTGTTCTCCAGCCCCAGGCTCTCGAGTTTCTCCAGGCCCACCAGCTGAGTGATGCCGCTGTCGCTGATGTGGGCGCCCCAGATTTTCAGCGTCTTGAGGTCCGCCAGCCCGGCCAGCAGTTCACACTGCTCGTCGGTGTAGGGGCACTCGGTCAGATCGACGCTGATCACGGCTCCATCGAGTCGCACCCAGCGTCCGCCGGCCGCCTTGATGGCATCCACAGCTCCCTGCTCACGCTCGAGCTGTTCGGCCTGCTGCTGCTCACTGCGAATCTCAGCATGGTCGTGGCCGTCGGAGGACGACACGGCCGGCTGGCCGCCACCCTCCGCCGGCGTCTCGTCCTGCGACCCGCAGCCTGCAGGTAACAGACCCCAGACGCTCGACGTCACCAGCACCAACACCCTGGCCAGGGTGACACGCTTCTGAAGCCCGCAAGAACGCCGCATCGTCTGTTCACCCTACACGTTTCGAGCGTGATCGCGTTGCTTGGTGCTCGGCCGTGACGTACCCGGCCGACACGCCTCCGCGAACTCAAGATTAGTCGCGCCGGCCGAGCAAGGCAACGACCGCAAACTCCCGTCTCGCCCCGCTGGCCCCAACCGCAGGCGACTCCAAAACGACCCCCGTGCGAGTTGTTGCATTCCGACTCACCGTGTTATCATCCCCGCGAGCCGAGCCGCAGTCCGTCCGACTCGTTTCCACGCGACCCCCATCAGCCCTCCGGGAAGATCATCATGACTCACTCGACCAGCACCGGTTCGACTCGCCGGGACTTTCTGCAGACCTCGGCCGCCCTGAGCACCGCATTCTGGGTCGCCTCGGACCAGGAATCGTGGGCCGCTCCGAAGTCTCCCAACGAGAAGATCCGCTTCGCGTGTGTCGGAGTGGGAGGCAAGGGCAGCAGCGACTCGGCATCCGCCGCCCGCCACGGTGATGTGGTCGCCATCTGCGACGTCGACCAGAACACGCTGAACAAGGCCGGAGGCCGCTTCAAGAACGCCAGGAAGTTCACCGACTACCGCGAAATGCTCTCGAAGATGGCCGACAGCATCGACGCGGTGACCGTCAGCACCCCCGACCACAACCACGCGCCGGCCAGCGTGATGGCCATGAAGCTGGGCAAGCACTGCTTCACGCAGAAACCCATGACGCACAGCCTCTACGAAGCCCGCCAGATGGCGTTGATCGCCACCAAGAACAAGGTGCAGACGCAGATGGGCAACCAGGGCACCGCCAACTCGACGCTTCGTGAAGGCGCCGCGATCGTCCAGTCGGGTGTGCTCGGGCAGATCAAGGAGGTCCATGTCTGGACCAACCGGCCGGTCTGGCCCCAGGGCGGACCACGCCCCAAGGCCGCCACACCTCCCAAACACCTCAACTGGGACGTCTGGCTGGGCCCCGCACCCGAGCGTCCCTTCGGCAACGGCTACCACCCCTTCGCCTGGCGCGGCTGGTGGGACTTCGGCACCGGAGCCCTGGGCGACATGGCCTGCCACACCATGAACATGCCCTTCATGGCACTCAACCTCCGTGACCCGATCTCGGTCGAAGCCACCAACTCCGGCCACAACAAGGACAGCTTCCCCAAGTCGAGCGTGATCACCTACGAGTTCCCCAAGCTCGGTGAACGCAACGCGGTGAAGATGATCTGGTA
>CAUZEQ010000144.1:0-11903 GCA_963578885.1 Planctomycetota bacterium
GCTTGTGATTGGGGCAGCGTTGGTTGTTGACCGAGGCAGCCAAACGTGCGTGCTGGGTTGTTGTGAGCGGCAGCAGCGCGCGGCCTCCGTAAGGCCGTAGCACGCCGAAGACCTGTGTGACGAATGCCCCGGTCGAGTCGAATCCGGACGACTCGAGGCGTTCGGTGGTGACGAGGTGAGCCAGGTAGGGAGGCAGTCCGATCTGCAGCGGATCGGCGTGGTGCACCGCGATCCGGCTCCGCGACACTCCGTTGGCATCGAGCATGCGGCGGATCCGCCCGATGCGGCCGGCATCCTTGTCGATGCCGATGACCTGCCAGTTGGGGTGGTGAGCCAATCCTCTGAGCAGGCGTCCTTCGTCGAGGCCCAGCACCACGGCGATGCCACCGGTTGGACTCGCGACGGCGTCGATCAGTTTCCCGGCGGCCAGCACCCAGGGATTGTCATCGGGCAGAGCGGCCGGAGTCGGCAGGGCGAATTCGATGAGGGTTTCGACCGGGGCGGGTCCGTAGCACGAGATGGCTCCGTCGGTGGTGACCACGACCAGTCGACCGTCTGCGACCAGCATGCTGGCGATCGAGCCTTCGGCCGAGACTCCTTCGAGGGGTTGTGTCCAGGCGACCTGGGCGGGCTGGTCCTTTGTCGGCAGATCCACGGCGATCAAGTCTCGGCCGCGGCTGCCGTAGAGCCTGGGACCGGCCTTCAGGAACAGGTCGCACTTGATCGAGGCGGTCCATTTCTCGGCGAAGGTGAACTTGGTCTGCTCGACACCCTTCTTGTCCTTGGTCGTGGTGATCAGTGGACGGGCGACGTCGACGGCGCGCAGCCGGTCGCCACCGGTGATTGCCAGCCCATCGGCGAGCACCGGGCAGCGGCTGCCTCCCAGGCGGACGCTGTGCAGCCCGGTTTTCAGGTCGAATCCGGTGTCGCCGCTGAAGAAGGCCGCTGACGAGGCGGCCACCTGGTCGCCACCGCTGCGGCGGTACTTGGCGAGGTGGAAGTAATCGAGCTTACCGGTTCGGCGATCCAGGAGTGCCGGCACACTGCGGCCGTTGGGGACGATCAGTGCATTGCCCGAGGCAGCGAGGTAGCCCTGGGGGGCCAGGCCGGCGAAGGCGGGGCTGTTGTGAGGCTGACGGATGTAGATCGAGCCGGTGGCGTCGTTGCGCCAGGTGACCTGGCCGGTGTCGGCGTCGACGGCCTCGATGAAGATGCCCATGAAGGGCCAGATGCTGGCGGCGTAGTAGACCTGCCCGTCGGCCAGCACCGGTCCGCCTCGGGCGGGCCAGGCCGAGATCAGCCGGCTGTTGCCCAGCACCCACTGGTCGCGGGGCGCGGCGGTGTGGCGGAAGACCTGCTTGCCGGTGGCCAATTCGAGGCAGTACAGGCAGCCGTCGTCGGCCACCAGGTAGACCCGGTCGCCTGAAGCCACCGGGGCGTAGCGAATCGGGCCCTCGGTGTGGAACTTCCAGCGAGGCTCTCCGGTGGCCAGGTCCCAGGCACTCAGGCTGTCGTCAAAGGACGACCCGATCAGCAACAGGCCCCCGGCAACGATCGGCTGGTGCACCGCGTCGGCCCGCACGGTGTCCTGGTCGAGCCAGGCGCCCTGGAGCTTGGGCAGGTGCCGGGTCCACTGGCGGTGGAGTGTCTTGGCGAGAGTTTCGGTGGTGGCAGCCGAGCGTCCCGCGTCGTGACGCCACATCGGCCAATCGGCGGCGGTGGCTGTTGCCCCGGAGTGGACCAGCAGTATCGGCACGCTCAGCAGTAGCAGCCAGTTGCGGAATGTCGACGGCATCGAGCCTCCTCGGGATCTCAAGTTACACTCTCGGCCAACTGTCCGCCCGCCAGCACCACCTTCCGTCCGGCGAACGCGACGGCGTTGGGGTCGTGAGTCACCAGCAGCACCGCACCGCCCTCGTTGGCAAACGCCTGCAGAGCCTTCAGTACCTCGTCGCTGTTCTCACCATCGAGGTTCCCGGTCGGTTCATCGGCCAGGATCACCTTCGGTTCGTTGAGCAGTGCCCGGGCCAGGGCCACCCGTTGCCGCTCACCGGTACTCAACTGCCCCGGTCGATGTCTCACCCGATCTGCGAGCCCGAATCGTTGGACCAGTCCATCGGCCCGCTGCCTGGCTGTCGGGTCGCCGGTGACCAGGGCCGGGGCCAGCACGTTGTCGAGGACGTTGAGGTAGGGCACGAGGTGAAACTGCTGAAAGACAAACCCGATCCGTTCGGCTCGAAAGCGGGCTCGTTGTTCTGTGGAGAGCGAGTAGGGATCGGCACCGTCGATGGTGACCTGGCCCGAGTCGGGTCTCAGCAGCCCGCCGGCGACCAGCAGCAGGGTGGTCTTGCCACAGCCACTGGGTCCGACCACCGCGACGAATTCGCCCGAGTCGACCGACACGCTGACATCGTCGACGGCGACGACGTTTTCGACGTCGCCGGTGTAGGACTTGGTGATGTGGTCGAGGGAGATCAGCATGAGTGGTGCGTGCTGGGTGAGCGTGCTGGGCGTGCTGGCTACTGTTCCTGCAGGATGACGGCAGGGTCCTGTCTGGCGGCGACCAGAGCGGGCAGCCAGGTGGCGGCGGCCGAGAGAGCCGGGGCCAGCAGCAGGGCGATCAGCAGCCAGCTGACGTCAAAGAGGCTCTGTCCGATGGACCCGCTGAATCCGGTGCCGATCAGGTACCCCGACGCGTACCCGATGGCTCCTCCGGCCAGCCCAACCAGCAGGGCTTTGCCCAGGAACAGCACCAGCACGTCACGGCTGCCCAGCCCGATGGCTCGCAGGATACCGATCTCGTTTCGTCGCTGACGCGCGTTGCCCACGGCGAGCAGTACGATCCAGGCGAAGCTGCACACGACCGCCAGGGGCACCAGCACGTTGGCCTGGGCCTTGCGGCTGTTGATCATCTGCTGTCCCGATTCCTGGGCTGCCACCAGAGACACCTCGGCCGCCTTCTTCGCCTTGTTCCTTGCCTCGGCCCGGGCCAACGCCTTGGGACCTCGCTCGAGCACCTGGGTCCCGGGCAGCACCTTGGCGATTTCGCCCCGGATCTCGGCGAGCCGATCGGCGGTGGCACAGTTGCACTCCAACGCCAGGATCGCGTTGACCAGGTTCTGCATGCCTAGCATCTGCTGGGCTTCCACGAGATTGACCCAGGCGGTGATGTCGTCGACGGTGCCCCGCTCGGCGTGACACTTGGCCACTTCGAATTCCCGGCCGTTGATCACGATCTTGCTGCCGGGCTTCAGCTTGCGGGGCTGGTGCAAGCGGTACCCCAGCACGACCTTTCCCGAGGGCACCCGGTCCAGCAGAGGCTTCTTCGGGTCACGGTGTATCTGGGGCACTTCGCCCCGGGTCCCCGTCAGCACGATCTTCTGTTTCTCCTCGGCCCACTCGATCTTCTTGGTGACGATCGGCAGCAGGTGATTGATGACAACGATCGGCGATTCGGCCAGGCGGGTGACGTACTCCTCGGGCATCGTCCGCGTCGGAGTCCCCTCGGCATGAAACGCCGCAATGTCCTCGTCCTCGGAGAGCACGACGATATTGAAGCCGAGCCCCTTGGTGATCTTCCGCATCTCGTCATTGAGTTTCTTGCCGGCGTCCTTGACCTCCTGTTGCCGCTGTGCCACCAGCTGCTTCGACTGGATTTCTCCGGCATCGATCATCGTGACCGAGGCGACCAGGCAGGCGACGGCGATCGAGACGCCGACGACGGCGAGCACGAAGTTGAGGAACCGGTGAGCGATTTCCTGGACGACCAGTCGCGAGATTTTCATCGGGAGGGGATCCGGGTGAATCGTGCGGCCTTAGGAGGAGGAGACCAATCCGGTCACCGATCGGTCACTAGCCTCAGCCTCGGCGTCCGATGACCCACCAGGTCCCGAAGAGCACGACGCCTGCGATCAGGATCAACGGCACCACCAGGAAGCTGATCGCCGGCACCACCAGCAAGCTGCGGCTCGAGGTGTTGGGGGTGGTTCCGGCTGCGACGTTGGTGGCGTCGGTTGTCGAGGGGTCGGCCTGGGAGTCGGCAGCCGGCGAGACGTCCGAGCCGGTTTCCGGCTCAGTGGCAGGTTCCTCGGTGGTCCCCGGTTCTGCGGCTTTGCCCCCCGGCTCGGGATCCTGGTTCTTCTCGGGTTCTTCACCGAACCCGGTCAGTCCGACCAGTGGCGGCAGCGGCTTGTCGGCCTGGGGCAGCATTTCGATCAGCTCGTCCCAGGCCACCGGCATCAGCATGTCGATGCCGGGGTTCTGTTCCTTGATGGTGCAGGTGCAGGGGCCGGTCAGGTCGGCGCCGGCGGCATCGATCGTGTCGTTGTTGATCCCCTTGCCGACCAGTGCGTACAGGGCCCGGCCGCGGCCGAAGATCGGGAAGGCCATCGGTTGAGGCTTCTCCTCACGAAGATCGTCTTCGCTGGAAAGCAGCATCTCGATGAACATGCTCTCCGCCGCGTTCTTTCTGGAAAGACGCAGCAGCGAGAACTTGACCTTGAGGTCTTCGGGATCGATCAGCACCAGCCCCTGTGCGATGTCCTCCTCGGAGATCTCCGGCAGCTTGAGGTTTTTTTCGAGGTGAGCCAGCCGGGCGATCAGCAGCGTCGCCGCCTTGTCGTCGGCCGCCGCGTCACCGCTCTCCAGCAGCACAAAGACCGAGGTGTGCCCCTTGATCAGCCGATCGGCAATCGTCTTTCGCATCGGCGACTTCAGCAGTGCGGTGACGTTCGAATCGGCCAGAGGTCCCTTCCAGACGGGGGCGGGGTTCCGCGAGGCGACCGGGTAGTGCACGGCCATGAACGGAGTCGTCTCGGTCTTCTGGGCCTTCCAGAGTTCGAGCAGGTCGGGATCGGGGTTGTTGTCGAGGTCGCAGGTGGTCACCCGCACGTTGGCAAACGTCTTGCCCGCTTCACCGTCGCGGGTCAGGCGGTCGACAGAGGCCTGTTGATCGGCCGTCAACTTGCCGCGATGAAATACGAACACCTCGTACGGATCCGACTGCCAGCGCTCCAGCGCGTAGCGGAACACCGGCACCGAACAGGCCTCGGCCACAACGGCCAGCAGGCAGAGCACGACGGCGGCTTTCAGCCACCGACCGACAGAGCAACGACGGGTGTGACGCATCGGGATTCTCCACTGCGAGACAACCCACAGACTAGGCCCTCTGGCCGGGGGCTGCAACAAGAACCACCTCAGCCACGCGACTCGTCGCCGGGTTCACTGCTAGAATCAACCTCTCTCACACTCAACTCCGACCCGGTGCCTCATGTTTCGCCACGCCATCGTGCTGTTGAGCGTCGTTTTTGCCGCTTCCGCCACTGCTGGGGAAGTCCAACCGGACCCCGTTCAGCCGGCCCCGAAGACCTCCAAAGCCCTAGCGCTTCGGGCCGGCGACCGACTGGTGGTCCTGGGCGGGACGTTTGCCGAGCGGCTGGTGGCTTCGGGGTATTTCGAGACGCTGCTGGTTTCGCGGCAACCCAAGCTCAGGCTGTCGTTGCGGAGCCTGGCGTGGCCGGCTGACGAGGTGACTCGGAAGGAGTTCCAGTTCGAGTTGATCCGCTACATGAACGGCCGCAAGGGCTGGGCCGATGGGGGCCGCGTGCTGCTGCAGCCCCGGCCTCGAGATTTCGGCGATGTGTTCACTCACCTGGGCCGCCAGAGACCCACGGTGCTGGTGCTCTGCTTTGGCTTCAACGAGTCGTTCCGCGGCCAGGCGGGGCTGAAGGACTTCCGCCGCGACCTGGCGCGTTTCGTCAAGGAACTGAAGTCGGGCAGAAGGCCGGGGCAGAAGGCCTCCGACGAGAACCCCTCGCGCCGCCTGGTGCTGGTCTCGCCGATCGCCCACGAGTCGATCTCACCACTGGCCGTCGAGCCGGCGAAACGGAACCAGCAGTTGAAGCTCTACAGCGACACGATCGGCGAGGTGGCCCGCGAGGCGGGAGTCCACTTTGTCGACCTCTTCAGTGCCACCGAGCAACTTGCACAATTGGAGTTGCCGCGGCTGACTTTCAACGGGGTGCATCTGACCGAGTACGGCAACTGGCTGGTGGCTCGATTCCTGGCCAGTTCCTTCGTCGCCACCGAGCCACCCTGGGAGGTGAAGCTCGATCGCGACTCGGGGCGAATCACAGCCCGGGGCACCCGCGTGGCCGACGTGAAGGGCGACGGTAAGCGGTTGAGCTTCACCACCAGCGACAGCCAATTGCCTCTGCCACCTCCACCCGCCGACGGTGCCCCGAAACGGCTGGGCGTGTTTGGCATCGATCTGCCGACGTTGACCATCAAGGGCCTGGGGTCGGGACGCTGGATGCTGAAACTCAACGGGCAGGAATCGGTGACCGCCACCGAGAAGGAATGGGCGGCCGGGGTCCGCTTGATCCGGGGCGGAGCCTCAGCGGCGGTCGAGGAGTTGCGAGAGACGATCGTCGACAAGAACCAGCAGTTCTATTACCGGTTCCGAGCGGTCAACGGTGAGTACATCTATGGGCGACGGAAGAACCCGTTCGGGACCAAGTCGTTCCCGCCCGAGATGAAGAAGCTCGACGAGATGGTCCGCTCGCGCGACGAGAAGATCTGGTACCTCTCGCAGCCGAAACCTGCCGTGCAATTCCTGCTGACGCGGGTCGAGAAGCAGGAGTGTGATGCTGCGGACGCTTTGTCATCCCGAGCGCAGCGAGGGATCTCAAACCGCCAGCCAGCTCCAACCGCTGAGATTCCTCGCTCCGCTCGGAATGATAGGATTGCGCAGGCGGGTGCCGGAAAGAAGAAACCCCAACAGAAGTCGGGGAAGCAGAAGGGAAAAAAGAGAGGCAAGCAGCGTAAGAACGCGGGCAGGAAGAAGGCGGCAGGCAAGAACGACGTCCCGGGCAAGGAGATCAACCGGGGCGGGGCGATCGACCTGAAGTCGGTTGATCCCGCGGTGGCGATCAAGCACCTGCATGTGACCGCCGGGTTCCGGATCGAGTTGTTTGCTTCCGAGAAGGACTTCCCTCTGCACAACCCGGTCTCGATGACGTTCGACGGCCGCGGCCGGTTGTGGGTCTCGACGATGCCGACCTATCCGCACGTCCTGCCCGGCGAGAAGCCCAACGACAAGTTGATCATCCTGGAGGACACCGACGGGGATGGCCGGGCCGACACGCACACCGTTTTTGCCGACAACCTGTACCTGGCGACCGGATTCGAGCTGGGCGACGGGGGGGTTTACGTCGCCCAGCAGCCGAACCTGGTCTTTCTCAAGGACACCGACGGGGACGGCCGTGCCGATTTTCGGCGTGTGCTGCTGCACGGGTTTGGCACCGAGGATTCTCACCACGCGATCAGCGCTTTCACCTGGGGACCCGGTGGCGGGTTGTACCTGCACGAGGGAACGTTTCATCACAGCCAGGTCGAGACGCCTTATGGCCCGGTCCGCCTGCAGTACGCCGGGATCTTCCGTTACGAGCCCAAGACGTTTCGGCTCGAGGTGTTCGTGTCCTACCCGTTCGCCAACCCGTGGGGTCACGTGTTTGACCGTTGGGGCCAGAACTTCGTCGCCGACGCCTCGGGGGGTTCGAACTACTTCGGCACCGCGTTTTCCGGCCGCATCGATTTCCCTCGCAAGCACCCCCGCATGAAGGAGTTCACTTCGACCAAGGTCCGCCCGACGTGTGGGTGCGAGCTCATCAGCAGCCGACATTTTCCCGACGACTTCCAGGGCGACTTCCTGCTGAACAACTGCATCGGGTTCCAGGGCGTCAAGCGGCACAAGGTGATCTCCACCGGCAGCGGATTCACCACGCGTGAGATGGACCCGATGGTCTTTTCGACCGACATCAACTTCCGTCCCGTCGACATCCAGCTCGGCCCCGACGGAGCGTTGTACCTCTGCGACTGGTTCAACCCCCTGGTCGGCCACATGCAGTATTCGCTGAGGGACCGGCGACGCGACCATTCTCACGGCCGCATCTGGCGGATCCGTCACAAGACCCGCCCGCTGCTGAAGCCGGTGCATGCCGCGGGTCGCACGATCAGCCAGCTGGCCAAGCAGCTGCTGTCTCCCGAGGATCGCACCCGGTACCGGGCCCGTCGCGAGTTGTGGCAGCGGGACCGGGACGCGGTGCTCGAAGAAATGGACGCGTGGGCCGAGAGCCTGGTGAAGGCCGAGCATCCCGAGGCGGAGCACGAGTTGCTCGAGGCGCTCTGGGTGATGCAGGGCTTCCACGCGGTTCGGCCGAGGTATCTGCTGCGGGCACTCCGCAGTCCGAACCCGCATGCTCGTGCTGCCGCGACCCGGATCCTCTGCTTCCAGCGTCGCGAGATTCCCGAGGCGCTCGAGTTGATGAAGGCCCAGGTCAACGACGAGTTTGCTCGCGTGCGACTCGAGGCGATCCGTGCCTGCAGTTGGTTCGACGGCGTCGATTCCCTCGAGGTGGCTCTCGAAGCACTCGGTCATCCTCGTGACTACTACATCGACTACACGCTGGGCGAGACGGTCCGTCAGCTCGAGAAGGCGTGGAAGCCGGCGTTGGCGGCCGGTCGGGGTGTCGCCGCCGAGAACCCCGCCGGGTTGGCCTACCTGCTGGCCCGGCTGTCGACCCCCGAACTGGTCAAGCTGAAACCCAGTCGAGTTGTCCTGGGCGAACTGGTCTCTCGTCCGCGGGTCCCGATGGTCGACCGGCACAAAGCCCTGGAGGGCCTGGCCCGGCTCAACAGGACCGATCCTCTCACCGAGCTGGTTTCTGCGATCGGCGTCTCGGACGTGGGCGAGACGGCCGAGGCCGACCTGGTGCTGTTTGACCTGGCCGGAATGCTGACCGGCCGGCCGCCGGGGGAGTTGGCTTCGGTTCGAGGTCGGCTCGAGAAGATGGCCACCGGGTCTCGTCGCGAGGTCACTCGGCAAGTCGGTTTTGCGGCCCTGCTGGTGTCCGACGGCAAGTCGGCTGCGGCCTGGAAGTTGGCCGGCCGATCCGAGAGCGGTCGGCGAGATCTGCTGGACGGACTGCCGCTGGTGCCCGATCCCGCGTTGCGCGATTCTCTGTTCACCCGGATCAAGCCGTTGCTGGCACCTGGGGGAAGGCCGGTGACGGCCGAGGCGAGGTTATTGAGGCGATCGGCGTTCAACGCGGCGACCGCCCTGCCGGGTCACCAGGCCGAGGTGTTCGGGATCCTGGCCGGTTTCGCCCGCTCGGGCGACCAGCGGCACGCGGCCGTGAAGGCGATCTCGAAGATCCCCAAGTACCGCTGGGCCCCGAGTGCGGCCTTGCCGTTGATCGCCAGCCTGCTCGAGTTCGCCCGGAGCGTGCCCGCCAAGCAGAGGACCCGGGGCGACGTCCGCGACGCGCTGGGGCTGGCCGGCGAATTGACCACGCTGGTGCCCTCCGAGATCGCGCCCGGGTTACGCAACCAGATCGATCAACTGGGAGTGCGACGGATCGTGATCCGGTCGGTGCCTCACCGGATGAAGTTCGACCGGACGGTGATCGCAGTCCAGGCCGGGAAGCCGATCGAGATCGTCTTCGAGAACGTCGACATCATGCCGCACAACCTGCTGTTCACACGACCCGGCCAGATGCTCAGTGTCGCCGCGGCGGCCGAGCGGATGGCGACCTCGCCGGATGCCTTCGCCAGGCACTTCGTCCCCGAATCGAAGCAGATCGTGGCCGCGACGCGGCTGTTGCAGGCGCGTCAGACCCAGACGCTGGTGTTCGAAGTGCCGGTAGAGACCGGCGAATACCCCTTCGTCTGCACGTTCCCCAACCACTGGCGGACGATGAACGGCGTGATGCACGTGGTCAAGGACCTTCAGGGTTTCCTGGCACAGAACCCGATTGCCGAGCCGGTACCGGTCGAGTCACGACCGTTTGTGCGGAACTGGAGCACGGCGGACCTGGCGGGTGATCTCGCGAACCTGGGCCGCGGCCGCAGCTATGTCCGTGGCAAGGCGTTGTTTGCCGCGGCGGCCTGCCGTCAGTGTCACCGGGTGAACGAGGTGGGTGGCAACGTCGGTCCCGACCTCGGTCGGCTCGACGCCAAGGTCACCCTGCAGCAGATCCTGCAGTCGATCATCGAGCCGTCCAAGGAGATCAAGGACAAGTTTCGCAGTTACCTGGTGGTGACCGATACCGGCCGCCAGTACACCGGCATGATTCTCGAGAAGACTCCCACTCACATCCGCCTCGCGAGTAATCCTCTGGGCAAGGCGGCCCACAAGCCGATCGAGATCCCGGTGGGTTCGATCGAGTTGACCAGGCCGCTGGCGATTTCGCTGATGCCCGAGAAGCTGGTGAACACGCTCAGCCGCGAGGAGATCCTGGACCTGGTCGCCTACATCGAGGCCCGCGGTCGGTCCGATCACCGGGTGTACGGTGCCGCGGCAAAGTCCCTTCGGAAGTCCAACCGCCCGAAGTCCTCCCGCTAACCCGCCGCCGGCGGGCCAGACCCCTCGTGCTATTCTCATCGTCACCCTCTGCCGACTAAGATAGAGGACTCTGGTGCAGAGGCTGCGGTGGAAAGGCCGGTCGCGTGGGGGAGGCCGCCGGAAGGAAGGGTCAGGATGGAGTGTGCGGCCGAAGTTCGTGATCTTCACAAGTACTATGACCTCGGTGCGGTCATCGTGAAGGCGTTGCGGGGTGTGACGGCCGAGTTTCCCAAGGGAGACTTCGTCGCGATCATGGGAGCATCGGGCAGTGGCAAGAGTACGCTGCTGAACATCCTGGGTGCCCTGGATCGACCCACCCATGGCCAGTACATCCTTGGCGGCGAGGACACCTCGACCCTCTCCGATGATGATCTCTCGGCGATCCGCAACGAGATGATCGGGTTCATCTTTCAATCGTACAACCTGATCCCACAGTTCACGGTTCTCGAGAACATTGCCGTGCCGCTGCAGTACAAGCGAAACGGTCGGGGAGTGGGTGCCAAGGAAATGAACTGGTGCATGGAGCTGGCCGACCGGGTCGGGCTCTCCGATCGCCTCGACCACCGGCCCACCCAGCTCTCGGGTGGACAACAGCAACGCGTCGCGATCGCACGTTCACTGGTCAACGATCCGGAGATCATCCTGGCCGACGAGCCGACCGGAAACCTCGATTCGGAGACCGAGGCCGAGATCATGCAGGTCCTGGTCGATCTCAACACCGAGGGCCGGACGATCCTGATGGTGACTCACGAAGACGAAGTGGCGGCGTTGGCCAAGCGTCAGTTGCATCTCAAGGACGGCCGGAAGGTCTTCGATGGTGTCGACACCGCGGAGCACCGGGCGCCGGCGTCGGTGGGCTCGGCCGCTCCGGATCCGCCGCCAGAGTCCGAAACCGCAAGCGGGTCTTCGGGTCAGGCCGAAGCCGGCGGCAACGATGTCTACATGGTCGACGACGAGGCGGGCGACTCGAGCGCCGGCCAGGCCGACGAGTGGGACGACTAGCACGGGGGCCAGCGGGACGTGACAGCCGAGTCCCAGCATGGCGACGCGCTGCATGGCGTGCAGATCGTCTTCCAGTTGCCCTACCACGCCGACGAGTCGATTGACTTCGATACGTTGGGGGCTGAGATCGAGCACATCTTCGCCGAGGGTGCCGACGGGCTGGTGATGGCGATGGTGACCGAGGTGCTCAGGCTCTCGGAGTCCGAGCGACACGAGGTGGCCAGGTTCTGCTGCCAGGCAGCAGGTGGTCGCGGTCCGGTGGTGGTCAGTGTCGGGTCCGAGAGCACTCGAGGAGCCTGCGGGCTGGCGGTCCAGGCCGAGAGTGTCGGAGCGGCGGCCGTGATGGCCATCCCACCGGTCTCGATCGGAGTTGACGAGGACCAGTTGTCGACCTACTACGAACGCATCCTGCGGGCGATCTCACTGCCGGTCATCATCCAGGACGCCAGCGGCTACGTCGGACGACCGATGTCGATCGGGTTGCAGGCGGGGTTGATGG
>CAUZEQ010000145.1:0-11890 GCA_963578885.1 Planctomycetota bacterium
GCCCGCGTCCGCCGACTGTTCCTCTCGACACTCACCCGAGAACCCTCACGCCGAGAACTTGCGGCCGTTCAACAACTGCTCAAGGACAACCGCGACGATCCGATCTCGGCCTACCAGGACCTGTACTGGGCCCTGCTCAATTCCAACGAGTTCATTTCCAACCACTAGGACTGCGACAGACAATCACCAGGCGGGAGAGACGTCTTTTCGAGGAGATTTCGAGGAGATTTCGAAGCGGATTCGAAGAGTTCGTCTCGGTTTTTTGTAGGATCCCGGCGACAACACACTCGACGGGCCCCAAGAAAGGTAAGACTGATGCATCTTCCAACACCCGAGGGCATGAGCCGACGGCACTTCATGCAACACATGGCCACGGCCGCGGCGACCGTGCCCGCTCTGCAGTTCATCTCCGACGTCAGGGCTCACGCCGAGGACATCAGGAAGGCCCAGAAGGCCTGCATCCTGATGTGGATGGGCGGTGGACCTCCCACGATCGACATCTGGGACCTGAAGCCCGGTTCGAAGAACGGCGGCGAGTTCCAGCCGATCGACACCACGGGCGACCTGCAGATCAGCGAGCATATGCCCAAGACGGCGATGCAGATGGACAAGCTGAGCGTGGTCCGCTCGATGAGCACCCGCGAGGCGGATCACGGTCGGGGTCGCTATTACATGCACACCTCGTTCGTGCCCAACCCCACCGTGGTGCACCCGACGTTCGGCAGCGTGGTCAGCAACGAGCTGGGCGCGAAGCGGTCGGCTCTGGAGATCCCCGCGTTCGTGTCGGTCAACGCTCCCTCGGGCAGCCCCGGTTTCATGGGAGCCCGCCACGCGCCGTTTGTTGTCAGCAGCAATGGCCAGATCCGTAACGCCAGCCTCGGCGACAAGAAGGATCGGTTCAGCCAGCGGCTGAGGATGCTCGACGTGATCGAGACCAACTTCATCAACTCCAAGCGGGGCGAAATGCCCAAGAGTCACAAGGAGATCTACGCGAAGGCGGTCAACCTGATGACGAGCGAGCAGATGGAGGCCTTCAAGGTGGCCAAGGAGTCGCAGGAAACTCGCGACGCCTACGGCACCGGCGGCTTCGGCCAGGGCCTGCTGATGGCCCGCCGGCTGGTCGAGACGGGAGTTCCGTTCATCGAGGTCGGCATGGGAGGCTGGGACCTCCACAACAACGTCTTCAACACGCTCTCGACCCAGAGATTGCCTCAGCTCGACCAGGGCATCGCCGCACTGACGGCCGACCTGGCCCAGCGTGGTATGCTCGATGACGTCGTGCTGGTGTGGATGGGCGAGTTCGGCCGCACACCGCGTATCAACGCCAACGTCGGTCGCGACCACTGGGCCGCGAGCTGGAGCGTGATGGTGGGCGGCGGAGGGCTCAAGGGCGGGCTGGCTGTCGGCAAGACCGACCGCGATGGCACGCGTGTCGACGGGAAGGCCTACCTCCCCGGCGATATCTGGGCCACCGTCTCACACGCACTGGGAATCCCCTCCAAGACCGTCCACCGGTCGAAGCGGGGTCGCCCGATGAAGTTGGCCAACGGCGGGGCCGCGATCAAGGAGCTGATCGGCTGACCGCCTGACACCCTTCGCGTCACCTGCGGGGTCCTGGATCGCATCAACCAGGCCCGGCGGTGACGACGACGGGTGGTTTTGTTCCTGGCACGACATTGTCCTCGATGGGCTCATTACTCGTGACCGAAGTTCGGATCACCTCCGAATCCTCCGCCGATGGTTCCGACGCGGGAACCACGATGGCCGCTCCGCGCGATGAGTTCATCAAGCTGTTTACCCGCTACCAGCGGCGAGTCTTCCTGTACATCCTCTCGCAGGTCCCCAACCCGGTGGACGCCGAGGAGATTCACCAGGAGGCCAACGTGATCATCTGGCGGAAGTTCGACCACTTCGAACTGGGCACCAACTTCCTGGCCTGGTCGTGCCAGATTGCCAACTACGAGGTGTTGAAGTACCGCGAGCGAAAGCGCCGCGACCGGCACCTCTTCAGCGACGAATTTGTCCGGCAGGTCGCCAGCGACGCGGTCGAACAGGCGGATGAACTCGAACAGAGACGGCAGCACCTGGCCGTCTGTCTCAGCAAGCTGAGAAGCAACGATCTCGAATTGATCCAGCAGCGATATTCGGCGGGCGAATCGGGCAAGAGCGTGGCCGAGCAGATCGGGCGACCGATCAACTCGGTCTACCAGTCGCTCTCGCGGATCCGCCGCACTCTGCTCGAATGTGTCAACCGCCAGATCCGGGCACAGGCGACCCCATGAGCGTTTCGAGTCTCCAACACGAAGAGCTCGTTCAGCTTCTCGAAGTGCTGTGCGAGGATCGTCTCGACCGCCAGCAGGCGGCTCGGCTCGAAGAGCTCGTACTCGGCGACCCCGAGGCTCGAACACTCTACCTCGAATACATCTCGCTGCACGGCACGCTCTATTGGGACGCCGCCCGCGGCGGTGTCGAGGAGTCCGAGCTGAAGCTTCGAGTGAGCGACGTGGCGGTGGCGAGTCCTGTCACGGCCACTCGCGGCGACCGCCGCCGGGCGAGGGCGGTCGTGGCGGCTGCCGCCGCCGCTGTGCTGCTCGTGGCCGTCGGGCTCGCGATGTGGCCCTCGGCCGCACCCCGGGGATCCGGCATCGTCGATACCGACCCGGACAGGCCGGACAGGCCGGACGGGCCGGCGGTCGTCGATGGAGGAAACGGATCGAAGGTCCTGGTCGACCCGGCCCCGCGTCAGCCCGCCTCGATCGTGGCGGCTCCGGGTCGGCAATTGTCCAACAAGGTGACCCCAGGCAGCACGGCCAAGGGTGCGGTGGCCGAGCCGGGGATCACGTCCCCGAATCCGCCGTCGACGGGGATCAGGCCGCGAGAGGGTTCGCTGGCCGGAATTGTCGGGTTTGTCGACGACCGCGTGGCGAACGGGTGGCAGGACAACGAGATGACCGCTTCGGAGGTCGCTTCGGATTCTGAGTGGTTGCGGCGGGTCTACCTGGACATCGTCGGGCACATCCCCCCGGCCAACGACGTGATCGCCTTCCTGAAGGACCGACGTGTCGAGAAGCGGGCCGAGGTGATCGACCGGCTGCTCGACGACACCGACTACATCCGTCACTCGAGCACCGTCTGGTCCAACCTGCTGGTGGGTCGGGGTGCGCGGCGTGAGGTAAATCGCGGGGCGTTGGAGAAGTTTCTGCGGGAGTCGTTTGCACGGAACCGGCCCTGGAACGAGGTGGTCGGCGAACTGGTGGCCGCGCGCGGTCGCAACGACGAGAACGGAGCGACCAACTTCCTGCTGGCTCATCTCAACAACGACGCCACGCCGGCCACGGCGATCACCGCCCGGCTGTTCCTGGGGACCCGGGTCCAGTGCACGCAGTGCCACAACCACCCGTTCAACAATTCGCGACAGCAACAGTTCCACGGCCTGAGTGCGTTTTTCAAGAGTACCCGTGCCGCGGCGGTAGGTGGCAGCGAGGCGTTCGAGTTGATCAGCGAGCCGTTTGACGGCGCGGCGTACTACGAAGATCGGCAGGGCGTGCTGCACATGGCCCCGGCGAGGTTGGCCGGCCAGCGAGTGGACCTGAAGGGGGTCGAGAACCCCAGAGCCGAATTGGCGAGGTTGATGACCGGCGGCAGTGATCCTCGACTGGCACGGGCCATGGTCAACCGCACCTGGGCTCGCCTGCTGGGGCACGGGTTCACCTCACCGGTCGACGACATGGGACCCCACAACCCGCCCTCGCATCCCGAAGTGCTCGATCGGCTGGCCCGGGAATTCGTGGCCAGTGGATTCGATGTCAAACAACTGGTCCGCTGGATCTGCAGCACGCGGGCCTATGGCCTGACCAGCCGCATGACTGCCGAAAACACCCTCGATGATCCGGCGACCGGCGGACAACCGCTGTTCAGCCGGGTGTACACCAAGCCGATGAGTGTCGAGCAACTCTACGATTCGCTGCTGGTGGCCACACAGGCCGACCGGATCACGGCCAGCGACTGGGAGAGCGTGGCGGCCAACCGGCGTCGCTGGCAGTCGCAGTTCGTCTACTCGTTCGAGACCGACGAGAACGACGAGGCGGTGAACTTTGATGGGACCATCACCCAGGCGATGATGATGATGAACGGTCCGCTGATTCGCGAAGCACTTTCGCTGCAACCCGGGTCGTACTTCCACCAGGTGGTATACGAGCGTGGCAGCGACGTCGATCGAGTCAAGCGGCTGTGCCTTTCGGCCCTGGGTCGCTTCCCGTCATCGGCCGAAATGAAGGCCATCGGTGAGATGCTGCCGTTGCGACCCACCGCCCAGGCCCGACAGACCCCCGCCTCGGGACCTCTCGCCGAGGGCCTGGAGGATGTCTTCTGGGCCTACCTGAACTCCAGCGAATTCATCACGGTCCCCTAGCAGCCCGACTCCTTCGAATTGGGGTCAGAGCTTGAATAGTGAATAGTGACTTACCCATTCCCCGTGAATTGCCACGTCGCTGGCCACTATTCACTATTCAAGCTCTGACCCCGGGGTGTTGGCGAGGTTGAGCAGGTCCTGTTCGCTGATGACGGGGATCTTGAGTTCCTGGGCCCTGGTGAGCTTGCTGCCGGCGTTGTCTCCGGCGACCAGCAGGTCGGTTTTGGCCGAGACGCTCGCGGTTGACTTGCCGCCGTGATTCCGGATGAACTCCTTGATCTCGTCTCGAGTGAATTCGCTCAGGGAGCCGGTGACTACGATCGTCTTTCCCTCGAGGGCGCCGGGGGCCTGGTCGCTGGATGCGGGGATGGGGTCGCCCTGGTGCAGGCCGAGTTTGTGGAGGTCGGCCACGACCGACTTGCTGGTGGGGGCATGGAAGAACTGCTGGACGCTGGCGGCGATCACCGGCCCGATGTCGTCCACCTCGGCAAGCTGCTCGACCGATTGACCCGTGATGGCCTCGATCGTGCCGAACCTCTCGGCCAGGACCTGTGCGTTTGTGCCGCCGACGTGTCGGATGTTGAGGCCGGTCAGTAGCCGCCACAGCGGTCGGCTCTTGGACCCCTCGATCGCTTCCAGCAGGTTGTCGACCGATTTCTCGCCCATGCGGTCCATTTGGATCAGCGTGTGGCGGTGGTCCCGCAGGCGGTAGATGTCGCCCAGGGAGGCCAGCATCCGGGCCTCCAGCAGGCTCTCGATCAGCTTGATCCCCAGCCCCTCGATGTCCATGGCGGCCCGTGAGGCGAAGAACCTGAGGTTTTCGCGGAGTTGTGCGGGGCAGGCGTGGTTGGGACAGCGGATGTAGACGCCTCCCTCGTCCTGCACCACGGCGGTCCTGCACTCGGGGCACTTCCGGGGAAATCGGAACCGTTTTTCGGATCCGCTGCGGCTGTGTTCTTCGACGCGCACGACTCGTGGGATGATCTTGCCGGCCTTTTCGACGACGACGGTATCGCCGATTCGGATTCCCAGCCGTTTCAGTTCATCACGGTTGTGCAGGCTCGATCGGGCAACGGTCGTCCCGGCGATCTCGACCGGTTCCAGCTCGGCCACCGGTGTCAGCGTGCCGGTCTTGCCGACCTGGATCGAGATCTCCCGGACGGTGGTGGTGCCGGTGTAGCGTTCCCACTTGTAGGCGATCACCCATCGCGGGCTCTTGCTGGTCGTGCCCAGCCTCCGCCGTTGGTCGAGGCTGTTGAGTTTGAGCACCAGCCCATCGACTTCGAAATCCAGCCCGTGCATGTTGTCCATGAGCGTCTGAGCGTACTCGCGAGCTGTGCCGATATCGGGTCGGGTTTCGACACCGGGAGTCGCCGGCAGTCCCATGCGGGCGACCGCTTCGAGGAACTCGGAGTGCGTGCCATATTCGGCACCTTCGATGAACCCGGTCGAGTGAGCGAAGAAATGGACCTTTCGGGCGGCACAGAGGTTGGGATCGAGCAGCTTGAGTGCACCGGCACAGGTATTTCGCGGGTTGGCAAACGGTGTCTCGCCCCGTTCCTGCTGCTCGGCCTGCAGCCGGGTGAAGTCGGAGTTGGCGATGTAGGCTTCGCCGCGGATCTCGATCACGTCGGGCCAGGGCTTCTCGGCCAATTTCAGCGGAACTCCGCGAATGGTGCGGGCGTTATGGGTGATGTCGTCGCCCTGGACCCCGTTGCCGCGGGTCAGGCCCTGCACGAGCACTCCGTTCTCGTAGATCAGCGACAGGGCCACACCGTCGATCTTGTACTCGAGCGTGTATTCCAGCTCCTCGTCCTCCTCGAGCAGACGCCGGACGCGAGCGTCGAATTCGATCAGTTCCTCGTCGGAAAAGGCGTTTTCGATCGAGAGCATCGGGAGCCGGTGCGTGACCGTCTCGAACCCCGAGATCGGCTCGCCACCGACCTTGTGCGTCGGGCTCTCGGGGCTGTCGAATTCGGGATGAGCCTCTTCCAGCGCAGCCAACTCGCGGATCAGCCGGTCGTACTCGACATCGCTCGCACCGGGGGCGGCATCGACGTAGTACAGCCGATCGAGCCGGCGGATCGTCTCGCGTAGAGACTCAATCTGTTTCAGGACGGCGGGGCTCATTGTCGTCGGTCGAGTCGTTGGCCTGTTCGGACGGTTCAGAGGATTCGGTCTGCGGGTCGCCGGTGTCGCCGGCCATGGCCAGAAACGCCGAGGCGAGGATGGTGACGACTTCGACTGCCAGCAGCCAACCGGCAGTCTCGTCGAAGGTGGTCCTGGCCGGCGACGAGGGTGCGGCTCCGAGAGCCGAGGCGATCATCGCCAGGATCGTGATCACGAACAGCGCACCGGCGATGATCGTGATTCGGAAGAAGGGGTTGAGTATCCTCGGAGCGGGTGGCTCAGCTTGGGGTGGCTGAGGCGAGGAGGCGGGGGGGGTCATGACACGAGGATCGGTTGATCCGGCCGTCGCGTCAACTGCGGATGCGGACTCGCTAGCAGGGGAATGTCTGCCCGCCCCCATCGACTCGCAGCACCTGCCCGCTGATGAACCTCGAGGCGTCGGTACAGAGGAATCCGACAACACCGGACACCTCGTCGGGACGCCCGTAGCGTTCCAGCGTCCCCTCTTCGACCATCATCTCGTCCTCGATCGGGTTGATTCTCAGGAACCGCTCGGTCACCGTGCCTCCGGGCGCGACGCAGTTGACCGGGATGTTGTGCTTGCGCAACTGGTCGGCCAGGCAGCGGGTGTACTCGTGCAACGCGGCCTTGGCGACCGAGTAGATGGCTCCGAAGGTACGTCCCGAGCACCCGGCGATGCTGCCGATGGTGATGATCCGACCGGAGTTGCGTGCGATCATCTCCGGAGCCACCTCGCGGCAGCAGAGAATGCTACCCAGCAGGTTGCGATCCATCACGCTGTGGTAGTCATCCAGCGAGATATTCAGGCAGTCGTCGTTTTCGGGTCGACCGCCCTTGCCGATGCCCGTCCCCCCGGCCCCGATGTCGCCTCCGGCACAGCAGACCAGGATGTCGATCTGTCCGAATCGTTCGCGCACCTCACCGGCCACCCTCCCGATCTCCGGCTCATCGGTGACATCGCACCAGCAGCCCATCGTATCGCCGGGGCCGGCCTCGGCGACCTCCCGGGCCACCTGCTCCATCGACTCACCCTCGCCAAACGTCCTGGGACTGTCCTGTCGGGTCCCGTGGACCGCCACGTTGGCTCCCAGTCGGACCAGTTCCTCGGCCATCACCCGGCCGAGGCCTCTCGAGGAACCGGTGATCCAGGCAGTTTGTCCGGCGAGCGGGTCGGGCATGAGAGGGCTCGAAAAGAGAGAGGGGAGAGGGGAAGCGTTGCAATCAGGGCGGCTTCAGGTTGTGGTGTCGCTGGTGAGGCCTTGGATTTCGGCCTGGGCGTTCTGGAGGTCGTGTTCGGTCATCATGCGAACGAGTTCGGCGAAGGTGACCCGGGGCTCCCAGCCGAGCACGCGTCGTGCCTTGGTTGCGTCGCCGCTGAGCGCGTCGACCTCGGTCGGCCGAAAGAGCTGCGGGTCGATTTCGACGTAGTCGTTGTAATCGAGGTCGAGGTGTCCGAAGGCTTCTTCGAGGAAGTCACGGACCGAGTGCGTTTCTCCGGTGGCGATGACGAAGTCATCGGGCTCGTCTTGTTGGAGCATCAGCCACATCGCTTCGACGTAATCACCGGCGAAGCCCCAGTCGCGGCGTGCGTCGAGGTTGCCCAGCACGAGTCGCTGCTGGAGTCCCAGCTTGATGCGTGCTGCGGCGAGGGTGATTTTTCGGGTCACGAAGTGCTCGCCACGCCTGGGCGATTCGTGGTTGAACAGGATCCCGTTGCAAGCGAACAGGCCGTAGGCTTCGCGGTAGTTGACCGTTTGCCAGTAGGCGAACACCTTGGCGCAGGCGTAGGGACTGCGGGGGTGAAACGATGTCGATTCGTCCTGGGGCGAGGCGGCGTTGCCGAACATTTCACTCGAGGATGCCTGGTAGAACCGGGGCTGACGACCGGTTGCGGTGATGTGCTGCCGAATCGCTTCGAGCACCCTGAGCGTTCCCAGCCCGGTGACGTCGGCGGTATGGACCGGCAGGTCGAAGGAGACCCGCACGTGGCTCTGGGCCGCGAGATTGTAGACTTCGTCGGGAGCCACTTCATTGCAGACGGCCGCCAGCCGCGAGGCATCGGTGAGGTCGCCGTAGTGCAGTTGGCAGCGGGAGCTGCACAGTTCGCGCCGTCCATAGGGAACCAGTCCGTGCACGTCGTAGTCTCGATCGAGCAGAAACTCGGCGAGGTACGATCCGTCCTGGCCCGAGAGCCCGGTGACCAGAGCGACGCGTTTCACGATGACTCCTGTTTCGTCAGCGAGCAGATCCCAGCTAAGATGGCCGCAGCGGCAGGGGGGTCGTGGCCACCTCCATTTTCGTCCGCCCGGCTGTGGAAATCGAGTATGAAGGGCGGTAATCGAGAGCGTCAAGCGATGCTCACAGGCTGCTGCTACGTTTCCCGTCGAAGGCGTGCTGGGTTCTTCCCGAAATTGCCAATGGGCCTCTGATGAGCGATTCGATAACGCCCGTCGCGCCCTCCGGGTCGGGAACCGTCGCGGCATGGAAGCCCTGGGCGGCCTGGTGGGTCGCCTGGCTGGTGGGGCTGGCGTTCGTGCTCGGGGTCGAAATCTCGAGTTGGCAGGCGGCACCGGGTGGTCTGATCGAGACGGCGCTGGTCGGGATTAACATCGACACGGCGCTGTGCCTGTTCTGGTTGGTGCTGGGTGTGCTGCTGGCTCCTTGGCGGTTCGGGCGATTGCTGGGCACGGGCAGTTGGGGAGTCATGCTGTCTCGATGGTGGTCGACACCGGCGGGCCGCGGCGGCATGGGCGTGGGGCTCTCGGTGCTGTTGGTCGCAGCCGTCTCGCTGGGAACCAGCCTGCACGTGGCCTCCCGTCCGGTCGCCGGTCCCGGCACTGCGAGTCTGGGCAGCCTGCCGCCGGGTTTTCACGATGAGCACAGCTACCTGTTCCAGGCCCGCACGTTCGTTTCCGGCGAGTGGGTCAGCAGTCCGCATCCTGAGGCCCGGCCTCTGTTCGACCAGATGCACGTGCTGAACCACGAGGGTGTTTTCGCCAGCCGGTACTTTCCGGGCGTGGGGGCGTGGATGGCACCGTTCGAGGCGTGGGGGGAACCGGTCTGGGGTCACTACCTCGCCGGTGTGCTGACGGCCATCGCGGTGGTGGGGATCGGCCGCGAGCTGGTCGGCAACGGGGTCGGGCTGCTCGCGGGGCTGCTGACGGCGGTCGCACCGGGGATGGCCCTGTTCAGCAACCTGCTGCTGTCTCACCATCCGACGCTGGCCGGCCTGGGCGTGTTCCTCTATGGATTCCTGAGAATGCAGCGGAGCGGGATCGGCGGGTGGGGTCTGTTGGCCGGTGTGGGCCTGGCCCTGGCGATGCTGTGTCGCCCGCTGACGGCCGCCGCGGTGGGACTGCCGTTCGGGTGCTGGTTGGCGTGGTGGTGGATTCGAGGCGACGGCAGCGAGTCACGGGGTGCACGTCATACGCGGGTGGCCTGTGTGGGTCTCCCGGTGCTGCTCGGGCTGGTCGTGATGGGCTGGTACAACCACCAGTTGACCGGAGACTGGACGACGACGCCCTACCAGGTCTTCACCGACAACTACACGCCTCGCCACGTCTTCGGATTCGGCAATGTCGAGCGTGGCGAGCGGCGGATTGCCGAGATGGACTCCGAGGCGCGTCAACGGGTGCTCGAGCACTACGACCGCTGGGCCGAGAATCTCGATGCACAGCTGGCCTCACGCAACGTAATCGACCGCCTGATCGAATCGGGCAAGTGGACCGTTGGGCTGGTCGTGCTGATGATGACGTCGGTGGTGTGGCTGGTTGGTTTTCTGCTGGGTGCGGTGCCGGTTCCGGGCAGACGCTGGTTGCCGATCGTGCTGGCGATCCTCTGCCTACACCTGGCCCACGTGCCGTACTGGTATGCGGGGATCATGAACTGGCACTATGTGTTCGAGAGTGCTCCGTTGTTGTGCCTGCTGGTGGCGGGTGTGACGGTGGGTCTGTGGCAGGCGTCCTTGCGTGTTGGTCGAGTCGGCCTGGCGGTCGCCTGGACCGGGCTGCTGCTGGTCACGCCGATGACGTCGTATCTCGAGTTTGCTCCGGTCTGGTCCCCGTCGCGGATCGACCTGGCCGTTGGCGAGGTCGGGTTTGCCCGCGCCCGCCATGCCGAGTTCCGCAAGCGGGTTGCGCTGCGAACCGGAAATGACAAGGCGCTGGTACTGGTCAAACCCGATCCGGCCGATCGACACATCGACCTGGTCGTCAACGACCCGATGCTCGACAGCCATGTGCTGGTGGGCCGCTACATTCCGAAGGTGGCGCCGATGTGGTGGGTGTTGAAGGTATTCCCGGACCGACGGGTCTTCGTGTTTGATGTAGTGGGCGGTGGCATGCGGGAGATTCGACGGTGAGCGGAGCGGGGGAGGTGACTGGTGGCCGGACCTGGCGGATCGGGAACACGACCCGCGTCCTGGATGGTGACCCGTGGCTGATGGGGATCCTGAACGTGACCCCCGACAGTTTTTCCGACGGCGGGGAGTGCGTCACGATCGAGTCGGCGGTCGAGCGCGCTCGCAGGATGGTCGCAGCCGGGGCGGCGATGATCGACGTCGGCGGCGAATCGACTCGACCGGGAGCGGACCCGGTCGACAACGACGAAGAACTGCGGCGGGTGGTGCCGGTGGTCGAGGCGGTGGCTGCCGCGGTGGATGTGCCGATCTCGATCGACACGATGAAGGCGGCGGTGGCCCGGGCTGCGGTCGAGGTGGGGGCGAGCGTGGTGAATGATGTCTCGGGTCTCGAGGCCGATGCCGAGATGGTGGCGACGTGTGTCGAGCTGGACGTGGCGGTCGTCTGCATGCACATGCGGGGCACGCCGCAGACGATGCAGGACGACCCGGTCTATGAAGACGTGGTCGAGGACGTGGCGAGTTATCTCGAGAGTCGGCTCGATCACCTGGTCACGGCGGGTCTCTCGGCCGAGCGGGTCGTGCTCGATCCGGGGATCGGTTTCGGCAAGACCGCCTCGGACAATCTCGAGTTGCTGACTTCGATCGACCGTCTGCATCGTGCCGGTCGCCCGCTGCTGGTCGGTCATTCGCGGAAGCGGTTTCTTTCGAAGCTGCTGGGACGGTCGGTCGAGGAGCGGCTGGCCGGGACGATCGGAGTGGCGGTGGCGCTGGCGGGGCAGGGGGTCGAGATCATCCGGGTGCACGACGTGGGGGCGGTCAACGACGCGCTCTTGGCTTGGCGGAGCGTCAGCGAGCGGGCCTAGCAGGCTGTTGAAAAACACAAGTTTGGGGATGGGACGGGGTCAGACGCCGCCCACAGAAAGTCCCGCTCCACCCAGAACGGCACGCAGGCGGGGCCTGACCCCTTT
>CAUZEQ010000146.1:0-11754 GCA_963578885.1 Planctomycetota bacterium
GTAGACGACCGACGAGAACCACAGCCGCGGGTGCCAGGCCGCCTTGGCCGTCACCGGTTCCCAGTGCTTGCCGTCGGTGGTGCTCCAGACGTCGTTCCTCGCCTCGTACTCGGGCACATAGTTGCCTCCACCGAACACGTACATCCGCCCACCCAGCACGGCGGCCTGGTGGTAGGCCCGAGGTGCCCAGCCGGCATTTTCGGTGGCCCGCGTCCAGGTCTTCCCGTCGGCGGTGGACCAGACGTCGTTCTTCAGGCTCTTGCTGTCGCCGAAGTAGTAGTTCTCGGTCCCACCCAGCATCCACATCCGGCCCTTGAACTCGACCAGGGCGGCGGCCAGGCGAGGTGTCCAGCCGGCCGACTTGGTGGCCTGGGTCCAGGCTTTGCCGTCGGTCGAGGACCAGACCTGGTTGCTGGCCGAGTGACCCGGCAGGCGGCCGTTGTACCAGCCGCCCATGAACCACATGCGGTCCTTGAAGGTCAACGACATCGACAGGTCGCTGTGGATCCAGGGGGCCCTGGCGGTGACCTGTTTCCAGGTCTTGCCGTCGGCCGAGGACCAGACGTCACGCGGCGGGGCTTCGAACGAGTTCCTCCAACCGCCGAACAGCCAGAGTCGGTTCTTGTAGACCAGTTCCCCCTGCGAATCGCGGGCACTCCATCCGGCTTCCCTGGTGACCTGGACCCACGGTGGGTTGGGTGCGTCGGCGGCGAGGATCGCGGAGGCGAGCCCGAGTGAGGCGAGCGACGAGAGGATGATGTGTTTCACGGGAATGGCTCGCTACTTCGAGACCTGTTTCACCAGCTTGTGGACCGAGGCGGCGATCCGTTTTTCGACATCGCCGGCCCAGCGGTAGGCCGGGCGTCCGTACTCGTAGAGCCGGGCACCGCCCTCGTAACCCCCCTCCTCCCAGACACGCCGCGAGGGGATGTAGGAGATCATGTCGTCGGCGTAGCCGCAGACCCAGGTCCGCTGACCGAATTCGTTCTTGAATCTCAACGCGAAGTCGACGACCGTCTCGGCTCCCATCCCGATCATCAGCGTGTCCTTGCCCAACCGCCAGGCGTGGATTGGGTAGGGATAGGTGGGCGAGAACTTCGCTCCGTTGTCGAGCTTGCCCAGCAGTCGAGTGGCCCAGCGGCGTTCGATGCGGTTGTTGCTCTTCTGGGCCTTGATGAGCATCTCGCGGGTGACCAGCTTCTGGTAGGCCAGCGGGACGTATTCAAAAGCGGTCTTCAATCCGGGTGCGACCGGTCGCAGCGGTTTCCTCGCCAGTGCCTCTTCGACGCCGACGGCCAGCATGTGGCCGTACTTGCGGCAGAGCTCGATCTTGCGGCGGGGCAGGGGGTTCTGATCGCCACCGCAGGTGTTGACGAACATCGCCAACGCACCGGGGTGCTTCTTCTCGATCTCGACCTGTGCGAAGCCCGGGTAGTCACCGCACCACTTGGTGAAGCTGAGCGTGGTCGGGTGGCAGGCGTAGCCGAAGAGGATCGCTCGCAACGTGCCGTCGGATGCGGTGACGGTCATCACCGGCACGGCGTGATCGACCGGCCCGACCAGCGGCTTTCCGGCGGCCCGCAGTGCCGGGACATCGGCTTCGCGGTTGTTGCGGCGGTTGACTCCGAATGTCGAGCGGCCCTGTCCGGTGTGAATCGTGGCCGGCTTCAGGTCGGCCAGGGCCCGGCCGATCAGCTCGACACTGACCGTGACCATCGTGTCGGTGTACTTACGGACCAGCTCCTCCTGGGCCTCCTCGACCGGATAGTAGTCGATCAGGTCTTCACCCAGCCGCGGCCCGCAGTGGTTGTGCGAGAAGGTATACATGACCTGGTGACGCTCGAGCCGGTACTTCTGCTTGACCTGTTGAAAGACCCGGTCGCTCATCCCCTTGGGCACACCCTGGAAGTCGCTGGTGATCAGCACGACCCGGTGGCCCTTGCCGTCATCCAGGGCCAGGGCCTTCATCCACAGCGGGTGGATGGTTTCTGTCGCCACCCGCCTGCTGCCGTAACCGGCCAGCCAGACATCGGCCTTGGGAGTCAGGTCCGACTTGGCCAGCCCGGCCTTCCAGCCGGCCTCGGCATGTGGCGAGGCGATCAGCAGCAGCGCGAAGGCCAGGACCGCTGCCAGGGAAGTCGACGAGTGAAGTCGCACGGCATGACGACTCGGGTGACGGGTGGATCTGATCATCATGGGTCGGTTGTCCAAGCGAGATCGCGGTTCGTCGCAGCGGGGAGTGTGATTCTGAGAGCAGAGCATGCCTTACGGCCGAGGATTTCGCGACTCCAGCAACCGGTCAGCGATCGCGTCGGCGAGCATGCGGTTGCCCTGCGGGTTGTAGTGACAGCAGTCATCGATGTAGATCGGCTCGGGCGTGTTGGCAAAAACCAGCGTCAGGTCCAGGAAATCCACCCCCGCATCGGTCAACTCGCGACCGGCTTTTCTCAGACGCGGGTACCCATCGATCACGCCCGGGCGGTACTTGTGCTCCGGTTCAATCGCGACCTCCCGCTCCGCATCGCTCATCGGCTTGGACCCTTCGACGTACTGGTTGGGTTGCAGCACGTGCAGGTAGCGGATGCCGTTGGTTTGGCAGAGCCGATCGAGTTGTCCTGAGCAGCGTTGCCAGAGCGCGACCAGCTGGCCGTACATTTCTGCCGGATCCTTGTAGGTGTTGTCCGGTCCGGTGTGCATGTAGACCCTGGCCTGGTTGAGCCATTGCGAGGCGATGAAGACCTGGTCTTCGCTGATCTGTTTGCGGAAGCGGTTGTCCCCGGTCCGCCAGATGAAGCTCAGCAGTGGCGAATAGGCCAGGGGTCCGTCGAGAAACTTCTCGGCCCAGCTTCGCCGTTCGAGCGTGAGTGAGGCGTGGCGGTAGAGCGTGTGGACGATCTCGGATCGAGGCAACTGGCGAACCCGTTCGTGCCATCCTCGCGGGTAGGCCACGTGGACCTGCTTGGGATGGTTTTCGGATGGGTGCAGGACGACCTCGTTGAAGCCATCGATGTTGATCACGACGTCGTATTCGGCTCCCAGCGAGAGCATCCAGGCGAGGGTCATCAGTTGCTGAGGCTGCTTGTACCCCGAGAGTGCCAGCGAGATGACGTCGATCTGCCGGCCCTGGAATTGGGGATCCTGTGCGAGCCGGGCCTCGAGTTGTTCTTTGCCGTCGATCGAGAAGTACCAGGCGACCGAGCCGCCGATGATGGCCACCCGGAGCCGATCGGGTGAGCGGCGGGCCAGCGGGTCGCCCTGGTCGAGGAACCCGAATCGGTTGACCGGGAACGGCGTTCTTTCTCCCATGGCGACGGAGGCTCCGCCGGTGATGTCGGGGTTGAGCACCCAGCCCAGGTGGGGGTGTAGCACCTCGTCGAGCGGCGGCGGGGCGTTACGATCGATCCCGACCACTGATGCCCGCTGGTCCTGCTTCAGCGCGGCGAAGTCGAGCGTTCCGTCGACCAGCGCCAGTCCGGCGAGCCCGATCAGCTCGCAGACGACCAGCACCAGCACCAGGGTGGCCAGGGCCAGGACACACCGCTTCGGCCACGAGCGTCGGGATCGGGGAGTGGCTTGTGGGTGAGATGGCATGAGTCTGGTGGGTTCAGCACTTGGCCGTCTTACGTTTCTTGCCCAACCGCCCGGCCGACTCGCACTTCTCGATGTACTCGGTCGCCAGCGGTACCTTGCAGGCGGTGTCTCCGACGTTGACTGACACCTTGCCGAGTTTCTTCGCCGCCGCCTTGGCCGCTTTCAGGCAGGGCCCGACATAGACTCCCACCGAGATCACGAATCCGTTCATCGTGTAGCGAACCCGGTTCTGAGCTCCGTCGATCTCGGCGACGACCTGCTTGAGCAGGCCGCGGATTTCCTTGATGTCGAGCTCGTCGTCGGAGCGGATCGAGATCATCGACGAATAGGTGTTCCAGCCGCAGCTGGCGACGGATTCCTTCTTCGACCCGATCCACTTCATGGCCAGGTCCCGCGCATGAGGGCTCTCGCTGGTGACCCACGGCACGGTGTACTCGTTGACCATGCCCCAGCCCGTGGTGCGACACCACGTCTCGAGCTGCTTCCTGGTCATCTGCGACCCGTCGGCGACCAGGCCGGCAAGGTACTGGGCGTCGACGTTGCCGGTCTCGTAGAGGCAAAGCGCCAAGTCCTGGTCTCCCCGGATCTGCTTGACGATCATCTTCATGTCGGCGACCTTGACGCCGAACATGCTCTCGGGAGCACCGTGCCGCAGGTAGGTGCTGCGGGTCTGTTCGCAGCCGAGCTTCTTCAACTGGGTCATCACCTGGTTGACCGTGCTCATGGTGTCAGTTTCCCGGAGGCGTTTTCGTGCGTTGAGGTGCGTTCACGTGCGTGGTTGGGTGCGTCTAGTCAGAGGCCACCGCCAGCGAGCGGCGGAGCCATTGGCGGAGTGCCTTGCGGGCCGGCGAGGGTCTGAGTGTCCAGGCGTCGTTGTGGTTGCGAAAGCCGGTGGGTTGAAACGTGAATCGGCCTGGGACACCTGCGGTCCTGGTGAGCAGCCTGCGGGTGGCCAGGAGATTCATCGCGGCGTTGGGTGAGTTCTCGTGGCAGATGAACTGGGGCCGCTGGCCGAGTCGCTGGAGTCGTTTCAGGGCGGAGCGGCGATCGGCCTGAGGGTATCCCCACTTCTGGTAGACGCCGTCATAGTGGCTGTAGGGGATCATCGCGGCCCAGAGCCTGGCGATTTCGTCGTCATGGAGTCCGATGTAGTTGCACGCGATGGCACCTCGCGAAAACCCCGCCAGCACGACTCGACGCTGATCTCCACCGTAGCGTCGGCACAATTCGGGTACCGCCTGCTTGATGTATTTCAGCGTTGGCCGAGGGTCATAGTCGGGCTTGGTCCCCCACCAGTGGGTGGTGATTTGAGAACCGGCTCCGTTGACAAACGGCAGGCAGATCCAGATATAGCCACGGCCTCCGGAAATCCCGTACCCCAGCTTGCTCCCCTCGGGTCGCCCGGTACTGATGTCGCCGTAGGGGCTCTTGTAGGGACCATTTCCGGCGAGTTCGACGATGACCGGGTACTGCCGGCCGGCCTTCCAATCGGTCGGCAACCAGGTCACGTGATACAGCTCGGTCTGCCCGTAGCCGGTCAGGACGTCCTTGACCCGCCTGCCGGGGCCGGCCGGCCCGCGGGAGAGCTCGGGAATTGACAGGTCCGGCGCGACCGATGAGATGTCGGGATGTGGTTCGGCGGAGACAGGTTCGCAGATGAGTGACATGGTCACCAGGGCGGCCAGCAGGCTGGCCGGGAATCGGCTGACACGTGGTCGGGGACGTCCTTGGCCCATCGTCCTGTCGAGTCGTCAGGTGTAGGGAATGAGCTGGCCCGGGTGAGCAATTGGGCGACGTCGTGTCTATCATCCGTCTGGATCAGAGTCTGTCCAGTGGAGGCGGGGACTCAGGGACGCACTGCTGCGGGGGGGCGTTGGCCGCGATGCTGCGACTCGCGGACTCGCTGGCGACGGACTGCTTGCCAGAATGGGGCGGTTTGATACGATCCGGGGCGTCCGCCGGGCAGGACGAACCGGGTCGCGGGAGCGACGGGAGGCGTTGAGATGAGTGGTGCCGAGGGCAGCCAGATCGAGTTTCGCACCGACCGGGTCAGTTCCCGCCAGTTGGTGAGCCAGGCCTGGAGGATTCTCTGGCCCGAGTACTTCTGGATCGCGCTGGCGATCTGCCTGGTCGGCCTGGTCGTCGGCAGTGCCGCACCGATGGCGGTGCTGATGGGGCCGATGATGTGCGGGATCTTCATCTGCTGCTTCGCGATGATGCGAAACGAGAGGCCGACATTTGACATGCTCTTCAAGGGCTGTCGACATGTTTGTCGACAGCCTGGTGGCCACGCTGATCATGGTGGGCGTGTCGTTCCTGGTCATGATCCCGGTGGGGGTGCTGATGGTCGGCGGGCTGTTCGCAGTCGGCCTGGTTGGCGAGCAGGCCGGCGACGGGGCCTTCGAGGGAATCATGATCTTTTTCATGTTCGGCTACGTGGTCGCGATCCTGGTCATTGTGGTCATCCAGATGCTGTTCGTTTTTTCCTACCCGCTCATCGTCGACTACAACCTCTCGGGCGTGGACGCCGTCAAGCTGAGTGCCCGAGCCGCCTGGGCCAACTTGGGCAACATACTGAGATTGTCGATCCTGATTTGGCTCATGTCCATCTGCGCCGTGATCCTGTGCTACCTTCCGATCCTGCTGGTGATCCCGATCAACCTGCTCACGCAGGCACTGCTCTACCGACGCGTGTTCCCCGATCACTCGACCGATTCCCAGCAATACGATCCGTACTCCGATCCGTAGGCCGATCCCCATGTCAATCCTCATGCCGACGTCGGTGGCTACCAGCTCGATGAAGGTCTCTCCGAGACCGGGCCGGGTGCGGAAAGTGGTGGTGATACCTGGGAGTAGTCGCTGTCACGTGCCGGCGGCGCCGTTCCTCGAGTCAGCTGGCTATGATGTCCCCATTGGAGAAAACGGTGAAACGGCTGACCTGGTTGATGCTGCTGGTGATCCCCTCAATGGCGTGGGCACAGGACGATGCCCAGCCCGCCGGCGATAGAGAGGCTGATTCGCCGGCCGCCGCCGTGAGCGATACCGACCTGCCGCTGGCCGAGGTGGCCGAGGTGGACGGTCTGGCTGTCGCAGAGCCCGACGAGCCCGGCCAGCCCGACAGGGACGACCCAAACGGCTGGATCGGCCTGGTTCTCTGTTGCGGGTTCTGGACTGTGATCCCGGTCATCATCCTGATCATCTTTCTGGTCCGCCGTGCGAATGCCAGGCAACGTACCGAGACACTCTCGGGTGTCGCCGGCGAATTGAACCTCGAGTTTCATCCGGATGGGGATGAGGCTCTGAAGTTGCAGCTGGCCGAATTCCCTCTGATGAACAAGGGCCGCAAGGGCAAGCTGACCAACGTCTGTGCAGGCGGCACCGACGAGGTGCGGTTGTGGATCTTCGATTACCGCTTCATCACCGGCCACGGTAAGCACCGCCGCGTACATGGACAGACGGTCATGGCGATGGAATCGGCGCTGCTGAGCGTGCCCGAATTCCGCATGCGGCCCGAGCGAATGTTCGATCGGGTTGGCCAGATGCTGGGGCTGCAGGACATCGACTTCGAAGAGCACCTGCAGTTCTCGCAGCAATTCGTGCTGCAGTCGGAGATGGCCGAGGCAACTCGAGAATTCTTCGATGACGGGTTGCTCGACTTCTTCGCCGGCCGGCCTGGTTGGTCGTTCGAGACGCGTGCCGGGTCGTTCGTCGTCTACCGTCCTCGGCAACTCGTCGATCCGAGTGAATTCCAGGGGGCGTTCGAGGACGGCTTCGCCTGCTTCACGGCCCTCCGTGATCGGCTCGAACGCGGTTGATGGCCTCGGGTGGTGACCCGGCCGGAAGGGGGATCATCCCTGGACTTCGGCGGGGCTGAGCGACCCGTCGCCGTTGGCATCGAGGGTGTCGAAGTCGGCTTCGAGGAAGCGAGGCACTTCGGACCGCTCGAGCTTGCCGTCGCGGTTCTCGTCGTGGCTGGCAAACGAGAAGTCTCGAGGCAGGAACCGGACCCGGGCCTGCTGGATCCTGAGGACCGCTCGCTTCAGTTTCGAAGCAGCCAGGTCGATCGGATCGCCGGTGTGTTCCAGGACCACCGCGACGCCGATCCCCTTGAGCAGTTCTCCGGCACCACCCTCCTGGTCCTTGAGCAGCCGGCTCACGGAGATCTCGATCGGGGCCGTTCCGAACGGTGGCGCGAAGGGCACTGAGACGACCTCGGCGGTGTGCTGCAGGCTGCGGCTGAGGTCGGTGAAGCGGAAGATCACGATGCGGGTCCGGAATCGACTGGCCCAGGCCCTGACCGATTCCGGGTCGGCGAGGGCAGCGATCCGGACCGTGAACGTGTAACGTCCCGGTCTCTGGTTGTAGATCTCCTGGGCCAGCATCGCCCGCGCTCCGGTCTCGAGACGCCCGCCGGGTGCCGCACCTTCTATTCCGAACCCGATCCGGGCTTCGTGGCGGGCCGAGTTTCCGGTGCCGACTTCGACGCGGGTGGCCACGCACAAGTCGCCGGGCCGCTGAGCGTCAAAGGGTGCAATTGCGATCCAGTGATCGGCCTCTCCCACCGGGCCGCTGACCCGGCGGCCGTGGCTGAAGTCGCCGTTGCTGAGTGGTCCTCGGTTGAAGTCCGGCAGCCTGGGGACGCTTCCGCCGGCGGGCACCCGGGACCCGGTGACCGGTCCGGTTCCCAGTACCTCGGAGACGACCTGGCCGGTGGTGATCTGGAATGGCCGTCCGGCGACCTCGATGTGAGTCTCGGGGTCGATGCCCATCAGGTGGAAGATGGTGGCCGAGAGGTCTTCGGGGGGGATGCGGTGATCGGCCGGCAGAGATCCGTTGCGGTCGCTGGCTCCGACGACTTGCCCGCTGGCAATCCCGGCCCCGGCCAGCACACCGCTCATCACCGGACCCCAGTGATCGCGGCCGCCGTTCTTGTTGATCTTGGGCGTGCGTCCGAAATCGCCCAGCACCACGACCAGAGTCTCCTCGAGCAGACCTCGCTGCCCGAGGTCATTGATGAACGTCGAGAAGCCCAGGTCAAAGGGCGGGCACAGCGTGTCTCGGCAACGGCCGGTGTTGTCGAAGTGGGTATCCCAGACCGGGTTGCCCACAGAGAGGTCACCGGGTTCGCGAGGCCAGTTGACCTGCACGAATCTCACGCCGCTCTCGACCAGTCGCCGCGCCAGCAGCAGGCTCTGGCCGAACTTGTTGCGGCCGTAGAGGTCTCGCAGCGAGTCGTCTTCCTGCCCCAGTTCGAAGGCGGCGCGGGCGGGTCCCGAGAGCAGCACATCGAAGGCGTGCCGCATGTGCCGGGCAAAGGTCTCCGCCGCCGGGCCTCTCTGGTTCGTCGCAAACCGGTCACCCAGCTCGCTCAGAAGACGCCTGCGACGCGCCAGCCTCGCGCCGGTCACCTCGTTGACCATCCCCAGGATGTCGGTCTCGTAATCGGTTCGCGACGGATCGCAGGGAAAGACCTGGGGATCCCAGCCACTGCCCATGAAGCCGCCGTTCTGCCCGGCGAAGAGGTAGCCCGGGTTGTTGAGAATCAACTCGGGGAGGATGACCGAGGAGAAGGGTGAGGCGGAGGCGGGTCGCAGCTTGCCGATGACCGAGGCGAGCGAGGGCCAGTCGGTCAGCCGGTTGGCCGCCCGGTCGGTCTTGCCCAGCGGCAGGCCGCCTTTGACCTTGTTGGTGCCGGTGTAATAGTAGTACGCGCTGCTGCCGTGGGTGTTGTCGTCGGTGGCCAGCGAGCGGATGGTGCAGAGCTGGTCGGAGATCCGGGCGATCCGCGGTAGCAGCTCGCAGTAGTGGATGCCGGGGATGTTGGTGCTGATCGGAGCGAAGGGGCCGCGCAGCTCCTTGGGAGCCTCCGGCTTGGGATCGAAAGTCTCGTGCTGAGGGTGTCCGCCGGAGAGGAACACCAGGACACACGAGCGGGCCTGGCCGAATTGCGGCCCGAGACTGCTCGATTCGCGACTCGACGCGGTGGACACCATCGAGAGTGCCGCGGCGCTTCCGCCCGCCTGCAACAGTCTTCGGCGTGTTGTCTCGAGGCGGTGCATGCGAAGAGGTCCGGGGTCGAGCAGGATCCACCGGTGCGATCATACCTCGAGTCCCACTCGGCAGGGCAGGCCGTCAGCGGAAGGCGATCTGACAGCGGGGCAGCGTCTTGTTCAGCTTGACCACTGCGTCGTGGGTCACGGCGATCTTGGTGACGTCGAGTCTCTGCAGCTTCTTCAGCGTGGCGAGATGCTGCAGGCCGTCGTCGGTGATCGCGGTCGTGGCCAGGGTCAGCCCGGTCAGGTTGGTCAGTGCAGCAACGTGCGGCAGACCCTCGTCGGTCACCTGCGTGTCGGCCAGAGAAAGGTCCTCGAGATTAACCAGCCCGGCGAGATGAGCTACGCCCTTGTCGGTGATCTTGGTGTTGAACGTACAGTCGATAGAGATCAGCCCGGTCAGACCCTCCAGGTGACTCATGCCCCCGTCTCCCATGGCCGTGCTGATGTAGATGATGGTCAGCTTCGGGAGTCGTTTGAGATGTGCGACGTCATCATCCGTGGCACGCGAGCCCGAGAAGTCGATTTCGACGACCGACCCGTCTTCGTCGAGTCCCATCCCCCCACCCAGACCCTTCAGAGCCACGACGGCATCCTCCTCGTCGCTTCCGCAGCCGACCAGGACCAGGCACCCGAGGACCACCAACCACCGCACGCGACTCAACCCATGCGCCGTTCCGGCGTGCGAGAGCTTGAGTCGGTTGGGCGGCCGTTGGCCGGCCAGGCGAAGATGACGGTACTGCATGATGGAACCGATCAGTCCTGAGGCTAACGGTTGCCCTTGAGACAAACCCAATAGGAGGCTGCACACGGCAATGGTATCATGATTCTTGGAACGCGGTTTCATCAAGTCGTTCATACGGGTTTCGAGGCAGGCTCGAGCGGAATGCAGGATCGGTTCATGTCCGCCGTGATCGATGGTCTCTGCCGGCGACGATGGGTGCCGCTGGTCGCGTTGGCGCTGCTGAGCGGTTGCGGAGAGGCGGGTCCGGTACCGATCCAGCCGCTGTCGAAAACCGCGATGCCCACAAGCGGTGATGCGATCGTGGTGCTGTTCGTCCCCGGTGCCAGTTGACCTCGGGATTGACGCCCGAGGCTCGAGCGAGCTTTCGCCGCCTTACCGTGCGTGAGGCCCACACCGCCGGTCACCGTCAGCGTGAAGGGTCGCTCGGCGACCCTCTGCGTCGATGCCGTCAACTGCCGGCTCGAAGACGACCTGGTCGCCGTGGCCGAGGATCTGGGCTACGCCGCGACGGTCAAGTCGATCAAGCCACACAATTCCGATGCGATCTCTACAACCGACGCACCGAACTGATCATCGGCTCGTCTGGCCCGGCTCGGGCAAACCGATCCCGTCCCCGGCGACGACGCGGCAATGGGGCAGCGCCGCGATCAGTTTCGCAGTTGCCTTGGCCGACGCTTCGGTCGTTTCCACGTAGACGATCTTCAGGCTCGTGTGGCCATGCAGGGCGGCCAGCCCGGCGTCGGAGACCCGGGTGCGGTTGAGATTGAGCAGCTCGAGGTGTTCGAGACCGGCCAGGGCCTCGACCGCCTTGTCTGAGATCGAACACCCGTTCAGCCGCAACTCGACCAGGTTCTCAAGTCCGGCCAGCGAGCGACATCCCGCCTCGCCGATCTTGAGATCCTGGAGGTCGAGCTTGGTGAGTGACTTGAAACCGCCGAGCGTCGCGAGACCGACGTCGGTGATCGAGGTGTTGCTGAGGCTGAGCTGTTCGAGACGGGGCAGCTTGGCCAGGTGGGAGAGGCCGCTGTCTGTGACCTGTGTGCTGGCCAGGTCGAGTTGCTGCAGATTCGACAGCGTGGCAAGTTGTTCGAGAGTCGTGTCGTGAACCGGAACGGCGTTGAGACTGATGCGTCGCAGCGAAGCGAACCGGGACAGCGAACCGGCCGACTTATCACTGATGCGGGCCTGATCGATGATCAGGGTGTGGAGATGTTTGAGGTCAGCCAGAGCCTCGAGTCCTTCGTCGGTCAGCCCGGTGGCGGTCAGGTTGAGAAACTCGAGGTTCTCGAGCCGGGCCAGATGACCGGGACTGGAACCCAGCAAGGGGGTGGCGGTGAGATTGAGTCGCTTGAGTTGCTTCAGTGA
>CAUZEQ010000147.1:0-11614 GCA_963578885.1 Planctomycetota bacterium
CCCAAACTACCTGATCTAACAGACGACACCATGAGCATCCCGATCCCCTACGTCATCGAACGGCATGGCCGCGAAGAGCGGGCCATGGACATCTACAGCCGGCTGCTCAAGGACCGCATCATCATCCTCGGCAGCGGCATCAACGACTCCGTCTCCAACAGCATCGTGGCCCAGCTGCTGTTCCTGCAGTTTGATGACGGAGAGTCGGACATCCACATGTACATCAATTCGCCCGGCGGTTCGATCACCTCCGGCATGGCCATCTACGACACGATGCAGTACATCGGCTGCGACGTATCGACCTACTGCATCGGCCAGGCCTCGAGCATGGGCGCGATCCTGCTGGCCGCCGGTGCCGCCGGCAAACGCAACGCTCTGCCCAACAGCCGCATCATGATCCACCAGCCGCTGGCTGGCATGGAGGGCACTGCCACCGACCTCGAAATCCACGCCCGCGAGGTGCTCAAGGTCAAACAGCGGATGAACCAGATCCTGCTGACTCACACCGGCCAGACACTCGCACAAATCGAGGCGGACACCGATCGCGACAACTTCATGACCGCCGAAGAAGCCCAGTCCTACGGGCTCATCGACAACGTACTCGAAAAAATCAACCACTCGGCCTCCGCAACCGACACCGACGACGACACCGCACCCGACACCGCACCCGACACCGACGACGACGACGACTGAACACCCGCTCTCAACTCTCTTCACCCGCTCGGAACACCCATGGACGGGACCCCGACGCGATCGCTGCGGTGGCTACCCTGGCTGCTGCTGCTGGCCGTCTCAATCGCCGGCTGCACCACTCCCGCCCGCGTCGAACAGCTCGAAGCCGAACTGCGGGACCAGCAGGATCAGCTCACCGCCCAGGCCAGCAGCCTCGAATCGCTCCAGGCCGAACGAAACGCTCTGAGACGGCAGCGAGACCTGCTGCTCGAAACTTCCAACTCCCTGGTCCGCCCCGAACAGGCCGAGCTGCTGGTGCGGATCGATCACATTGCAATCAATACCTGGTTGACCGGAGCTCGCAACACCGACCGGATTCCCGGCGACGATGAACTCGTCGTCATGATCCAGCCTCTCGACGCCGACCTCGAACCGGTCAAGCTGCCCGGCACCCTGAAACTCTGGCTCACCGATCCGGCCGCCCCCCGCGACTCACGCCAGATCGGGTCCTGGGAATTCACTCCCGAGGAATGCCGCAAGCACTGGCTGGCCAGCGTGCTCTCACGAGGCTTCCTCTTCAAGCTCCCCTGGCAAACTCCCCCCACCAGAAACCGCCTGCTGCTGCACTGCCGATTCGACACCAGCGACGGCCGACGCTTCGACGCGGATGCACTGATCGACATCCAGCCGCCGGCCAGCTCAGCTCAGCCGCCGGCCAAAGTTCCCCTGACCCCCCCGGCTCAAACCTCAAACGACCCGCCCGACCCGTCTGCCGGAGGCGACGGCGGCGGCTGAGACGGACTCGGGCCGCTGGATCCCCCGGCCAGGCTGCGGGCCCGGGCCATCGCCTCATCACCCTGCTCGCTCCGACCGCACCGCTGGCAGATCACCGCCAGCTGAGTCCAGGCAAACGCGTCCTGCGGATCCAGCTCCGTCACCCGCTGGGCACAAGCCACCGCCTCGTCGGCCCGACCCAGCTTCTCGAGGTACACGGCCAAAGCCGAATGCGACAGCAGGTGATCGGGCTCATCCTCGATGATCGCCGCCAATTCCCGGACCGCCGCCTCCAGATCACCCGCGTCCTTGTGGGCCATCGCCTTGTCGTAGCGCTGCATCGTCTCTGACATCTCTGCTGCCTCCTGGGCTGAGATTCTCACAACCATCCCCCCGCCATCCCCCGACATCCCACCTCCGCCGGAGGACTCCGGCACGCTATGATGCGCTCTGAGCGTTTCACGTGAAACGCCACGCGACCCCTGGCCACCCCTTGGCACCCCTTGGCACCCCCTGCCACGTTGACGGGCCCTCCTCGGTTGAACACGACCACCCACGCAGTTGCGGACCCGCCCGAGACGCCATCCCGCGGCTCCTCGAGATCGTGGTGGATCTTCCTGGCCCTGGCCACCCTCTCGGCGGCCCTGCTGCGAACCGCCGTCCCATCGCGGATGGCGATCGAGCACTTCGACGAGGGTGTCTACGCGTCCAACGTCTTTTGTCCCGACTCCGACGACACCTACCCCGACCGCCACCTCTATGCACCGCCCGGACTGCCGCGCGTGATCGAGGAGTTTCAGGTGTGGCTCGAGGCCTCAGACCTCTCCAGCATCGCCCCCTCGCTGTTGGCTGGCATCATGCTGGTCCCCCTGATCGGCCTGCTCGCTCGAGACTGGCTGGGGGAACCTGCCGCCCGAGCCGCGGTGCTGCTGGCGCTCTTCAGCGACGTCCACATCCTCTACAGCCGCACCGCTCTGACCGACGTCCCCTGGATCACCTGGCTCGTGCTGGCACTGTGGCTGGCTCACCGCGGACTGCTGCGTGGGCGACCGCTGCCGCTGATCGCCGCCGGCCTGGCCACCGCCGCGGGCTGGTGGACCAAGTACACCGGCTGGCTGCCGCTGGCCATCGCCCTGGCCGGCATCCTCGCCGTGCCGCTCCTTTCTCCTCGAGCCGACACACCCTGGCGACTCTGGCTCAAGCGACTCGCCCTGCTCACCGCCGTCGCCGCCCTGGCCATCGCTCCACTGTTCGTCTCGTTGCAGGGCACCGGAGGCTACACCGCCGTCGCCACAAACCACGCCCGCTACATCGTCGGCGTCTTCGGATGGCTCGACTCGGCCATCGCACACGCTCAGCACCTCGCGGCATTCGAGAGTTTTCTGACCCCACTGGGCGTGGCAGTCGCCTGCTGCGTGGTCGCCGGTGGCTCGTGGAAAATCACCTCAGCCGACTTGCGCCGCCGACTGCCGTTGGCCATCGCCGCCGCCGGTCTCACCGCTGTGCTGTCGTTCCCCGTTCTGGTACTCGCCGCGGCCGTGATGGCGCTGCGTGACGGGCTGGCCCAACTGCGTGGACGCAACCAGCAGACCCCCGACGACCGCACGCTGGCCTGGACCATGCTCGCCGCCTGGTGGATCGCCATGACGCTCTCCACTCCGCTGTACCACCCCTACCCCCGGCTGGTCCTGCCGTGGCTGGTCGCCGGCTGGCTGCTGCTGGCCCACCAGTTCGCCCGCTTCGCCGCGGCCGATGAGACCGATGCGACCGGCACCGCGCGCACCCAACCCGATCGCCGCCTGGCACTTATCGCGGGAATCGGAATCGTCCTGCTGCTGATCGCCATCCCCACCCGGTTCGCCTCACGTGGCATCCCCGCACTCCAATCCCGCACCGCCATCGCACGGCTCGCCGATCACATCGTCTCGGAAGTCTCCCGACACGCCCCCGACGGGAACGTGGTGATCCGGGTCTGGGGCGAACCGGCCCTGTTCTTCCAACTCAGCAACCGCGCTCCCAGGCGACTGCTGATGCAACCGGCCGGTGGACTTCGGGTGATTCGGCCCGGTGAGCAGCCCCCAGCGATCCCCGTCTTCCTCGCCGTCGGACCGCACGCGCTCGACGGCCAGCCCCCCTCACCCGACGCGTTTCGGGACTACCAGCCGCTGGGCAGCTTCGAAGTCACCCCCGGTCTCCAGGTCCGACTCAACCAGCCCCCCGCACGCCGCGACCAGCCCATGACCTTCCATCTCTACCGCTGGAAGCCCCCGCCCACGCCCCTCAACAGCGTTTCACGTGAAACGCCTCAGGCCGCACGACGCTCGAGAACCCGTATCACCCGCTGAAACTCGTCAGCGTCGGCAAACGGGATTACGATCCGGCCCGATTGCAGGTCCGACAACCGGATCTCGACTCGAATGCCGAATTGGCGGCGGAGATGATCCCGCAGCTGCAGCAGGTGATTGCTCAGCTCGGGCGGCTTGTCACGTGACGTCTTCTTCGGGTTCGGATCGTCGGGATCGATGATCGAGACTTCGCCGGGCAGCACACCGGTGCGGATCGCCTTGGCCGCCGCCTCGGTCGCCCGCACGGTCATTCCCTCTTCGACGATCCGAGCACACAGGCTCAACTGGTCGTTCTCCCCCAGTGTGACCAGCGCCCGTGCGTGACCGGCGGTGATCTTCTGGTCCGACAGCGCCTGCTGCACGCCTCCGGTCAAATCGAGCAGCCTCAACAGGTTGCTCACCGCCGAACGACTCATGCTCAGACGGCTCGCCAACTGGTCGATCGTGGCATCGAACTCGTCCAGGTAACCGCGGAAGGCCTCGGCCTGTTCCAGTGGATTGAGATCCTCGCGCTTGAGGTTCTCTTCCATCGCCGCCTCGTACACCTGCCGATCGGTGTAGTGCCGCACCTGGCAGGGGACCACCTCCAGCCCCGCCTCCCTGGCCGCCAGCCAGCGTCGCTCACCGGCGATCAACTGGTATCGATTCTCCCCCGCCGGCCGCACCAGCAACGGACTCAACACGCCATGCAGGCCGATGCTCTTGCTCAGTTCCTCCATCGCCTCGGCGTCGAAGTCCTTGCGAGGCTGGTAGGGATTGCGCTGGAGCGACTCGACGGAAATCTCCAGCAGATCCCCATCCCCTGCCCCATCCCCTGCCCCTGCCCCTGCCCCTGCCACCAACTCTTCGGCGTCCACGTCGTTCACTGCTGAAGCCGCATCGGGGGGCTCGACGTCCAGGTGCGAGGCCAGCAGTTCCTCCTCGGTCGGACCGAACTGGGTCAGGCCGACCAGCCCGGCCAGTCCGCGGCCCAAACGGCTGGGGCGACTCGAAGCGTCCGCACCGTTCTCAGTCCCGGGAATCGCAGCGGGATCGTGGGGAATCGAGGACATCAGGGGCACTCCGCGTAACTGACAGGCGCGGGATTCTAGTGATCACCTCGCCAAACCAACAAGACGGGTTCGGGCCACCCCGGTGCAACGGCTCCGGCCGAAGCGTTTCACGTGAAACGCTTCGCGTTGACTCGCCGGGCTCCTGCTTCCTAGACTCGCAGCCAACACCGAGGCGGGAAGTGCCCTGATCCTCGGAACCACATCCTCGGAACCACGCGGGGCGGGACGTAGCTCAGCCTGGCAGAGCGCCGGCTTTGGGAGCCGGAAGTCGCAGGTTCGAATCCTGTCGTCCCGACTTGAGCTCAGCGGCGCTAACCGACCAACTCAGGCATCGAACGGTGCTTACCGACCAGGTAATGCGGTCGGCCGCCCAGGTCGGTCAGCTGCGTCGTCGCCACGTCGATCCCCAATCGCTGGTACAACGACGCGAACACCTCCTGGAAGTGCACCGGCCGCTTGTGAGGCTCGTGGCCCAGGCGGCTGCTGGTGCCGATCATCTGGCCATGCTGCATGCCGCCGCCGGCCAACAGAGCACCGGCAACGTTCGGCCAGTGGTCCCGACCCGCGGTGGCGTTGATCTTCGGGGTCCGACCAAACTCGCCCCAGGCCACCACCGCGATGTCGTCGAGCATCCCGTGCTCGTCGAGTTCGGAGATCATCGTCGAGAGACCCAAATCGAACAGCGGCAACGCTCCACGTGCCTCGTTGAAGTTGTCCTTGTGCCAGTCCCAGTTGTAGTCGCCTCGAGCCATCCGGCCGAACGGCCAGCGTGAAAACGCGATCGTCACACAGCGGGCTCCCGCTTCGATCACACGGCGAGCCAGCAGGAACTGGTGCAGGTAGGTCTTGCCCGTCCGCTCGTTGGGGTACTGCTCCTCGAGACCGTATCGCTTCTTCACCGCGCTGTCTTCACGACTCAGGTCCAACGCCTCGGCCAGCCGAGGTGACGTCAAGACCTCGAAGGCCTGGTTCTGGAATTCGTCGATCCCGTCTCCGAGGCCGTCGATTTCGACCTGGCGGCGGAATCGATCGAAACTCGAAAGCAACTCACGGCGGTCTCCCAGACGTCGCAGGCTGACTCCGTTGAGACGCAGGTTGCGACGATCCACCGCTCCGACCTCAAAACCGGCATGAGCCGATCCCAGGAAGCCGGGTTGAGTCGCGCCGATCCGCATGATGAATCGTGCGTCCGCATCGGTCGGGACCAGGTCCACCGCCGGGGAAACGCCCGCGACCCGCGGACCAAACTGCTTCGAGAGAATCGCACCCAGCGACGGCCAGCCGCCGGGTGGAAAACCGGGGATCAACGGCGAGGAAGCCATCTCGTCGTGAGACTTCCTGCCGGTCGTGCACCAGTGTGTGTTGTGATCGTTCTGGAAACCGTGCAGCGAACGGATCAGCGACAGCTTGTCCGCGATGCCGGCCAGGCCCGGCATCAACTCGCACACCTCCATCCCCGGAACCTTGGTCGCGATCGGATCGAACTCGCCCCGGATCTCCGAAGGCGCATCCGGCTTCAGATCGTACATGTCCAGATGAGTCGGACCGCCGGGCATGATCACCATGATCACGCCCTTGATCTTGCGATCAGACTTCGATTCAGACTCGGCCCGCAGGATCTCAGGCAACGACAACCCACCCAGGGCCAGGCTGCCAATCTGCAGACAACTGCGGCGCGTGATGCCGTCGCAGTAGCTCGACTTGATACCGGGAATCGTCAGCATCGATCGTCCTCTGACCTTCAGCTCTCCAAGTACCATCCTGAAGAACGAATCAATCTACGCGAACCTATCTCAGTCTATCGGAAATCGCAACATCTTCCGACCTGTCATTCCCTGGATCAGCCGAAGACTGTATACAGGCGTATACATCCCCCAGGCCCGGGGTCTGACGCCCCGCCTCAAACCGCCTCTCAATTCCAATGTGAGCCGACCAAAGGCGGGGGCCCTGAACCCTTCTCGCAAACCGGGCGCCGGGGGTCTGACGCCCCGCCTCAAACCGCTTCTCGATTCCAGGATGAGCCGACCAAAGGCGGGGGGCCTGAACCCTTCTTGCTCTAGTGTCGCGTCCACCGTGTGAGAAAAGGGGTCAGGCCCCCCGCCTTGGGCGCCTTGAGTGGAATTGGTCGCTGGATCGCGGCGGGGCGTCAGACCCCGGCGCGCGACACTGCCGCCTGGAATTAAAGGGGTCAGGCCCCCCGCCTTGGGCGCCATGGGTGGAATGGGTCGCTGGATCGCGGCGGGGCGTCAGACCCCGGCGCGAGGTCTTGGCAGCCGAAATCCGCGATTCAAGATACCCCCGCAGCGACTTGGAGGTGCTTGAGCCGTACCGTTGACGTACAATCCAATCCGGCCCGGAAACCACCCCGGCAGCGTCCCACCCGGTTTCTCATGACCATCACACAATGACTCCGCCAATTTCGGCAGACAGTGGAGAGACCTCACGATGAGCCAGAATCAGCAGACCCCGGACAACTCGCGGCGTGATTTCCTGAAGGTCGCCGGTGCGGCGGCGTTGGTCGGATCGCCAGTCCACGGGGCCTACGCGGGCGGAAACAGCATCATCCAGTTGGCCCTGGTCGGTGCCGGAGGCCGCGGCACCGGTGCGGCAGCCAACGCGCTGGGGACCAAGGCCGGCCCGACCCGCCTGGTCGCCATGGCCGACGTCTTCAAAGACCGCCTGGCCAACTCGCACAAGGCCCTCACAGCCCGCTACCGCGGTACCGTCGACGTACCCGAGGACCGGCAATTCCTCGGGTTCGAGGCCTACCGCGAGGCGATGGACGTCTTGAGACCCGGCGACGTCGTGATCCTGACCACTCCGGCAGCCTTCCGCTGGGTCATGTTCTCCTACGCCATCGAAAAGGGCCTGAATGTCTTCATGGAGAAGCCGATCTCGGTCGATGGACCCAGCAGCAAGAAGATGATCGAACTGGGCAAGCAATCGGTGCTCAAGAACCTCAAGGTCGGAGTCGGCCTGATGTGCCGGCACTGCAAGGCGCGCGGAGAACTGTTCCGCCGCATCCAGGACGGCCAGATCGGCGACATCACCGAACTGCGAGCCTACCGCATGGCCGGCCCGACCGGTTCGGCCGCCACCGGCAAAGCCCCCAAGGGTGCCTCGGACCTGCAGTACCAGATCCGCCGCTTCCACGCCTTCCTCTGGCTCTCAGGCGGCGCCGTCAGCGACTTCCTGATCCACAACATCGACGAATGCAGTTGGATGAAGAACGCCTTCCCGATCAAGGCCGAAGCCTCCGGTGGCCGCCACTACCGCGGCGATGACGTCGACCAGAACTTCGACACGTACTCGATCGAGTACACCTACGCCGACGGCACTAAGCTGCTGGTCAACGGCCGCACCATCCCCGGCTGCAACCAGCGATTCGCCAGCTTCGCCCACGGAACCAAGGGATCCGCGGTCATCTCCTCTCGAGGGCACGCTCCCTCGCGAGCCCGCATCTTCAAGGGCTGGAACATGACCAAGGACAACGTCACCTGGTCGTTCCCCGGCAAGGAACCCAACCCGTACCAGGTCGAGTGGGATGACCTGCTGACGGCGATCCGCCGCGACGACCCGTACAACGAGGTCGAGCGTGGTGCCGAGGCGAGCCTGGTCACCGCCATGGGCCGCATGGCCGCTCACACCGGGCAGATCATCACCCGCGACCAGATGCTCAACTGCAAGCACGAGTTCGCCCCCAACGTCGACCGACTGACGCTCGACGGACCCTCGCCCCTGAAGGCCAACCCCGACGGGACCTACCCGATTCCGATGCCCGGGTTGATCAAGGACCGGGAATACGGCTCCCTGACCTAGCCGATGCCAAGCACGCACAGCCTATTTTCCGACTGCACGCGACGCCGTGCCCTGGCCGGCGTGATGACCGGCCTGGGAGCGTTCTCGCTGCCGAACATCCTGCAGCTGCGTGCCGAGGCGGCTGCCCGCGATGCGGACTCGACCCCGAGGCGGATCATCCTGCTGTGGCAGGACGGTGGGCCCAGCCACCACGAGACCTTCGACCCCAAGCCATTGGCTCCGGCCGAATACCGTGGCGAACTGGATGCAATCCCCACGGCACTGCCGGGAGTCCAGTTCTGCGAGATCCTGCCGCGTCTGGCTCGACTGGCCGATCGCTTCAACGTCGTCCGCTCGATCCAGCAACCCTCCTCCGGACACGTCATCGGCACGCACAACTTTATCACCGGCCACTTCGGTGCCCGCATCATCGGCGGACGCAGCGAATACCCCGACTGTGCGGCGATCATGCACCGCATCCGCAGCCGGCGGCACGAGGAAGCCTCGCCCATCGCGCTGGGAGCCTCGACCGACACCGCGCTGGCCCGCGGCATGCGACGCAGCCGACGACGCAGCGATCCGGGCAACCCGCTGCCGGGCTACATCGCACTGGGAGGACAGTCCTCGATCGGCCTGCACCGCGGAGGCCCCACCTACCTGGGACCCACCTCCGGACCCTTCCAGGTCTCGGGTGACCCCTCCCGACCCCGCTTCCAGGTCCAGAACCTCCAGGCCGGCGACAGCGGCCAGAAGTTGGCCGACCGACGAGCCATCCTGGCTGGACTCGATCGATTTGTCCGCCACCCGGACCTGCAGTCGGAAATCGACCTGCACGGGCAGCTCGAAGCCGCCGACCGATACACCCAGCAGGCGTTTGACCTGCTCAGCGGCTCGGGCCAGGCCGCCCGCGCATTTGATCTCAGCCGAGAAGACCGCAGCACCCGAGAACGCTACGGGCTGGAAACCGCCGGACAACAGGCCTTGCTCGCCCGCAGACTGGTCGAAGCCGGAGTCGATGTGGTGGCGGTCCGATTCTCACCCGATGGACGCGGCGATGGAGACCGATCGGGCATCGGCTGGGACGATCACGCCGTCCACGGCAACATCTTCGAGGTCATGCGCCGCCGTGGACCCCAGTTCGACCGGGCCGTCTCGGCACTGATCGAAGACCTCGATGAACGAGGACTCAGCGACGAGGTCCTGGTCGTGCTGGCCGGTGAATTCGGTCGCACGCCGCGGATCTACGTCCGCAAGGGCTGCCCGGGTCGAGAGCACTGGGGGCCGGCCGGCAATGTCATGCTCTTCGGCGGAGGACTCGCCCGAGGCCAGATCGTCGGCTCGACCAACGACAAGGGCGAACGACCCGCCACGCGGCCCCTGAGCCCCAAGGACGTACTCGCCACCATCTACCACGCCATGGGCATCGATACCGAGCGGACGTTCAATACCGGCAGCGGCCGACCGGTGCCCGTGCTTGCCGATGGTAAGCCGATCGCCGAGTTGATCGGCTGAAGGCGGCGGCGACCCCAACAGGCTGCTAGGGGACTGGCTCCGCAGCCCCGCCTCGGGCGGGGTCCGCCTGCGGCGGATGCCTGTCCCGGGCGAGTTGGCCGGTTCTTGGAGCCGGGACAGGCACCCCGCCACGCGCGGGAGAGCCAGTCCCCGGGGCTACGCAGGCTGGCTACGGGCCGGCCACGGTCACCCTGGGCAGAGCCGACTTCAGCTTCTCGATGGCTGCATCGCTGAGCTTCAGGTCGGTCAGGTACAGGTCCTTCATCTGCTTCATGCCGTACAGGTGCTTCAGCCCCGCGTCGGTGATCCGAGTGCCGTACAGGTTGACCGATTCGATCTCCTTCAGGCCCGCCAGGTGAGCCAACCCGGCGTCGGTGACGGCACACTTGGCCAGGTAGATGCCCTTGAGACGCTTCAGGCGACCGACATGCACCAGCCCGGCGTCGGTGATCCCCGAATTGGCCAGGACCAGGTGCCTGAGTCCCTTGAGGTCACCGAGGTGAGCGAGGTCCTGGTCGCGGACACCGGTGCGGCCCAGGTCCAGCCGGGTGATCGGACCGGACCCGACCGCTGCCAGCCCCATCGCCCGCATCGCCGCATCCAATCCGCGTCGCTGCCGCCGCACAAACAGGTCGACCACGCCGCCAAACGTCGCCCCGGTCCCGCGGACCGGCAGGTCGACCAGCCGCACAAGACCCTTCAGGTGTACCAGCCCCTTGTCGGTGATCTTCGTGTTGGTCAGCACCAGCCCCTCGAGCCCGACCAGCCGACCCAGGTGCTCCAGGCCGCGGTCTCCGATACCCGTGCCGGCCAGGCCCAGGCTCTTCAATCGCACCAGTCGGCTGAGCACCTTCAGCCCCCGGTCGGTCACCTTCGCATCGTGCACCGCAAGCGACTCAAGAGAAGTGATGCTGGCCAGTCGGGCCAGGCCCGAGTCGTCCAGCCGGGACCCTTCCAGGTCCAGCCGCTTCAGCACCCGGCACTCGACCAGCAGGTCGAGGTCCGCCTTTTCGATCACCCGATCGGTATACCGCACGCCGACCACCCGGCCGGCCGAGTCGACCTTCACCCGGGCACCTCGGGCCTTCAGCCGCTTGACCAGGCCAATCACTGAGAATCACCCCCGGTGGCCACCACCGCCTCCTGCCCCTTCCAGACCGGCCAGGACAACGCGACCGGGACGTCGATCACCGTCACCCGGTCGTTTTCCACCGCCTGGGCCAGTTCGCTTCTGAGTTGCTCCGGAGTCGAAACCCGGACCCCCTCGGCCCCAAACGACTCGGCCAGCTTCACGAAGTCCGGGTTCACCAGGTCGGTGGCAAAGGTACGCCCATAGCGGTCCTGTTGCTGAGGCTTCAGCACTCCGTAGGCGTCGTCGTTGAAGACGACCACCGTCAGCGGCACCCGATGCTGCACCGCCGTGGCCAGCTCCTGGACGTTGAACAGCATCCCGCCGTCGCC
>CAUZEQ010000148.1:0-11533 GCA_963578885.1 Planctomycetota bacterium
AGCTTCCGGTCGAATCCGGCGTTCTGCTTCTCCTCGGCCTCGAGCAACGCCTGGCGTCGCTTGAGGAAGGTCAGGTAGTCGCAGGGCCAGTCGTAGAGATGGCCTCGGTCGAGCTCGATGATCCGGGTCGCCAGGGACTGCAGGAAGATCCGGTCGTGGGTGACGAACATCAGCGCGCCGCCGTAGACGCTGAGGAACTGTTCGAGCCAGGTGATCGAATCGATGTCGAGGTGGTTGGTCGGTTCGTCGAGCAGCAGCAGGTCGGGTTCGTGGACCAGGGTCCGGGCCAGCAGCACGCGTCGTTTCATGCCCGAGGAGAGCGAGTCGAAGCGAGCAGAGCCGTCCAGCGACATCCGCGACAGCACCACTTTGACCGACTGCTCGAGTTGCCAATCCTCGCTGTGGACCCCGATCACCGCCGCAGCCGCCTCGATCATCTCCCCCACCGTCAACCCGCTGTCGGCGGGCACATCCTGGACCAGCCGGGCGACGGTGATGTTGGGGTCCCGCAGCAGCTCGCCGTTGTCGGCATCCAGCTCGCCGGCAATCAGCCTCATCAGGGTCGACTTGCCGGTCCCGTTTCGGCCCAGCAACCCAATCCGCTCACCCCGCTCGATCTCCAGGTCCACCCCGTCAATCAACGGCTCCCCGCCATAGGTGAACTGCAGACCGCGAAGACTGAGCAGGGACATCGGGCTAGAGTTGCGGGCGGGGAGGCTTGGCGGGCCCCTTCCAGGGGCGAACGCCTCGGGTGGCGACCTTGCGGCGGTAGACCCTTGTGCCGCAGGTGACGTAGAGCGTGTCGAGTTTCGGGCCACCGAAGACGACGTTGGAGAGCCAACCGGGTCCGGGCTTCGAGAGGATGATGTGGACTCGACCCAACTGGTCGAGCACCTGCACTCCCATGCGGGTGGTGACGTAGCTGCGGCCCGCGGTATCGACGGCCAGTCCGTCGGCTCCGGTGTCGTTGTCGCCATCGCCGCGGTGCAGGTGACCGTGTTGCTGTCGATGAGCCAGGCTGCCGTCGGGCTGTATGGCGAACGAGAGGTTGAAGCGGCCCCGGGTGTCGGTGACCAGCAGGAAGGCGTGGTCGGTGGTGGCGACGACGCCGTTGGGGAAGGCGATGTTCTTGGCGACGACCTGCTTCTTGCCCGCAAGCGTGAAGTGCCAGACCTGCTTGTTGGGCGGGTCGGTGAAGTAGCCGTGGTCACCCAGGATGACCAGGTCGTTGCAGGTGACATCATCGACAACGGTCTCGGCCTGGCCCCTGGCGTCGTAGCGGACGATCCGCTTGTTGCCGTTCTGGCAGGCGTAGAGCTTGCCGTCGGGTCCGAACATCAGTCCATTGGCGGCGCCGGTGTTGCTGGCAAAGAGGCTGACGGTGCCGTCGAGCCCGATCTTGTGAATCCTGTTGTTGGGGATGTCGGTGAAGTAGACCTCACCGCTGTCGCTGACCGCCGGGCCCTCGGTAAACCTGTGCCCGCTGCTGACCTCCTGCCAGCCTTCCGATGGCAGGATGATCTTCGAGCGACGTGGCGTGCCGGCGACGTTGGTGATCGGCCGGGGGTAGTCTCGCCACAGCCACGTCATCACATCCGGCAGGATCGCGGTGGCGTGCTTGCTGTTGTGGCCGCCGTGGCCCCAGGCATGCTTGACGTCGTAGCCGGCCCATTTCAGCGAGGCGAGCATCTGCTGGTTGGCTTCCCACCAGCTGCCGCCGTAGATGTCCAGGTCGTTGCGACCATCCTGCAGGAAGACCCGGATCGGACGCGGCTCGAACTTGCGGACCAGGGCGGGATACTCGTTGCCGCCCTTGAGTGAGACGAAGGTGCCCACCGCGGTGAAGACGCGGCGGAACAGGTCGGGACGTTCCCAGGCGGCGGTGAAGGCACAGATCGCGCCGCTGCTGCTGCCGGTGATCATCCGGTCGTTGGGGTCGTCGCTGAGATTGAAGCGCCGGGCGACTTCAGGCAGGATCTCCTTTTCGAGAAACAAAGCGTACCGCGGACCCATCCCGTCGTATTCGAAGCTGCGGTTGAAGCGGGGTTGAGCGTCCTTGCGGGCCGGCATCACGACTCCCGGCGAGATGAAGATCCCGATCATCGGCGGGATCGACTTCTTGTGGATCAGGTTGTCGAGCACCGTGGGAATCTTCCACCTCCGGCCGACCCCCATACCGTCCTGCACCACGATCTGGCAATGAGGCTTCGACTTGTCGTAACCGGGGGGCTCGTAGATCCAGTAGTCGCGGACGGTGCCCGAGAAGATCTTGCTGGTCCAGCGGATCGGGCCATGCACGGTGCCCTGAGGGACTCCCGGCTGGACCTTCGAGTCTTCATGGACCGGGTAGCTTTCCACAGGCGGCCGCCGCTTGCCGGGCTTCGCCGCGGACTCCCGCTTCGCTCCCCGGGCCCCAGCGGCCTGGGCCAGAACGGGCGAGGCCGTTTGAACGACCAGCAACAGGGCGAGCAGACCCCTCACCGCGACGGGGAATGAACGGCGTGTCATGTTGAGGACTCCGTGGGGAGGAGTTCGACGAGGCGGGTGGTCCGCTGTTCGGACCGGCACGGTCGGTGTAGCCTGTGGCGGAGCGGTCGGCCGATCCGGACGACTGATCTGGGACAACGATCCTGACGATAGGACTCCGATGGGAAAAAACCAAGCACGCCGGGCGGCGGGAGTCCTGGCCGTTTGTGCGAGCCTGGCGTTGCTGGGAACAGCGGGCACGTCGCAGGTCCTCCGGGCCGCTGAAGCGGGATCGGTGGGCGAGTTGTCCGGCCGCACGCTGCCGGCGGAGTCGAGCCCGGCCAGGAAGAAGGCCAGCGGGACGGCTCGCGAGGCGGCTCGCAGAATCGCCCTGGGCTACCGCGAGTTGTTTCTCGACGACGTGATGGTGGCTTCCCGCAGTAAAGTCGAGTCGGTGCTGCATCAGCCCTTGAAGTACTCGAGGAACCCGGTGATCCGGCATCACCAGCGGCCCTGGCAGAAGTTCCGGGCACAACTCTATGGCACGGTGCTGTACTTCCCCGGGGAGAAGATCTTCAGGATGTGGTACCTGGCCGGGTCGAGGTTCCCCGACGAGGCGGCGATCACGCTCGATGGCAAGCCCCGCATTCCCAACTTCCAGATGCTGGCCTATGCCGAGAGTCGTGACGGGCTGAACTGGACGCTGCCGGACCTGGGCCTGGTCAGTTTCAACGGCTCGCGTCACAACAACCTCTGCCGGTTCTCGCGAGAGAACGCCGAGGGGGTGGCGGTGGTGTATGACCCGAACGACCGGGACCCCCGGCGACGCTACAAGGCGTTCTACTGGGAGCACTCGGTCCGCAGCCCGCACAAGATCCCGGTCGCGGTCGAGATCAGCGCGATGTCGGTCAGTTTTTCTGCCGACGGCAAGAGCTGGACCGATCATCCCGGCAACCCGGTGATTCCCCAGGCCAGCGACACCGGCCACCAGGCCGTGTGGGATCCGTTTCGCAAGGTCTTTGTGGCCTACGGTCGCTTCGGAGCCGGCGGCCGCCGGATCGCCCGTTCCGAGAGCTCCGACTTCATCACCTGGAGCCCGTCCCAGCTGGTCTTCGCCGCCGACGCGACCGACACGATGGCCCGCGGCGGGAACCCTCAGTTCTACGGCATGGGGACGACGATCTACGAGGGGGCCTACATCGGTCTGCCGTGGATGTTCTGGGAGAATTCCAGCAACCGGATGGACGTGCAGTTGGCCAGCAGCCGCGACGGGATTCACTGGCGGCGAGCCGGGAACCGCGAGACACTGATTCCCAATGGCAAGCCGGGGAGCTGGGACGGCGGCTGCATCTTCACCGCCGCCCAGCCGCTGCAGGTCAAGGATGACACGATCTACATCTATTATTCGGCATTGTCGCTGGACCACGAGCAGGCCCGGCCGAGTCGCCGCGAGCGACCCGAGTACGGCGAGTCGTCGATCGGGGTGGCGACGCTGCGGCGTGACGGATTCGTGTCGCTGCGTGCCGGCAAGGACACCGGCACGGTGGTGACCCGCTCGATCCGCTGGCCGGCCGGGCGACGGTTGCACCTGAACGTGGATGCCTCGAAGGGGCACGCCCGCGTGAGCGTGCTCGGCGACGATGGCCAACCGCTGGCCGGGTTCGAGCAGTCTCGAGTCGTCAGCGGTGATCACACCGACGTCGTGATCGAGTGGCCTCGTGCCGCTGGAGCGAGTCCCAAGCGAAAAAAGGGGAAGTCGGTACAACTGCGGTTCGAATTGACCGCTGCCGAGCTGTATTCGTTTTGGCTGAAGTAGACCCGGGGAGCAGAGCTGATGGGGCGAATCGGACGCATTCGGAGTGATCTGCTACTGGCCGTTGTCGCCGGCTGCCTGGTGGGTGCCGGCTCGGTCTCGGCCCAGGTGCCCAAGGCGGCCAGCGGCGACTGGCCCTGGTGGCGTGGCCCGAACTTCAACGGGGTGGCCGAAGCGGGGCAGGAGGTGCCGATCGAGTGGTCGGACACGAAGAACGTGGTGTGGAAGGTGGCGGTGCCCGGCCGAGGCCACTCGACGCCGATCGTGGTCGGCAATCGGGTGTTCTTGCAGACGGCCGACGAAACGGACAAGTCCCAATCGGTGCTGTGTTATGACCGCCGGACGGGTAAGCGGTTATGGACTAAAGAACTGAACCGCGGCAACCTGCAGAAGACGATCAACGGCAAGAACACCTATGCGACCAGCACGATCGCCTGCGACAGAGGTCGTCTGTTCGTGCTGTTTGGCAACAACGAGGCCGTGCAGGCCACCGCTCTGGATCTCGAAGGCAAGGTGGTCTGGTCGACGACCGCGGCTCCGTTCATCGAGATCAAGTACCCCAACGGCTACGCCGCCTCACCGGTGCTCTACGGCAACACGGTGATCATCGCTGTGGATTGCGAGGGCGGCGGGACACTGCTGGCTCTGGATCGTGACACCGGCAAGCGGGTCTGGGCCACCAGCCGGGTCGGCAAGACCAATTACGGCTCGCCGATCGTCGGGCACGTGGCCGGTCGCGACCAGCTGCTGATCGGCGGGCTGGACATGGTGGCCAGCTACAACCCGACCAACGGCAAGCCGCTCTGGGACGCCCCGGCGATCGCGATGCAGACCTCCGGGACCCCGGTCTGGGAGGGCAACATGGTGTTCGCCGCGGGGGGCTACCCCAGTGGCAGTGTCGCGGGCATCGTGGCCGATGGATCCGCACGCATCGCCTGGAAGAACACTCAACGCATCCACGAGCAATCGCTGCTGGTGCACCAGGGACACGTCTACGCCATCAACGACACCGGCATCGCGCTGTGCTGGGAGACTCGCAGCGGCCGAGAAGTGTGGAAGCACCGCCTGAAGGCTCCGATCAGTGCTTCGCCCACGCTCGTGGGCGACAAGATCTTCCTGAGCAATGAGGCCGGAACGACCTGGGTCTACCGGGCCACTCCCAAGGGGTACCAGCAGCTGGCTCAGAACCAGTTGGGTTCGATCGTCTACGCGTCGCCGACGATTTGCGGAGGACAGATCTTCCTGAGGGTCGCGAACACGGTCGCGGGGAAGCGGGTCGAGACGCTGTACTGCATCGCGGCAGAAGCGAAGCGGTAGGTCAGGCTGTGCCTGACAGAACCACGCCCGCCATTGACGCAGGTGTAGGTCAGGCTGTGCCTGGCACCCGCCTCCCGTGCTGTCCTGCTGTCCTGGTGTCTGGTCGTTGAGTCAGGCACAGCCTGACCTACTGCTGCCGGGTGGTGGTCAGTTGTTGCTCGGGCCGCGCGATGGGATGTGATTGAGCGTGTAGTAGCCGGTGGGGTGCAACAGCGGTTCTCCGTCGCGGCTGCGGAGCCCCGCCGCGTGCAGTTCGTGGACGAACATCTCCCGCAGCCCGTCGATCTTCAGTCGGACTCTCAGCCCGTCTTCGCTGACCTCGATCGATCGGATCGCCAGGTCCTTCTTCTGGATTTCATCGCTGCCGTAGGTCGAGTGGTAGGTGTAGGTGTAGCTGTTGACGGCGTAGGCCGAGAGTATTCGTGCGGACGGGATGTCGACCGGGAGGGTCATCACCAGTTCGAACCCGTCGTGCCGGGCCCGGATCTCCTTCATTTCAAACGGAGTCTTCCCGGTCCACACCAGTCGTTGCAGTCCGTAGGAGGCCGTCCCCAGGCTGCTCCAGCCCCGGTTGCTCAGCCCGGCAAACAGGCTGCCGTCGTGGCCCTGGGCGAGACGGATCACGGCCGAAGCCAGGCCTTCGCGGAATGGGAAGCAGGCTCCCTGGTACTCGCCACCGACTTTTTCGAGAAACACGCGGTTGATCGAGGCCAGTGTGAACTCGCCGACGAACAGTTGGCCGTCGAAGGGACCAAACGATCCTTTGCTGTCGTCGAGCACGATATCGGTGGCCGACTGGCCGACCTTCTTGTACGGGAACCAGACGGCCGGTGGCTTGAGTTGCCGGAGTCGCCTGGCCGCTTCGGGGAACGGCAGGCCGCCGGGGATCGAGGTGATCCCACTGATGGGTGAGCCGGGCAGGTCCATCGACGCGAGTGCTTCGGGGTGATGGAAGAAGGCTCCGCTGCGCATATGGTGCAGCGAATTGGTGCCGACCCAGTTCCCCTGCTGATCGGTGTAGAACATGTCGCCGGCGCGGTTGGCACCCAGTCCACTGGGAGACCTCATTCCGGCACAAACCGGGACCAGCTTGCCCTGCGGGGTGACCTTGACTCCCCAGCCTCGCCAGCGGGCCTGGGCCACGCCGAGTGTCTTGTTGCGGACCATCAGTGTGGGCTGCTTGCCCTGGAATCCCATGCCGATGTTGAGCGTCATCCAGAGGTTGCCGCTGCGGTCGAGCTTGGGGCCGTAGGCGTATTCGTGGTAGTTGCCGGTCACGCCCCATCCGTTGCTCACGCAAATGTACTCATCGGCCACGTCGTCTCCGTCGGTGTCGGTCATCCGAGTCAACTCGGTTCGCTGTGCGGTCAGGAACGACTTGCCCATACGCAATAGCCCCAGCGGCTCGTGCAGTGCCTCGGCGAATCGCTTGTAGGTGACGTTCTTGGGCGGAAGGTCGTAGATGCCGTCGAGGAACCAGACTTCACCCTTGCGGATGGTCACCGCCAGCCGACGCTTGTCCAGGGGCGCGATGCCGCTGACTTCCAGCACCAGCCCCTTCGGCGGCGGCTTCCAGAACTTCGAGCGGGACCCCGTCGGAGCCTTCGACGACATGATCGTCACCAGCCGGTAATAGTCCGACTCGTCGGCCGCCTCTGCGGCTGCGGGGCAGAGCAGCGGCGCGAGCAGGGTCAAGGCGACGCCCGGCCACCAGCCTCTAAGGCGATCAGATGCCAGGATTACCATCGGTACTCAATCTCCACGACGACCCTGCGGCTGATCACGATCGGAATCCTCCACTCGGCCAGCCCGCCGATCGTCACCAGCTTCTCGGGGTGACTCCGCCTGGCCCGGACCACGACGCTCAGCCCGCTCTCGTTGGTATAGACACCCGCTTCTGGACTGACGAGTGACTTGCCGGTGAGGCCGCGGATCCAGGCGGTCGGCAGGCCCGGCTTGGTGGTGGCCAGCGAGGTGATGGTCAGCGTTCGTTTCAGGCCCTGCCCGCGTGTCGGCTCGATCCGGTCCTCGACCTTCAGCGGACCGACCGAGTAGAGCAGGGTGGGGACTCGCGACTTGTCGAGCCGGTAGCCACCGAAGCGGTAGGCGGTGAGCGGTTCGAGTGCTGATGGCCAGGTCGCGTCGCCGTTGGCCAGGCGGTTGATGACCAGCCCGCCGGGCAGCGTGACCAGGTGGGTGCCCAGGGGTGCCGCTGGAGGAATGAAGCGGTTGAACCAGGTGGCGTGAGCATCCAGGAACCGGCCTCGCCAGGCCTCGACGACCCGGCCACCTCGGGCGTCAAACGCGTAGTGGGTGCCCGAGGGGAACCCGACGGCGATGGCGTGCCGGCCGGCCCGCTGCATGAACGTCCGCAAGACCAGCGGACGCAGCTTCGGCACCAGTTCGTAATCGTCGACCTTGTCCCGAGTGATCTTCTCGGGCAGGGGCTGTCGCTGTATGTCGGCCATGTAGGCCCACAGCGAGGCGAGCTGCCGGTCGACGTTGCCCTCGAGGATATCGGGGCTGTTGGTCTTGCCCTTGGGAAAAAACGTCGGCATGCGGGTCCGCGGCTTCTGTGAGGCGGGGTCGAGCAGGAAGCGACGCATCCAGTCGGGCCGGATCCGCAGCGCGGTGCCGGCCAGGTCGACGCCGATCACCCCGGGCAGCCGCTCGCCGCGGATCGGATGGCACTGCACACAGCCGCGGTCGATCAGGGTCCGCCCGGCGGCGGCCAGCGGCTTGAAGTCGCCAAAGATCCGCTTCGCAGGCGTGTCGCTGCCTCGATCGACGGCGGCCAGTTGCCGCGGAATCCCCAGCACCTCGCGGACGGGAAACACCGGCATGCGGGCCCTCAGGTGAGGCCGTACGTCGCCGGTGCCCTCGAACACCTTTTTCAACCAGGTGGTCGTCAGCTTGTTTCCGACACCCGAGAGCGACGGAGGCAGTCGGCCTTCGTCGCCCAGGTCGACCTGCGTGGCCGTTTCGAAGTACGCCCGCCGACCGGGGCCGACTCCGCCGGTCTTGCCGCGAGTGTGACAGGCGTAGCAGTTGAGCCGCAGCAGGTCTCGGTGCAGGACGAGTTGCGGCGTGGGGGTGGACTTTGTCTTGAGTGACCTGATCCCCGCTGAGATCGCCTGGCGTTGTTTCGCGTCGAGCTGGTAGCGGGGCTGAGTGGCGGTGGGGTTGGCCAGGCACGACGCGGCGGCGGCGGGCCTCAGACGATTGACCGGCGTGATCGGTTTGATCGGTTTGATCGGCACGGCGGGCGGATCGAAACGGGCGTTGACCGTGTGACAGCGGTTGCAGCGGAATCGGGAGAACATCCCGCGGCCGGTGTTGATGAGTTCGCCGTCGACGGATTTCGCGACGGCGGTCACGGTAGCAGCGTTGTGCAGGTAGGCCACCAGGTCGGCCGCCTCGTCGGGGGCCAGCTTCATCGACGGCATGCGTCCGGCCGGGCGGGCTGCTTCGGGCTGGACCAGGAAATGGGCCAGCGCCTCGCGGGTGTACTTCGCCGCCGGGCGGCCCAGGGGGACCGACGGGAACGGGCGGGCGGCGGCTTCGAGCCCAAGTTCCTTGAGTTCTTCGGGGTCGAGCTGGGCGATCAGCTTGGCGAGTTCGGATGTCGGTTGAGGGCGTGCCGGGTGTTTTGGGTCGGGTTGGTGGCAGGCCACGCAACCGACACTGTGAAACAACTGCCGGCCTCGAGCGGCGTCGCCCTTGTCGAAGAACCGGCCGGCAACCGGTCGCGACGCGGTCGATTTCAGTTCGGGGTAGTTCTCGCGACAAGTCGACAGGTAGGCCACCAGTGCCGCGATGGTTCGAGTCTTCTCGCCGGGCGGGATGGCGTGGAGCACATCGGGCATCGTGGTGCCGGGGTCGCTGGCCGAGGGGTTGGCGAGGTGCTTTCGAAGCCAGTCGGCCTGCAGTCTTGTTCCGGCCGCCTCGAGTCGAGGCCCACGCCGGGGCTCGGGGCCGCCGGGTGGGGCGGCATGGCAGGCGGTGCAACTCAACTCGCCCAGCAGCAGCCGGCCCGCCTCGGCCAGATCGAGATCGCCGGGACGTGCGAATCGCTCGAAGCCGACGACAAACGCCGGCTGGGCGGCTGGGAGGGTATCGGGTCGGGCGGGGTCTGCCGGCTCGGCGGTTGCGGGGATACCGAGGGCTGCGAGCAGCGCCAGCAGGGGTGCGAGGCCGGGTCGGGAGCGGGGGATGCCGTTCACGGTCGCGATCCGCGAGAGAATCAGATCAGCTCGGCGATCGGTTTCGCTTCGCTGAGGATGTGGACCGGGCGGCCTCGGAAGTCGTCGAACGTCTGCGAGTGGTCGATGCCGAGGTGGTGGTAGATCGTCGCCAGCAGGTCCTGAGGGGTGTAGGGACGTTCGGTCGGGTATTCGGACTTGCTGTTGGTCGCTCCGACGACCTGGCCCATGTTGAGTTCTCCGCCGGCGAGAAGTGCCGAATAGGCTGCCGGCCAGTGGTCGCGCCCGTAGGAGCGGTCGGGCGCTCCGTAACGCATCGCCGGCGTCCGTCCAAACTCGCCGACGACCACAACCAGGATCTGCCGCTGCAGGTCCTTGTCGTGGATATCCTGGATCAGCGTCGCCAGCGCCTGGTCCATGTAGGGCAGCCGGGTCTTCATGTACTTGGCAAAGTGCCCCGGTCGCCCAGCGTTGCCGGCGTGGTCGTCCCAGTTTGTGAATTCCGGGCCGGTCTTGGGGGTGTTGAAATAGATGTTGATGACCGAGGTGCCCGCCTGGGCCAACCGGCGAGCCAGCAGGCAGGCCTGCCCCCACAGGTTGCGGCCGTAGCGGTCGCGGAGCGTGTCGGGTTCTTTGGCCAGGTTGAAGGCACGGGCCGATTCGGGGCTGGTCAGCATCTCGAAGGCCAGCTCGCGGAACTGGTCGACCCCGGCGAGGTTGCCGCGGAGGTCCTCGGTCTTGTGGATGCGGTCGAGTTGATCGATCAGGGTCTTGCGGTCCCCCAACCGCTTGCCGTCCTTGCCGGCAGCGATCCCTGCGAACGGGGCCCGGAATCCCTTGGCGTTGGGATCGCCGACCTCGAAGGCACCATGGTGCAGGCCGAGGTAGGCGGGTCGGGTCATGTAGGGCTTCCGCGGGATCGCCACGTAGGGGGGCATCACGTTGGGCCCCGGGCCCAGCGACTTGCTGGCGACGGAACCGAAGTCGGGATGCACGCTCTTGGATTGTGACGTGGGATCAGCCACCAGCGGGGACTTGCCCGTCAGCACCATGATCCCCCCGTCGCTGTGGCTGCTCATGTCATGATGCAGCGAGCGGATGATCGAGAACTTGTCGGCGAGCTTGGCCTGCAGAGGGAAGTGTTCGCAGATGTCCAGGCCCGGCACGTTGGTGGAGATCGGGGCGAACTGGCTGCGGGTCGCCGTGGGGGCCTCGGGCTTCAGGTCATAGGTTTCCAGCTGTGAGGCTCCACCGTGCTGGTAGAGCATGATCACGGAAGTCCGTTTCGAGCTGTTGCCCGCAGCGGCGCGTGCGGCCCGTCCCGCCAAGACCTCGGGCAATGTCAGCCCACCCAGTGCCAGGGCTCCCACCTGCATGAACTCTCGCCGACCCGGCGGGCCGGGGCAGTCGGAGGCGGAATCCTGGCGAAAACTCATCATCTGGCTCTTGGGTTGATCCACGGCACGACCCTGTGCCTAGTATCGGCAGTATAAAGGAATCGCGGCTCGCTCGAAATCGCATTCCGAAAAGTTGATGCGTTCTCGGGCAACGACCTGGCTACCGGGACGCTTTCTTCTGAGCGGCCAGCTTGTCGCGGAAGGCCTTCTCTTTCAGCTCGATGTAATCGCGGTATCCGGCGGGGTCGATGAACGGGCTGACCTTGGCTCCGGCCTTCTGCCTGGGGTACTTGGCATGCATGCCGTAGTAGTTGCCGTGGGCGCCCAGGAAGTAGTCG
>CAUZEQ010000149.1:0-11523 GCA_963578885.1 Planctomycetota bacterium
CCCTCGGTGTGGGCGAGGCGTAGCTGTTGAACGGGTGGCAGTACTGGGGCTTTTCGTGTTCAAACAGCGTCTTGTCGTGCAGGATCTTGCCGGTCTTGCGGTCCAGGCACAACAACGCCAGCCGGTGACCGTCCTCGGTGGCGGTGGTCAGCCAGATGCGGTCTTTCCAGACGATCGGTGACGACCAGCCCTTGCCCCAGATCTCGGTCTTCCAGCGGACGTTTTTTGTTTCGCTCCAGGCGATGGGGATTCCGGCGGCCTTCGAGGTACCGTCACCACGCCCTCCACGGAACTGGTTCCACTGGGGCTCGGCGGCGGACGTCATCGTGGCCGAGGTGAGCAGCAACAGGCAGGTGAGGCGGGTCATCGGTGGTTCCGTTGGTAGGACGGGCCAGAACGTCACTCCTTTTTACCGTCGCGGCCGGTCACGGTGTAGTCAGCACCCGCGGCGCTGCTGCGGCTCGAGGCTCTTCGGTCGGCGAGGTGCAGGGACTGGCTCGCCCGCCCGTGGCGGGGTGCCTGTCCCATTCTCTCACTCGCTGTTGGCAACCGGGACAGGCACCCCCGCCACGGGCGGGTGAGCCTGTCCCTTAACGGGCTGCTAGGGTGGTGGGTTCTCCTGGCAATACGCCTCGTATTGTGCATCGGTCGACTCGTCGGGGGGATAGGTCCCCGCCAGCGGGTCACCGGCCTGGATCCTGGCGAGAATGAAGTCTTCCTTGTGCTCCTGGCGTGCCGCGGCCAGGGCGACCTCGTCGGCGAGGTAGCGAGGGATCACCACAACGCCCTCGTCGTCACCGACCAGGATGTCGCCGGGGAACACCGCCACGCCGCCGCAGGCGACCGGCAACTGGGTATCGACGGGGTGGTGGATCGTCTTGTTGGTGGCCGCGTGTGGCGAGCGGGCGTAGGCGGGGATGTCCATCTCGGCAATCGCCGGTGAATCTCGGAAGCAGCCGTCGGTGACGATCCCGGCCGCACCTCGAGCGACCATGCGAGTGGCCAGGATGTTGCCCATCGTCCCGGCCCGCTCGTCACCTCGAGCGTCGATCACCAGCACGTCTCGTGGCCCGACCGATTCGATCGCCAGCCGCTGGGGGTCCTTCGAATTGTCGAAGACCAGGTTGTGGTCGAGATCTTCTCGGGCGGGCAGGTACCGCAGCGTGTAAGCCTGCCCGACCATGCGGCGGCCCGGTGACAGCGGAAGGGATCCTGTCACGAAGACGTTCCAGAGGTCGTGCTTGGCGAGCACGGTGGCCAGGGTGGCGGTGCTTGGCCGTTCAAGCAGTTCCCAGGTGGTCTCGTTCACCGAAGCCAGTGGTTGGTTCGCTGGATCTTCCATCGCTCGCCTCGCTCGTTCCTCGACCCAATGACACGTAGGATAATCCCGCGTGAGGCGAAGGCAACTGAACCGACCGATGAGAGCCTTCGGTCAGTGGTAGGTCAGGCTGTGCCTGACTCGCACACCAGGCGGTTTTCACTGCTCCGGTTCGCTTCAAATGCTCGAGCGATCGGCCTTGGTTGCGTGAAGTCAGGCACAGCCTGACCTACATACAACTGGTACTTTGCGCTGGCGGGTGGTTACCCGTACAGCACCGACATCGGCTGGCCGCGGTAGATCTCGTGCGGCCGCCCGTCGAGGTCGACCCAGTGAGCGTCCTTGGGGATGCCCAGGGCTTCGTAGATCGTCGCCGAGAAGTTCTCGGGCATGTATCTCTGGCTGGTCGCGTAAGCCCCGAGGTTGTCGGACGACCCGATCACCTGTCCACCCTGCACTCCACCTCCGGCAAACAACGTCGTGAAGACCGGGCCCCAGTGGTCTCGGCCGGCGTTCTTGTTGATGTTGGGCGTGCGGCCGAATTCTCCGCTGATGATGAACAGCGTGTCGTCGATCATCCCGCTGTCGTTGAGATCATCGAGCAGGGCGCTCATCGAGAGGTCCAGCGGCGGCAGCAGGTTTCGTTTCAGGTTGACGAAGTTGCGTCGGTGGGTATCCCACGAGGAGTTCTTGCCGAGGTTGATCTGCACGAAGTCGACCCCCGCGTCGAGCAGCCGGTAGCCCATCAGGGCCGAGAGTCCGAACTTGTTCTTGCCGTAGCGGGCCAGGGTCTTGGGGTCGGCGTTCTCGACGTCGAAGGCCTGGCTGGTCTTGGGGTCGGCCAGGACGGTCAGCGCCTGGATCCGGCTCTGGTCGAGCTTGCGGGCGGCGCTGCGTTCTTCGAGGAACTGGCGTTGCTGTTCGATGGTGCCCAGCAGCCCGATCCTCTCGCGCAGTCGCCCTCGGCCTCCGGTGGGCAACTTCAAATCCGGCGTGTTGAAGATGTGTGCGGTCGCGTGGTCGAACTCGTCCTTTTCGAACCGGAAGCAGTCGGGACAGGCCCCGTTGCCCAGCGGGCACTGTGCGGCGACGTTGACGTGCCAGGCCTCGTAGGTCGATCCGAGTCGGCCGGCGAATTGACCGGGCCGCATCCGAGCCGCCTCGTTGACGCTCGGCTCGGGCAGCACCGCTGCCGGTGGCAGCGTCCGCCGCTCGTTGCGCTTGGCGTAGGTCACAACCGAGAGCATCGACGGCCATTCGTTGGGGCTGGGCACCCGCGCGGTGCTGAAGCCGATCGGGAAGTCGAGTCGCCCGGTGAGCATCATGTGGCAGGCCTGCTCGTGGCCATTGCTGCCGGTGCCCATCGATCGCACCATCGCGTAGTGCTTCATCCTGGAAGTGAACAGCGGCAGGTGCTCGGAGATCTGGATGCCGGGGACATCGGTCGAGACCGGATCGAAAGTGCCTCGGACCTTCGCCGGAGCATCCGGCTTCATGTCGAACGTGTCGTGGTGCGAGATTCCACCGGTCAGGAAGACAAATACCACTCGCTTGGCCTTGGTCCGACCCGCGGCGTTGGCCGAAGGTGCCATCAGACCGGCGGTCCCCAGGCCGGCGATCCCCGCCGTACCAGCCTGCAGCAGGCTGCGACGCGAGAGTGTGTGACTTGAGCATCCGCAGCGAGGGTCGTGTGACGACATGACCGTGATCTCTGTGGGAGGTCGATGGGCTTCGTGGTCTTTGGAGCGATGACACGGGTTGTCAGCGTGATCCGTCAACCACCACTTATTCTATCGTCTTTTTGGGCGGCTTGGCGACTGTCATCGTGTTGCACGGGTGTGTGGTATGTGTCATCCCTCGCATTTTGTCATCCCGAGCGCAGCGAGGGATCTCAACCTTTTCGTGGTGCCGAGGCTTGAGATTCCTCGCTGCGCTCGGAATGACAGGGCTGCGCTCGGAATGACAAGGCGCTCGCAAGGCCAGAGCTTCATTGCGTCGATCACGCTGGTTCGGGGGCTTCGTCGCTGAGCAGGATCGACAGCCAGAGTGTTTCGTCGGAGGCCGAGAGCACGATCTTGACGATCATCGTCAGCGGGACACTGAGCAGCATCCCGATCGGGCCCAGCACGTAGCCCCAGAAGACCAATGAGAGGAAGACGACGAGAGCCGAGAGGCCCAGGCCCTTGCCCATGATCCGCGGTTCGATCATGTTTCCGACCAGCAGGTTGACGGCCAGGTAGATTCCGATCACCCAGATCAACGTGGAAGTGTCGAGCACGATGAAGGTGACCACGATCGGCGGCACGGCGGCGATGATCGAGCCGATGTTGGGGATGAAGTTGAACAGGAACGCCAGCAGTGCCCACAGCGGTGCGTAGGGGACCTTGAGCCACATCAGCATCGCTCCGATGGCGACGCCGGTGACGAGGCTGATGACGGTTTTGAGTGCCACGTAGCGTCGGGTCTCGGTGAGGATCTTTTCCCAGCGTGCTTTTCGGGCCGAGGTGTCACCGGGCATCGCTGCGATCTTGTCGGGGAACCCTGATGCTTCGAGCACGATGAACACGAAGCAGAAGAGCACGAACAGGCCCTTGCCGAAGAGGTCGGTCAGTCCACCGAGCAGTTGACCGAGGTAGTCGACGGCGTGGTCGGTATTGAGGCTGCCGGTTCGCACGCTGTCGGGCACTTCGATTCCCGCCTTGCCGAGCGTTTCGCTGAGCGCGGCCACCTTCTGCTGCAGCGGCTCCCTGTAGGTGTCGAGGTTGTCTCGAAAGCTGTAGACCGACTGCCCGATCACGACGACCACCGTGCCGCCGATCGTGGCCATCGCCAGAAACACCAGCAGTAGTGCCGCCGGCCGGGGGACTTTGCGCTGAACCAGCCAGGCCATCGCCGGTCCGCAGATGATGGCCAGGAAGGCGGCGAACAGCACCGGCACCAGGATCGGCCGAGCAGCCGACATCCCGGCCACGACCACGACCACCGCGGCCAGCGTCAGCAGGATTCTCAGGCCGGCAGGGATCTGCAGGCGTGTGTCCATGATCCGTTTCCTCTTCGAGGGACGCTTTGCCTTTGCGCCGCGGGGGGATGGTAGTCGAGCCGCTGCGAATTCGGCCAGAGGGGTTTGGACTGTGTGTCGACTCGAGCCGGCGGCCTGTGATCCCGCATCGCGTCGATACCGATGACTCACCGCACTTTGCCCTCTCGAGGCCCGCTCGCTAGTCTGGGCGGCTGCTCACACACTTCCAGGCACCCGCTCATGAAGCACCCGTTTTGCATCGCCACCGTGCTGCTGTCGCTGGTGGCTTCGACCGTCCTGGCCGATGGACCTCGCGACAACGATCCCACGACGGTTCGCCCGGTGCCTCGACCCGGCGTCAAGCCTCCCGGGTCCGGCTTCCTGCAATTGCCCGCCAAGCTCAAGGACCTCCGTGCCAGGATCCACAAGGCCGCCGCCTCGAAGAACCCCGCCATTGCCCGGTTGATCCCCGACGTGGAGATCTACTACCGGGCCGTCCACGATGCGCTGACCTACAATGAGTTCTTTTCGGCCGCCGACGTCAAGAAGGCTCACCTGCTGCTCGCCACCGGCGGCCAACGAGCCGATCAGTTGATCGCCGGCCGGGCACCCTGGACCAGTCAAACGGGGCTGGTCGTCAGAGGCTACGTGTCGAAGATCGACCTCTCGGTGCAGCCCTACGGGCTGGTGATCCCCGAGTCGTACGATTTCGGTGCATCGCGTCGCCATCGGCTGGACATCTGGTTTCACGGTCGAGGTGAAACGCTCAGCGAGGTGAACTTCATCCACCAGCGGTCTTCTAGCGCCGGGTCCTACACTCCCGCCAACACGATCGTGCTGCATCCCTACGGCCGCTACTCGAACGCGTTCAAGTTTGCCGGCGAGGTTGATGTGCTCGAGGCCCTCGCCGATGTCCGGAGGAGGTACCGCGTCGACGGCCGGCGGATTTCGGTCCGAGGCTTCTCGATGGGCGGAGCCGCCTGCTGGCAGTTCGCCGTGCATTATTCGGACCGCTGGTTCGCCGCCAACCCGGGTGCGGGTTTTTCCGAGACCCCCGAGTTCCTGAAGTTCTTCCAGAAGGAGACTCTCAACCCGACCTGGTTCGAGAAGCGGCTGTGGCACTGGTACGACTGCACCGACTGGGCCCTCAACCTGGCCCATTGCCCGACGGTGGCCTACAGCGGTGAGCTGGACATCCAGAAGCAGGCGGCCGACATCATGGAGCAGGCGTTGGAGGCCGAGGGGATCGACCTGGTACACGTGATCGGGCCCGGGACCAAACATGCCATTCACCCGGATTCCAAGAAGGAAATCGATCGTCGATTGTCGAGCATCGCGCGGGCCGGGCGTGAGCGGTTCCCGCGTCATGTCGTGCTGGCCACATGGACCCTGAAGTACAACCGGATGCACTGGGTGACGGTTGAAGGGATGGGTGAGCATTGGCAGGCGGCCCGGATCGTGGCGGAAGTGACTTCACGCAGCCGGGTGACCCTGACAACGAAAAACGTCACCGGCGTGCGGCTGGCGTTTCCTCCGGGATTCGCTCCGCTGGATGTCCAACGACCCGTGACGGTGGTGGTGGACGGCATCGAGCTCGAGGCACCTCGTCCGAGGTCGGATCGGTCGTGGACCTGCCGGCTGACGAAGCAGGAGGGTGGCTGGCAGGTGGGCGGTCGCGTGGGTGGACCCGGCGGACGGCTCCGAAAACGTCACAACCTGCAGGGGCCGATCGACGACGCCTTCATGGACTCGTTCCTCTTCGTCCGCCCCACCGGCAAGCCGATGCATGAGCAGACCGGAGCCTGGGTGGCATCGGAACTCCAAAGGGCCATCGTCCACTGGCGGAAGCAGTTCCGCGGTTACGCTCGGATCAAGGACGACACCGAGGTGACCGACAAGGACATTGCCACAGCGAACCTGGTGCTGTGGGGTGATCCGCAGAGCAACAGGCTGTTGGCGAGGCTGGTGGGGGATCTGCCGGTGTCGTGGGCCGAGGGTGAGGTGTCGATCGGAGACAAGTCGTATCCGGCGGCGGGTCACATGCCGGTGTTGATCTATCCGAATCCTCTGAACCCCAGGCGATACGTGGTGCTCAACAGCAGTTTCACGTATCGCGAGTACGCGTATCTGAATAATGCTCGCCAGGTGCCGATGCTGCCCGACTGGGCGATTGTTGACCTGTCGGTACCCCCGGGCACGGTGTGGCCGGGGAAGGTCGTGGAGGCGAACTTCTTCGACGAGCGGTGGGGTGTGAAATAGGGACTGGCTCCAGAGCCCCGCCTTGGGCGGGGCGCCGGTGCCTGTCCCGGCGCTCGTTAGCCGGTTTCCCCAACCAGGACAGGCACCTGCGCCGCCAAAGGCGGCTGCGGAGCCAGTCCCTGCAGCTTTGCGACTCGGTTCGCTCGCGGTTAGGCTGACTCGCGGATGCCTGCAACCGGAGACACCTCGATGCCTATTCGCCCAACCCGCCACTCCCTGTTGGTTCTCGCCACCACGCTCACCCTGCTGTGGGTCATCTCGACCGCCCAAGCCGCCTCGCCTCGAGTCTTTCCCAAAGGCGAGCTCCCCGACGACGCCCGCCTGAAGCCTCAAAAAGACCTCAACGCCTACTTCCCCTTCAAGGTCCCCAAGACCCGTGAGGCGTGGGAGTCCCGCAAGCGGGAGCTGAAGCAGCGGATCCTGGTCTCGACGGGCCTGTGGCCGATGCCTCAGAAGACACCGCTGAACCCGGTCATCTTCGGCAAGGTCACCCGGCCGGGATTCTCGGTCGAGAAGGTCTATTTCGAGAGTGTCCCGGGTCACTTTGTCACGGGTCTGCTGTTCCGTCCCACGGGCAAGTCGGCCGCCGGCAAGCACCCCGCCGTCTTGTGCCCTCACGGACACGGCGGCCGGTTGCAGGACTACGGTGCCGCCAAGATGGACGCGTTGATCAAGAGTGGAGCCGAGAAGTACCGCAAGTCGGGCCGGTTCCCGAAGCTGGCTCGCTGTGCCACCCTGGCCCGCATGGGTTGCGTGACGTTCATCTTCGACATGGAAGGCTACGCCGACGCGCAGCAGATCGGCATGCGAGTGGCCCACCGTCTGCAGAAGCAGCGGCCTCACATGAACAGCCCCAGCGGCTGGGGCTTCATCAGCACGCAGGCTGAACTGCGGCTGCAGAGCATCCTGGGTCTGCAGACATGGAACTCGATCCGCTGCCTCGACTTCCTGGCCGGCCTGCCCGATGTCGACCCCAAGCGGATCGGTGTGACCGGCGGCAGCGGCGGCGGGACCCAGACGATCCTGCTGTGTGCCATCGACCCACGACCGGTCGTCGCATTCCCCAACGGGATGGTCTCGACATCGATGCAGGGAGGCTGCACGTGCGAGAACTGCTGCCTGCTTCGGATCGGGACCGGCAATGTCGAGCTGGCGGCGCTGTTTGCCCCCAAGCCCCAGGGCATGACCGCGGCCAACGACTGGACCAAGGAGATGATGACCAAGGGCTACCCCGAGCTCAGGCAACTCTACGGGCTCTACGGCAAACGCGACCACGTCCTGTGCCGCTCGCTGGTCCGATTCCCTCACAACTACAACTACGTCAGCCGGGCGATCATGTACGACCTGTTCAGCCGCCACCTGGGGCTGGGCGACGAGCCCGTTGTCGAGACCGACTACGAGCCGTTGACCAAAGAGGAGTACACGGTCTGGGACAAGAAGCACCCGGCCCCCGAGGGTGGTGAGCAGCACGAGAAATCTCTGACCGGTTTCCTCTCGAAGCACTCCCAGGCCCAGCTGGCCGCACTGGTCCCTCGTCAGCGCGAGGACATGACGCTGTACCAGGGCATCGTCGGCGGGGCAATCAAGACGATCATCGGTCGTGGATTGCCTCGAGCCAACCAGATCGAGCGGACCAAGGTTGCCAAGCACGACCGGGGCGACTACCTGGAATTCACCGACATCCTGAAGCTGAAGCCTCACGGCGAATCCCTGCCGGTCGTCTCATTCTTCCCCACCAAGGCCAGGTACAGTGGGCTGGCGGTCGTTTGGGTCGACGGGAAGGGCAAGGCGGGCCTGTATGGTGAGGACGGACGCCCGATCCCCGCGATCCGGAAACTGCTCGACGCAGGAGCGGCGGTGCTGGGAGCCGACCTGTTGCACCAGGGCGAGTTCCTGGCCGACGGCAAGCCGCTGACGGTCACGCCCAAGGTGGGCAACAACCGCGAGTTCGCTGCCTACACCTTCGGGTACAACCACACGGTGTTCGCCAGCCGGGTGCACGACATCCTGACCCTGCTGGCGTTTGTGAAGGGCCACGAGGAGGACAAGGCGGGTGCGGTGGCGTTGGTGGGGACCGGTGGAGCCGGCCCGCTGGTGGCCACGGCTCGCGTGCTGGTCCAGGACCTCGTCGACAAGGCGGTCGTGGGGACCGGAGGGTTCCGGTTCGTCAACGTTGCCAGCTACCGCGATCCGAGGTTCCTGCCCGGAGCGGTCAAGTACGGCGACCTGCCCGGTTTGCTGTCGCTGGCAGCACCGCTGCCTCTGTTCCTTGCCGGAGAAAAGGGCCAGGTGCCCGAGCGGGTGCAGGCAACCTACGCGGCGATGAAACGGCCCGGGTTTGTGGTGTCGCAGGCTGGCAGCGAGGCGGCCGCGGTGCTTGAGGCCGTGCCGTGGTTGCTGGGGCAATAGACCCGGCTGCCGTTTCGACTCTTCAACCAGATCGGACTCCATGATGTCGCTGACCCTGCCGCTGCTGTTGCGTGAATCGGTTCCCCAGTTCCTGACCATCGCCGTGACGCTGGCGGTCGTGGCCCTGGTGGTCAATCCGGTGATGTCGGCGGATCGAGCCTTGAAGAAGGGCGACAGGATCGTCTTCCTGGGCGATTCGATCACGCAGGCCGGAGACCAGCCCGACGGTTACATCTCTGTCGTTCGCGAGTTCCTGAAGACGCGGCACGCGAAGCTGGAACTCGAGGTGATCGGGGCCGGGGTCGGTGGTCACAAGGTTCCCGATCTCGAGAAACGGCTCGATCGCGACGTGCTGGTCCACAAGCCCCAGGTGGTCGTGATCTACATCGGGATCAACGACGTGTGGCATTCTCAGAACGGAAAGGGGACCTCGAAAGCCGACTACGAAGCGGGGCTGGAACGGTTGATCGAGCGGATCGAGAAAGCGGGTGCCCGCGTGGTGCTGTGTACGCCGAGCGTGATTGGTGAGAAACCGGCCGGGACCAACTCGCTGGACAAGATGCTGAGCGAGTATGCGGGCATTTCCCGAAGCGTGGCTGCCAAGACCCGAGTTCAGCTGTTGGATCTCAACCGCGAATTCCACGGTTACCTGGGTCGCCACAACCCGTTGGGATCTGAGCAGGGGGTGCTGACCAGTGATGGCGTGCACCTGAATGTTTCGGGAAACCGGTTCGTGGCCGCGAGGATGCTCGAGGCACTGGGCGTGGCGGGTAGCGGTTCACGGCGGCTGCGGCACGTGGTGCTGTTCAAGTTCAAGCCCGAGGTGACCAAGGCCCAGGTTCGGGAGGTGGTCGAGGCATTCGCGAGGTTGCCTCAGCGGATCGAGTCGATCGTGGGATTTGAACACGGGATCGACGTCAGCGTTGAGAACAAGCAGAAGGGGTTCACTCACGGCTTCGTCGTGACGTTTCGTGACGAATCCGGACGCGATGTCTATCTGCCTCACCCGGAGCACCAGGCATTTGTGAAGCTGGTCGGGCCACGGGTGGCCGATGTGCTGGTGTTTGATTACTGGAGCGGTGAGTAGGGGACTGGCTCCAGAGCCCCGCCTCTGGCGGGGCGCCGGTGCCTGTCCCGAGCGCCTATCCGTTGTACTTGCGGACGGGTCGAGAATGGGGCGACGCTCCGCTCTCCACCGGTCCGCACTCTGGTCCGCAAGCGCTCGGGACAGGCACACCGGACTGGCGCTCGGGACAGGCACCGGCGCCGCCACGGGCGGCTCTGGAGCCAGTCCCTGGAACCCAGGCACACCGGACTGGCGCTCGGGACAGGCACCGGCGCCGCCACGGGCGGCTCTGGAGCCAGTCCCTGGAACCCAGGCACACCGGACTGGTGCTCGGGACAGGCACCGGCGCTCCGCCAGAGGCGGGCTCTGGAGCCAGTCCCCGGGCCTAGAACAGCTCGGGGATCGGCTGCTGGTTGACCACGATCTGTTCGAGGTCCTTGGGCAGGTCGGCCTGGACTCGGAGCTGGCCGATGTCGAACAGGGTGTGCATGATCGTGGAGAGCACCTGGCTGCTGGAGATCGGCTGGGAGGCGGGCTGGCTGCCGGTGCGGTCCGAACGACCAACCACCTGCCCCGTCTTCAGGCCTCCGCCGGCAAACGCCAGCGTGCAGAGGTTGCCCCAGTGATCGCGGCCGCCGTTCTTGTTGATCCGAGGCGTCCGGCCGAACTCGCCGGTGATCACCAGCAACACCTTGTCGCTGAGCCCGCGTTGCTTTATGTCTTCGATGAAGGCCGAGGCGGCCTTGTCGACGGCCGGCAGCAGAGTGGCCAGCCCGTCGTCGACTCGGAATTCCTTGCCGCCGCCATGCATGTCCCAGCCCCCGTTGCCGACGGTGACGAAGCCGCAGCCGGATTCGATCAGTCGCCGGGCAAACAGCATCTGTCGACCCAACGCGACCGGTGAGAACATGGCTCCGTAGGAGTTGCGTTTCTTGACCGCGTCGGTGGTTTCCATCATCGACGTGTCGTAACGAGCCAGCGTCTCGGGCGTTTCCTGCCCCAGGTCAAACGCTCGGGCGACTCCCTTGAGCAGTACGTCGAAGGCCTGCTGCTGGAAGCTGCCCGAGGCGTCGGCGAGGCCGGTGTCGGAATACTGGCGGCGGAGCGAATCGAGGCCATTGAGCAGGCCTCGTCGGTCGTCGAGCCGGTTGCGGGCGATCCGCAGCTTCATGTTGTCGACAATCTCACCGCCTGCGCTGGGATCGAACGGGCGGTAGACGTCCGGCAGGGTGCCGGTTTGCGAGAGTCGTCCGACGTTGGTGTAGAGCTTCTTTTTCTTGAACTCGTCTCCGACCGCGTGTGCGGTGACCAGCATGTTGCGGGGCATGCCGCTCTGGGGGTCGGTCAGGCCGGCGATCCGCGAGTAGATCGAGCCCATCTGGGCACCGGTCGGGTTGCCTCCGGCCATCACGTGCATCGCGGCGGGGCCGTGGCTGGAGATGCCGTGTCGGT
>CAUZEQ010000150.1:0-11430 GCA_963578885.1 Planctomycetota bacterium
TGCGGCGGGCAGGAACCCCGGTCCCCAGTTGTTGACGCTCGACTGCGGCTTGCCTCGCGGGTCGGGGATGGCGACAAAGGCGGGCAGGTCAGAGGCTTCGCTGCCCAGCGCGTAGCTGACCCAGGCACCGATGCTGGGGAACCCATCGAGCGTGAAGCCGGTGGACATCACGTTTTCGGCGGGCCCGTGCGAGTTGGTCTTGGTGGTCACCGAGTGCACGAAGCACATCTCGTCGGCGAATTCCCCGAGGTGGTCGACCAGGCTCGAGACCATCTTGCCGCATTGTCCTCGAGGCCGGAACGGGTACAGCGGCCGCGTCAGGCGGCCCTGTTCGCCCTGGAAGGTGATCAGCTTCTTGCCCGGCAGCGGTTCTCCGTGCCGCCGAACCAGTTCGGGTTTGTAGTCGAAGGAGTCGATCGAGCTGAAGCCACCGCTGCAGAAGATCATCAGCACCTGCCGGGCATGCGGAGGGAAGTGAGCGTGTCGAGCGGCGTGCGGCCGACCCGGCTGGATCGAGGGTGCGATCGGCGTGTCGGCGGCGGGCGCGAGGTCGCCGCTGAGCAGGGTCGCCAGCGCAGCGGAACCCAGCAGCGTGGCCGAATCGCCCAGGAAGCCGCGGCGGTTGATGTGCGAGTCAAGGAGCATGCTGCGGACCGGGTGAGAGTGTGCGGTGGTGGGAGGGACGCAGGGGTCGGGTTGTGGTCAGGGCAGCCAGAGGAACTCGTTGGAGTTGAGCAGTGCCCGGGTGAGTGCGGGGAGTCCGTGCTGCCGGACGAGGCGGCCACCGGCCTGGAGTTCTCCGGGGGAGGGGTGTCGTGCGTAGGCGAGTCGGATGGCTCGGGTGACTCGGTCGCGGATCGAGCCACCCGGCGTATCGGCCTCGCAACGCTCGGCCATCAGGCGGGCCTGTTGCAGGACGAATTTTCCGTTGAGCAGTCCCAGAGCCTGCAGCGGGGTCGTGGATCGGCTGCGGCGTGCGATGACCTGGTTCCCGTCGGGGCAGTCGAAGGCTCCGAACACCTCGTCCTGTTCCTGCCGGATCTTGGTCATGTAGACCATTCGTCGCCACTGGGCAACGCCGTAGGTTTTCCGAGGAGAGTAGTGTCTCACGTTTTCCATCACGACTTCGAAGACCTTGAACCCCGGTCCCTTCATGCGTCGGTCGATCGCTCCGCTGGCGGCGAGCATGCTGTCACGGATCGCCTCGGCCGCCAGCCGTCTCGGCGGGAATCTCCACAGCAGCCGCGTCTCGGGATCGAGGACCCGTCCCGGTTCTCGCGGCCGGCTCGACTGCCGCCAGGTCCTGGAGTTGAGGATCTGTCGGTGCAGCGATTTCAGTGACCAGCCGTTGCGGGGTAATTGCCGGGCCATCCAGTCGAGCAGTTTGGGGTGCGAGGGCAGAGTGCCATTGGCCCCGAAGTCTCCGGGGGTGGCGACCAGCCCGCTGCCGAAGTGGTAGTGCCACAGCCGGTTGGCGATGACTCGCGGGGTGAGCGGGTTGTCGGATCGGACCACCCAGCGGGCCAGCTTGAGTCGTCGGGCCTGTTCGGGTTCATCGAGGGCCATGCGGGTTGGGGCCAGCAGGCTGAGTCCACCCGGCGCGATGACTTCACGGGGTGCCTGGGCGTCACCGCGGTACAGCCGGTGCGTGGTCGGTGGCGTGTCGAAGCGGCCGACGTAGGCGGTGGGCCCGTTGGCCAATCCGTCGATGCGGGCCTTGAGTGTGCGTAGTTGGGAGTGCAGTCCGCGGGCCAGGGCCGATTCGCGTCTGAGGTCATCTCGGAACAGCCGATCGGGTGGGGTGCGGCTCTGGGTTCCGAAGGGGGCCCGGTCGGCGATCCCGGCCACCTCTCGCCATTGCCCCGGCTTCTCGGCCACCTCGATCCAGTACCGCGTCGGCAGCCGGTCAGCAAATTTCGACTGCCGGTCCCGTCCCCAGTGGATCCGGTCGATGAGCACCGTTTTGGGGAATTCCAGTTGCACCCAGCCTCGACCGGCCTGGTTGGAAATCCAGCTGTGGCTGTTTCCATACCGGCCGTCGTTGATGTGGGCCAGTTTGTGGAAGGGGTGGGGGCCGAAGTTGCCCGAGGAGGTGGTCTTTGTACCGAGACTGGCCAGGGCGATGTTGCGTGCGGGCCGCCCGGCTGCCGCGGCGGTGAAGACTTCCAGTTCGTCCAGGCACGGTTCTCCGCCGTTGGTGTTGCGGATGGTGAAGCGGACGAAGCGGGCCTTCAGAGGCTGGAATCTCTCGATGTTGTGCTTGGGGTTGACCGCAGGTCGCAGCCCGACGAGCAGCTTGGCGAGTTTGCGGCGGTGCTCGTGCAGTTGTTCCTGCAGCAGCGCGACCTGGGAGTCGGGGGTAGGCAGTGACAGGACTCGATCGGCGTGGCGGACTCCGGCGAACACGGCTGCCAGGGCGTAGTAGTCTCTCTGGGGTACCGGGTCGAACTTGTGGTCGTGACACCGTGCACATCCGAGCGTGAGTCCCAGGAAGGCGGTGCCGGTGGTGTTGACCATGTCGGCCAGCTCGTCCTGTCTCTGGGCCAGCGTCAGCGACACGTCGGGGCTCTTGACCATGTCGTAGGGTCCGGCCACCAGGAACCCGGTACCGGCCCCTTCACCGATGGCGTCGCCGGCCAGTTGCGAGACGACGAAGCGGTCATAGGGCATGTCGGAGTTCAGGGCGTCGATGCACCAGTCGCGGAAGTACCAGGCATTGGTCCGTTCTCGGTTGGTTTCGAACCCGTGCGATTCGGCGAAGCGGACGACATCGAGCCAGTGCCGGGCCCAGCGTTCCCCGTAGTGCGGATGCGCCAGGACTCGTTCGACCAGCCGGCTCCATGCCGAGGGCCGGGAATCGGCGATGAAGGCGTCGACGGCTTCCGGAGGGGGCGGCAGCCCGAGCATGTCGAGGTAGAGGCGTCGCACGAGTGTGCGGGGGTCGGCTGTGGGCGAGAAGTCCAGCCCGGCCTCGGACAGGCGTTTTCCGATGAAGGCATCGATCGGGTTGTCCGCGGCGGGGACGTTCCCGGGAATCGCATCGGCCAGGGGTTGGAAGGACCAGTGTGAGAAGTTACCGGCGGCGTCTTTGGCCGAGCGAGGGAAGCGGGCCCCCTGGTCGATCCAGGCACGCAGCAGTGCGATCTGGCGGGTGGTGAGTCGGGGTCCCTTGGGCGGCATTTTCGTGTCGGGGTCGAGACCGGCGACGTACTGCAGCAGCGGACTGGCGGCTCCCTGGCCGGGTCGGATCGGTCTCTGTTCCCGGTCGCCTCCGGAAATCGCCACCCGGGCCCGATCGAGCCGGTAGTCGCTTTCCTGTCTCTTGGGCCCATGACACGCCAGGCAGTGTCGAGCGAAGATCGGGCGGATGTCCTTGTCGAAGTCGACACTTCGCTTGAGGGCCGGGGGCAACCTGGGCGGGGCTGCGTGGCCGGTGCAGCGGGTCCATACGAGCATCGTGGCGGTGAGTGCCAGGAGGCGGATCGCGCGGCGGGTACTTCGGGGTTTTGACATCGACGGCTCGATTCTATCCGGTGGCCGGAAACCATGGCAACGACTTGGGGTCAGGACTCACCACGGGTTCGCCTCAGGCGGATCTGACCCCGTACACACAGTGTGGGATCCCGGGTCCGTTGCTGCCGATATACTCCAGAGAGCTATTGTCCGGGAATCTGCTGAAGGAGACCGCACGGGTGGGACGACGAGGTTGGCTGCTACTGGGAGCGATATTGGCCACGGCCGTGTTGGTCGTGGGCGGTCTGATCTGGCGCAGCTGGCACTTGGACTCACGCCGCACCGTGACGCCTCCACTGGCCAGAGACCCGCTGCCCCGGCTGGGCGCTCGAGGTGACTTTGTCGGTTCTGAGGCGTGTCGGGAGTGTCACGAGCAGAACCACGCGAGTTGGCATCGGACATTTCATCGCAAGATGACCCAGGTGGCGTCGCCTGAGACTGTGCTGGCTCCCTTCAAGGACGTGACGCTGGAATCGCGAGGCCGCCGCTACGAGTTGTCTCAGGCGGGAGACCGTTTCGAGGTGAACCTGGTCGATCCGGATTGGGAATCGGGCCAGATGTTTGATGGCCGCGACGATTTGGAGATCGATCGCGAGTCGGTCGATCATCGGGTGACGCGGCCGGTGGTGATGACCACCGGGTCTCATCGCATGCAGGGCTACTGGATTCCCGGATTCCGGGGCAACCTGCTGCGGCAGATTCCCTGGTACTACCACATTGCCGAGCAGAGGTGGATTCCTCGCGAGGACGCCTTTCTCGAGCCGTCCGGTTCCCCGCGTCACTTCATGGTCTGGAACGACAATTGCCTGCCGTGTCACAGCACCGGCGGGAAACCGGGGATGAACCTGCGGACCCTGGAGGTGCGGACCGAGGCGGCGGAGTTGGGGATCAGTTGCGAGGCGTGTCACGGCGCCGGTCGCCAGCACGTTGCCAGGCACTCAGCGGCACCGAAGCCCGACGCCGGGTCCCGGGACGGGGCTGTGAAGTCCGAGTCGAGCGAGGCTGATCCGACGATCGTCAATCCGTCCCGGCTGGACCACAAGGCGGCATCGCGGGTCTGCGGTCAGTGCCACAGCACCTTCGTGCCTCCTGACCTCGAAGACTACCTGGCCAACGGCTACCGCTACTGGCCCGGCGAGGAACTCTCGACCGCCTTCCTCACCGTGGTCTTCGGCAGCTCGCTGCACACTCAGATGGAACGACGCGGCACGCCGGTCTACTGGCTCGACGGAACCTGCTGGGTGGGTGGCCGCGAGTACCTGGGCCTGATCGATTCGGAGTGTTTCACGAAGGGTCAGATGTCCTGCCTGTCGTGCCACTCGATGCACAACGCTCCGCCCAAGGACCAGTTGGCTGCTCAGATGGACGGGGACCGGGCCTGCGTGCAATGCCACAAGGAATACACCGGCAACAGGCTCACCCAGCACACTCACCACGCCACAGGATCCTCGGGCAGCCGCTGTTACAACTGCCACATGCCTCACACTGCCTACGCATTGCTCGGAGCGATCCGCAGTCACCGGGTCGACAGTCCGCGGGTGGTATCGATCCGCGGCGGCGGGCGACCCAATGCCTGCAACCTGTGTCACCTCGACCGTACCGCTCGTTGGGCGTCACAGCGGATGGTCGAGTGGTACGGTCACGAGCCGGCGGTGCTGGTCGACGAGGAGGAGCGGGTCTCGAGCTGGGTCCTGCTGGTTTTGCAGGGCGGCCCGGTGCAGCGGGCGGTGGCGACGTGGCACGCCGGCTGGCAACCGGCTCGAGACGTCTCGGGCAGCGACTGGCTGGTGCCTCACCTCGTCGATCAGCTCGACGACGCCTACTCGGTCAACCGCTGGGTGGCGTGGCAGGCGCTCAAGAGCGACGAGGCCTACCGCGAGTTGGCCTTTGATTTTGTCGGTCCGCGATCCGAGCGGGACGCGGTCCGGATGCGGTTGCGCCGCGAGTGGGCTGCGGGGTCCGGGAAACTCGATCCGGACCTCGCCAAACGGACGGTGCTGGTCCCTGGCAAGGGGCTGGACCGCAAGCGGGTCGAGAGGCTGTTGCTGGAGCGGGATTACCGGGAGGTGATGGTTCCGGAGTGATCGGCTCTTGGTTGAAGGCCGGGGTCTGACGCCGCAGTTACTGAGAGTCCTCTCGGACCCCGACCCCCAACGCGGTCAGCAGCACCGCCAGCAGCAGCAGCAGTGCTCCGATGGGCACCAGCACGATCCCCAGTCCCGGATCTCCGCCGAGCACGCCGAGCCTGAGGCCTCCGGTCTTGACGAAGCCTGGCATCCCGGCCAGCAGGAACCCGGCGGGCACCAGGATGCCGGCCGCTTGCAGGCTGCGTGAGGCCACCGAGGAGGATCGTCGGGCAAGTCCCCGGGCCTGGGAGGTGGTCCAGGCAAAGGCCAGGTGCACCAGCGACAGGAAGGTGCCGTGTGCGTGAGCCAGCCGCAGCATCAGGCGGGTGGTTTCCGACTCGCCGGTATTGACGAACCAGGCGACCTTGAAGCCGTGCAGCGTTTCGAGCACCAGGCCCAGTGCCACGAAGACCAGCAGGCTCCACCAGCCGATGACCAGGTGACGTCGCACGATCGTGTCGCGGGCTTCCACCGGATCACTCATTCGGGAATCTCCACCGGACGCTGATCGCGTCGTTTCCAGAGGTCTGCCAGTCGTTTGAGATCGAGTTGTCCGTCGGGGGTCATCGGCAGTGCGTCGGGCACGTCGCTGTGAGTTCGTTGCCAGTCCCGCAGCACGGAGTTCATTGCGGCTTTGCGTCGAGCTGGTGGTCCGACGAAGTTGTACTTCAGTTCGCGGAATTCGGGCAAGGCCTTGAGTTTCTGCCACGAGATGAAGCGGACGGCCGAATAGGAATCCTCGAGCAGCCGGGCCAACAGCGGCGCGGCCCAGCTGGAATTTCCGGTGGCTTCCCGGGCCGGTTCCCAACCGGTGTGCCAGGCGGCGATCGCTCGTTGGGCTGCGTCTCCTCTCATCATCCAAAGCACTCCCGCGGCCAGTTCACGTTCTTCGTCGTCGAGTTCGGCCGGTTTGTGTCCGTACCATTCCTGCAGACGCTGGCTGGCCCAATCGAGCGACTTGTCGAGGTGACAGAGGTTGCAGGCGTTGGGTTGAGCGGCGTGTCGGACCGGGAGCACTTCGGGGGACTTGATCCGGTGGATGCGGATGGCGGTGAAGAGTGCGTAGGAGGTGTGGGGCATGTGGCAGTTGTAGCAGCGGCTTCCCGAGGACGTGTTGGCGTGGTGAGTGTGTTGTGCCAGCCTGCTGCCGGTGAATTCGGTATGGCATTGCACGCACGCCCGGTTCTCACGCATCCCCTCGGCGAGTTGGTCGTTGGGGTCGCTCTGGTGCATGGAGTGGCACGAGAGGCAGGACATGTTTCCCTGGGTGTAGCATTTCGAGGCGATCTGTCCGAGGAATTCTCGGCCACCGAGTCGGCACGAGCCGTCGTTCCAGTAGAGATGCGAGCCCTGGCGGCTCATTTCCTGGTGCACGGGATCGTCGAAGCCGACGACGCGGTAGTGATCCTCGAGCCTGTCACCGGGTCGGTACGGGTCTCGTTCGCGGAGGAGTCGTTCCTTGTTGTGGGGCATTTTCAGAGCGTGGCATCGGCCGCAGATCTGCGAGCTGCGGACGTGGTCGAGTCGCCTGGGGTTGACGATGGTCGGGTCGGGATCGTCTTGGAATCGGCTGGCGAGTCGGTGTGTGGGGTTGCGGTGGTAGGCGACGTGTTCTGCGGCGGGACCGTGGCAGGCTTCGCAGCTGATCCCCAGTTCGGCGACCTCGCTGTAGAGTGCGGCGGTGCTGGGCCTGAGGATGTCGCTGCTGGCCCGACCGATGCCGGGGATCACGAATGCGCTGTCGGCCTCATCGGAGAGGACTCGCGTGGAACCCGGTTCGAGGAACCCGGGGTTGGGGGCGACCGAGTGACAGTGGATGCAGCTGGAGTTCCAGTGCCCGGAGTAGCGTTCCTGGGACTCCTGGCGCAGTTCGGCGTCTTCGGTGGGGAACCAGAGTTTCTCGGCGATGTGGAATTCCCAGGGGAACTGCAGCAGTTCGAAGCCCCAGCGGCTGGCGACCCAGTAGGTCTGCTGGTGGTGCGACCCGGTGGTCATCACGATCCGTCGATCGACCAGCGGCGGATCTTCGACATCTTCGGTGATGCCACGTGCCCTTCGGTCGCGGTCCCAGTCGGGGTCGACCATCCGGGTCCAGAACTCGTCGCCTCGTCTCGAGAGTTGATACCGACGGCCTCGTGATTCGAGCGTGATGCCGTCGAACTGGCCGGTGTGGGAGGGGATGACCGAGTCGGGACCGGCGACTTGGGTCATGGTGCGGTGGTAGGTTCGGTGCCAGGTCGAGAATTGTCCGGGGTGGCAGCTGCGGCAGGTCTTCGAGGAGACGTATTCGGTGCCGGTGACCTGTCGTGGCAGGAGGTGGTCCTTGAAGACCCGTCGTCGTTGCGAGCCGGCTCCTTCGGTCAACTCGGCCGCTTCGAGCATTTCGCGTCGTCCGAGTGGCTCGTGGGCCACCCAGCCGGCGACGACGGCCAGGGTGATGGTGGCGAAGACCCCCAGCAGTTGATCGAGCTTCGAGCGGCCCAGGCAGCGTGCCAGAGGCCAGACCGCCAGGGCGACCACGGCCGCCAGCAGCAGCAGTTGCACCGCGAGGATCACAAGCTGCCGCACGTCGTCCATCGGGTCCGGGGTCCTCCAGGGAGCCCCATGCTAGCAGCGGGAGCCATCCGGGGCACGACCGGGCTGCTCGGCTTTGTGCCGCGAAGCCCTTCGTCCATTCGATCCGGCTTAGCAGCCCGTTGAAGAACTCAGAGTGCAGGGTTCAGACGCCGCCCGTGGCGGGGCCTGAACCCTTCCCGCGTTCACCGGCGGATGGAACAAAAGGGTTCAGGCCCCGCCACGGGCGGCGTCTGAACCCAGCACTTTTCGCAATTCAACAGGCTGTTAGTGCTCGGGTCGTGCGGGTTGTGTGGATCGTGTCGCGAGGGTTGGGGGTGTGGTGTGAGCGAGTCGCGCCGGTGGTGCGGGGTCGCTTGGGTGTTGAGGTCACAATGAGGTACGCGCTGCTGTTGTGGAGGGGGCTGGCAGGTCGAACCTAGGGACGAGGAACCCTGTGAGGGGGTTAGAGGGGAAGGTGAGCATCATGAGACAACCCACACTGACCATCGCGTCCCTGGGGCGCGTGATCCCCTGGAGCGGCAACCGTGCGCTTTTCATCCTGGCTCGTCTCACTGCGTCGTGGTCGTCGTCTGGCCCGGCGATACTCTGATTTCCTACGGCCGACGCGGCCCCGCGGCACAGCGACGGTCTCGCCTGCAGCCGAGGTCCTCGAGGACCGCACGCTGCTGTCGGTGACCACGCTGATGATCGACGGTGAGCTGAGCGTCGTGTCCGACGCCGCCGACTCGATCGAGATCGGTGCCGATGCGGGCAGCAACGTGGAGGTAACTGTCAACGGAGTCATCGACACCAGCGTCGGTCCGTTTGCCGCGTCGAGTGTTCGATCTCTGGTGGTCCGAGGCGGCGACCTGGGCAACGTGCTGGATCTCTCGCAGGTCTTCTCGGCCGACTACGCCTGGAGTGATGTGGACGGCAACCCGATGACGATCGAGGTGCGTGCCGGCAATGGTGACGACGAGCTGAGCGGAGCCAATGACCTGGGCAGTTCGCTGTATGCCGGAGACGGTGACGACACGATCACCGTGCTGGGTGGCGACGTGCTGGTCGAGGCTGGAGACGGCAACGACATGATCAACGGCGGCAGTGGATCAGACACTCTCAACGGCGGCGACGGCAACGACGCGATCACCGGCGGACCTTCCGGCGACCTCATCGACGGTGGCGACGGCCTGGACCGGATCGACGGTGAAGAGGGTGACGACACCCTGATCGGCGGCGACGGCGAGGACACGATTGACGGCTCCGACGGCAACGACCTGATCAACGCCTCCTCGGGGAACGACCATGTACGTGGCGGCCCCGGCGACGACGTGATCTTCGGCGGAGCCGGCCACGACCTGATCTTCGGTGACCTCGAAATCCCCATCGGCAATGCCGGCAACGACACGATCCAGGGCCAGGGCGGCGACGACACGCTGTTCGGCAGCGGTGGCGCCGATTCGCTCAACGGCAACGCCGGAGCGGACTACCTCGAGAGTTTCTTAACGGTCGTCGAGACGATCGATCCGCCGCCGGTGGCCGCGGTCGACCCGGGCACTCCCGAGCCCAATCCCAACCTGGACCCCGTTGCGGTCGATGACGTTGGAGTAATCGTCCAGGATGGCCGCGGGGTGATCGACATCTACAGCAACGACTACGACCCCGACGGCCGGGTCGACGTTAGAACGATCACCCTGACCTCGGCCCCCAACTTCGGCACCGTTTTCAATCTCAACGACGGCCGCGTGCTCTACACCCCTCAGCCAGGATTCACCGGGGTGGAGACGATCACCTACACGATCGAGGATTTCTTTGGCCTGGTCAGCAACACCGCGACGCTGAGCGTGACGACCGTGCCTCCGGACACCGAAGGCGATACGCTCTCCGGCGGCAGCGGCAACGACACGATCTACGGCGATGTCGGACCCGACACCGTACTGGGTGGCAGCGGCAACGACTACATCAACGGTGAACCGGGCGACGACCGGCTGCGTGGCCAGTCGGGTCACGACACAATCTGCGGCGGCGGCGGTGCCGACTGGATGGATGGAGCCACCGGCAACGACCTGATCCAGAGCATCTGCCCGGGCCCGGGCGGCTTGATTGGTCCCGCGCTGTTCGTGAGCGACGAGCCGGCGATCGAGGGCGTGGCGGTGGACGTCGTGATGGTGATCGACGTGTCGAATAGCACCCAGGACGTTTTTGATGGCAGCCCGGTGGGGGATGTCAACACTGACGGATCGACCAATGACATCCTCGACGCCGAACTGGCCGGGTTCATCGCGCTCAACGACGAATTCATCGCCAAGAACGTCGATGCCCGGATCGGAATCGTCGTCTTCGGCGCCACCGCCGCCCAGGTTGACATGGATGCCATGCAGGCGGGCACGCAATTGTCCGCCAACCCGACCACCGACCTGGACGGCAACGGTGTTCCCGATGTCGAGGATGTCCTGCGGACGATCCAAAGGGGTTTCATCGGAGTAGGCCTAGCGACCAACTACGAAGACGCGTTGATCAACACGTTGAACACCTTCACCGCCTTCAACACGACCCCAGACAGCGGCACGATGATCTTCCTTTCCGACGGCGAGCCCAACGAACCGGATTCCAACACGGCCACCTACGCCGACGACGCCCAGGCGTTACGGGCCATCGGAATCGATCTGCGGGCGTTTGGCGTGGGAAGGGCAGCGACTCTGAGCTACCTGCAGATCATCGATCCCGGTGCCGAGACCATCGAAACGACCGACGAGTTGATCCAGGCGCTGACCGGGTTGGGGATTTCCAGCGACAACGAACTGATCTTCATAGTCAGTCTCTCGAAGCTCAGCTTCAACCCGATCACCGTCGACTACACCACGCTCGACGGCACCGCCACGGCGGGTGACGACTACTTTGCCACCTCCGGCACACTGCTGTTCAACCCGGGCACGCTGACGATGACGGTCAGTGTCCCGATGCTCAACGACAGTCTGACCGAGGGTGACGAGACGCTGTACCTGCAGCTGTCCAATCCGGTCAACGCCACGATCAATGACGGCACCGGCGAGGGCACGATTCTGGATGACGAGAGCGGTGCGACGGCGGCGGTTCCGCGGAGTTTCCTGACTTCGGCGACGCGGGTGGTTGACTACGAATCGATCATCGAGAACGCGACGCGCGCGACGGCCGAGGACTACATCGAGGGCCAGTTGCTGGTCCGGTTCCGGGCCGGCCACAGCGACGCATTGAA
>CAUZEQ010000151.1:0-11336 GCA_963578885.1 Planctomycetota bacterium
TCAGGCCCCGCCACAGGTCCGCTTCAGGCAGATTGGACCCCGAGGGCCGTGGCGGCGTCAGACCCCAGCGGTAGTGGCGGGACTACTCTTCGACGCGGAATTCGCGGTAGACGGTCCCGGCGGTCGGTTTCGCATCAGCGTCACCGTCAGTCTTTTGGCTGAGATCGACTTCGAAGGGTCGCTCGAGGTTATTGCCAGCGAGGTCTTCGAGCACGCTGCCGATGGCCAGTCGGTATCGGCCTGCGGTCCAGGGAGACTGCGGGGTGAAGTGCCAGGTCGATTGATGATCGGAGGTCGTGATCGACCCGGCCAGCGGTTCTCCGGCGGCGGTTTCGACAGCGACATCGCTGTGCAGCAGGGCCCAATCGTGCGTGGATCCGAGTTGGCAGACCAGGGGTCTCAGCGAGCCGGGTGCGGGGATCTCAAGCTTCCAGCCGGCGGGGTCGGGCTGAGTGTGATCGGGTGCTCCGGCCGTGAACGCCCGGCTGACGTCGTTGCCCAGCCGGGTGCCTCGAGCCGAGGGCCAATCACCGGAAATGCTCAGTCGGTACTTCCGACCCGTGACCAGGATGGCCCCGAGCTCGATATTCAGGTTGACCCCGGTCTTGACCCGTCCCGGGTGGAACCACAGCGTCAGAGTCCTGGCGTCGCGAGACCACAGCTCGGTGTGCCGAAACGGCCGCGGCACCGGTCGATTGTTGTCGAGGTCGAGCAGTTGGAAGTAGTTCCAGATTTCCCCGGGCTGCATCGGTTCTGAGAACACGATGTAGAACTTCAGGTGATTGGCCGGCAGCACGTCGGCGGTAGGGTAGATGTGTTCGACGGTGGGCGCTGCGGCGGCGGGGGGCCTGGGTACGGTGTGGCGGAGTTCCAGAGGTGTTCCGTCGAGGATCGCAGAGGTTCTCGGATCGAATCTCACCACGACCTCGCTTCCGGCCAGCAGGGGGAAGGAGGGTGAGAAGTGGAGTTCGCTGTCGGAGATGCGAACGAGTGATCCCAGCACGGCCGCCTCGGCCCGCACCTCGATCAGCCCTTCGGCCGTCTCGGCATCGACACCCCGGAAGGCGTCATCGGTCGAGGTGACCACGGCGGTGATTTTCGTGGGGTCGTCGGGGTCGACTCGCAGCACCAGCGTGAAGTGACCGTCGCTGGCCTGGGCGGTTTCCGGTTGTGCGGTCACCGGCCCGGCGGGTGGGGGCAGCGGGCGTGGCCGGCAGGCGGCGAGCATCGAGAACGAGACGGCCGCCGCAAGCACGAGGCCTGCGGCGGCCGTTGTCGTGGGAATCGGGACCGGTTTCATCGGCGTGTCAGGCGTGTCAGGGCAGCACGGCCGGCTCGAGGTCGAGCTGGCCCTTGTTGACCCTGAGCACGACGACCTTGTCGTTGTCGAACTGGTCGATGTGCTTGACTCCGAACAGGATGTCGATGACTTCCACGCCCTCGGGTCCCTTCTGCTTGGCAAACTTCCGAGTGGCTTTTGCGTCGGTGTCCTTGGCTCCCAGGTACTTGACCACTCGCCGTACAGCCTGTTCGTTGGTTGCCTTGGCTCCGAGGTACTTCATGTCAACGCGGCAGCCCCAGTACTGGCTGGGTCCGAACGGGCGACGCTTGTGGTGGAACCGGTCGGTGTTGGTCACCAGCCAGTTCCTGCCATCCTTCTTGTAGATGAACATGTCGATCGGCCGGTTGCCGCTCCCCAGTTCGATGATACTGGTCCCCTTGATCTTGGCACCGGTCTTGAGTCCGTCGACGGGGAATTTGGCGATGGGGGTACAGTTGAAGGAACCGACGATGAAGGTCTTGCCTTTTTCCTGGACCGGGATGAACGACTGGATCGGTGCCCGGGTTTCCCAGCGGCCGTGGGCCACGTGGTAGGTCTCGGTGCTGTAGACGTCGGCCGAGTTGCCGTGTTCCAGCGGCAGTGGGATCGAGTAGATCTTGCTGGCGAACTCGCGTCCGCTCTGTCCGGCGGCCAGCACGCGGCTGCCGGCCAGCTTGACGCCGGTCACGTTGCTGACCTTGGCCTTGCCGTCGCCGGGCAGCGTGATGCGTACGTGCCGTGCCTTGGCGAGGTTCACCGCGGCGACCTTGCCGGCGACGTCGATGGTCAAGAGCGCGCTGATGCCGTCCTGTTTACGGATCACCGAGAGGTAGATGCGGCCGCTTTGTCGGTTGACGGCCATGTCGACGATCTGCACGCCGGCGGAGTTGGTGCCCAGGGCAGCTCCAACCAGCTTGTCGACTGCGTCGATCCGCTTCTTCAGTGGTCGGGCGGGTCCGAGGTCGCCGGTGTCGATGGCGACGATCGATCCGTTGCCACGGTCGGCGATCAGCAGCACGCCGGCCTTGGCGAAACTCATGCGGCCGATCCGCGAGAACTTCAGGCCCTGGGTCTGGACATTCTTGAGCAGCTTGTCGGCGCCGGTCTGCTTGGGAGCGGCGGCGGAGGTGCTCTGCACCAGTACCAGGGCGGCCAGTACCAGCCCGGCGACTGAAAGTGTCGCGATCTTGCGTCTCATCAGGGTGTCTCCCGCTGTGAAGGGGTGGAGTTGTTTTGGGGATCGGCTGTCAGCATACCGCCGCCGCTGGCACCCGTCCACGATCCGAAGCACCACGCCGACGGGGTCGCCGAGTTCGAGTCATGCCGAGTCACGCGGAGCGACGACCTCGATCGACCGCTCGACGAATCCCTCGGGCAACTCGACCGGCGAGGCGATCACGACCGCGGTATTCTCGAGTCGAGCCAGCACGCCGCCGATCGCTTCGACCCCCTCCTCGTCGATCTCGGCCAGCGGTTCGTCGAGCAGCAGCAGTCCCGGTTCGATCGCCAGGGCACGTGCCAGGGCCACTCGGCGGCGTTCGCCGGCCGAGAGTCCCTGGACGTCGCGTCCGAGCAGGTAGCTGCCGCCGAGTTGTTCGAGCCACGCGGTGGCCTGGCGACGGCGTTCGGTTCGGCCGACCCGCCGAGCGGCCAGGCCGTACTCGACGTTGGCCAGCACGCTGCCTCGGAACAGCCACGGTTGCTGGTGCACCAGGGTGATCTCGTGAGCGGCACAGCCAAAGCGGACCTGTCCGCTTGTGACGGGTTCGAGTCCGGCCAGGACGCGCAGCAGCGTGGTCTTGCCCGAGCCGTTGCCTCCGGCAATCCCGATCCGGTCCCCGGCGGTGATCTCGAGATCGGGGGCCTGCAGGATCGGCGAGTTGTTTCGCGAGACGGAGAGGTTGTGGGTCGAGACGATCGTCATGTCTCGCTCCGGTTTTCTTTGCCGAGCACCGCCACGAGCAGGGTCATCCCGGTGGCCAGCAGCAGCAACAGGCCCCCCATGGCCAGCCCCACGGCGAATTCGCCTTTGCTGGTTTCCAGCGCCGTGGCGGTCGCCAGTGTGCGGGTGCGGTCCTTGAGGTTTCCGCCGACCATCATGGCGATGCCCAGTTCGGTCGAGCAGCGGGCAAACGCGGTCAGCACGGCCAGGATCAGCCCGGTGCGGGCTTCGCTGAGGTAGGTCAGCAGTCGACGCAGTGGTCCGGCGCCCAGCGTGCGTGCGGTTTCGGGGATGCGGGGGTCCAGTGACGCGAGTGCTCCGTGAGCCAGGGCCACGACGATCGGCAGCGCCAGCAGCGTCTCGCCGAAGACGATCGCCGAGGGGGTGTAGAGCAAGTCGAGCGGTCCCAGCGGTCCACGTCGGGAAAACATTCCGAAGCAGATCAGGCCCAGGAAGACGGTGGGGACTCCCAGCAGGCTGCGGAACAGGATCAGCAGCAGGCGATGTCCCATGAAAGTGCGTCGGGCCAGGCAGGCGGCGATCGGCAGCCCCAGCAGCACCGCCAGCAGGACGGCTGAGAGCGAAATCGCGAGCGTGCGGCCGGTGGCGTCCAGCACTTGCTCGTCGCCGCTGGCCACCAGGCGGACGGCTTCTCGGAGGCCTTCGACGAGGAAGTCCATCAGGGCGTGTCACGCGGGTGCGGGTGAAACAGCACTTCGCCGTGGATCCGGAACGAGGCGATCTTGTGTTGCACGGGATCCGAGACGAGGTAGTCGGCCAGCCTGGTTGCCAGTAGGGAGTTGATGCTGTCGTGCTTGTCGGGGTTGACGACCAGCACGCCGTAGGAGTTGTGCAGGACGGGATCGCCTTCGACGAGCGGGACCAGCGAGATCTTGTCGCGGAGTTTCAGGAAGGTGCCACGGTCGCACAGCACGTGGGCTTCCATCTCGTTGGCGGTCACCAGCGTCTGTCCCATCCCGCGGCCGGTTTCGACATAGCCGTCCCAGGCCGGCAGTCCAAAGGCGATCCTCCAGAGTTCGAGTTCCCGCTTGTGGGTCCCGCTGTCGTCACCTCGGGAAACGAACCGCGATCTTGACCTGGCGATGCTCTTGAGCGCCTCGGCAATGCCCTGTCCGCGGATCTTCGCGGGGTCGGCCTCGGGGCCCAGCAGCACGTATGTGTTGTACATCACGTCGTCGCGGCGGATGGCGTGTCCGGCCTCGAGGAATTCTCTCTCGCTGTGCGGGGCGTGAACCAGCAGCACGTCGACGTCACCTCGCTCGCCGAGCTTCAGAGCCTGCCCCGATCCGACGGCGATCACGTCGACCCGGACGTTTTGAGCGGCTTCGAAGTCGGGCAACAGGAATTCCATGAGCCCGGTGTCGGCGGTGCTCGTGGTGGTGGCCAGTCTCAGCACTCGGGATCGACGGGGTGCTGCGGAATCGGCGTCCGCTTGAGTTTCTGCTTGCGAGAGTCCACAGCCGGAGAGCGTGACGAGCAGGACGAGTCCAGATGAGAGACTGGCCTGGGATGACATTCTGTCGGCTGGGGATGACATGCGGTGACCTTGCGAGTCTGCGGTCAATCAGCGTGGTCCGGAGAACCCTGGAGTCTGAGTAGCCCCGAGCCGTTCTCCATCCAGCCTCAGTCCGTTTTTCAGGTGCTCGAACAGTTCGACTCCGGAAACGTGCCCATCGTTGTCGGAATCGGCGGTTCCACGGAATCCGTTGGCGATGTGCCAGGCGAACAGGCCGTGTCGTCTCTGGGGATCGTCGAGTCCTTTTTGTCCCAAGCTACAGCTGGTGATCAGGGTGGTGGTCCCCAGTCGATTGCCGAGCACTTCTATCAGTGCGGCTCCATCGGGCTGCCGCTGCAGGTCGGTTCCGCTGCCGGAGTGGGTCACGTCGAGCAGCCAGGTCTTTTCGGCCCCGCCGCTCGATTCGATCTGATCGGCCAACCAATCGAGCGAGATTCCGGTCTGGGCCATGTTGTCCCACTGGAAGCCTCTGGGAGCGAGCCAGAGCCGGTCGTCGTCACCTCGGTAAACGTGTCCGGTGGTGTAGACGACCAGTTCGGCTCGCCCGCGGAGTTCCCCGAGGAAGGCAGCCACCTGTTTTTCGAGATCGGCCCGGGGGGTATTGCTGAGCAGCCTGGCGTGCGATCCGTCGGTGGGGACACGATAGAACCACGAGAGGTGGTCGGAGACGAGTTTCAGGTCGTTGCCGGCGAACGGCAGCGGAGTCAGCGATTTGTCGCGGAAGCGGCTGGTCCCGATCAGCAGTGCCCAGCGATGCGGGAAGGCTCCTCGTTCCGCGGCGATCACCAGTGTCGGTCCCCCCTTGGGTTCGGCGGCGATCCAGGCGGAGTCGCCGGGGTGGAGGTCTTCGAGTCGTGCGGTGCGGCTGTTGAGAAACACCAGGGACTGTTGGTTGGCCACGAGGTTGACGGTACCGCCGGAGAGCTTGACGGTGAGTCGTCCGGAGGCGGGGTCGACCGAGTCGATGGCGCCGCGGATCATCGGCTGCCCGGCGGTGGTGATCGTGATCGCCGAGATGGTCTCGTCGTGATCGACCACCGCCAGCATGTTCGGCTTCAACGAACCGATCGACCAGTTGTCCCGTTTTGCCGCCGTGCCGCCTCGGCCGAAGATCTTTGCCGTACTCGGGAGAGTCCAGGCCTGGTAGCCGGGGCTGCTGCCTCCCTGCTGGAGCTGCAGAGTCAGTCGTCGCTTGCTCTCATCGATGCGGTTGACCAGTCCCACGATCCGCGTGGTCCTCTGGATCTCGACCCGGATCGCCAGTCTCGAGCCACTGCCTGAGGCGTCCTCGACGTGGACCGCGGTGGCCTGGTCGCCGGGCTGCAGATCGAGCAGGTCGGTGGTGCGTCCGTTGAGTTTCAGGTGGGTCCCGCCGGCGATTCTCAAGGGGATGTCCTCGCGTTGACCTCCGGCCTGGGGCGAGAGCACCAGTTGCGAGGTGGGGACATCGAGTGTGCTGAGCAGGCCTTCGTCGGTCCTGGCGTGAGCGACGGTCACTTCGACGATCCGCTTCGAGTCGTCTGCGGCCCGTTTCAGCTCGAGTCGATCTCCGGGCGTCAGGTCCCCCAGCGTGGCGTGTTCCCTGCTCTCGGCGCTGCGTTGGACGAGCACCGCCACGTCATCATCCAGCCGCAGGTCGCTCTCGATTCCCGTCGTCATGTTCCGCACCCGCAGCCGGTGTCCTTTGTCGAAGACTTCCTCGAGCACGACCACGTCCGAGACGGTGTCGCCGCCACCCGGTGGTGCCGGTGTGCCGCCGCCTGGCAGGAAGACCATCAGCAGGGAGACGAAGATCGAGGCGCACAGCGCGGCGATTGCGAGCGTGCGGCGACGGTCGACCGCAGGCGACTCGGCATCATCGGCGTTGGGTTGCATCGCATCGTCACCGTCCTTGCGGATGATCTTGACGTCGATGTTGAGGTCCGAGAGTGCCTGCTGGGCCGTTTCGTACCTCAGCGACTTGTCCTTTTCGGTGAGCCTCTGGATGACCTTCGCCAGGTCGTCGGGCACCCCCTCGAGCACCTCGCTAATCCGCGGCAGCCGGCGATCGGGTGCCGCGTGCCATTCGATCCACGGGTCCTCCCCGGCCGTGTTGCTCCGCAACGCACCCAGCCCCAGTGCCAGTTCCTCGAACGGCTCTCCGCACATCAATTCGTAGGCTGAGAAGCCGAGTGAATAGAGGTCGCTGCTGGCTTCGACCTCACCGAAGTCGTCGGAAACGACCTCGGGAGCAATGTAGCGGGTGGCGCCCTTGAGCAGCGTGCCGTCTCGGTCGCTGACACGTCGTGCGAGGCCGAAGTCGCCGAGTTTGATGCGTCGCCGGGCGTCGATCATGATGTTCGACGGCTTGATGTCTCCGTGCACGATGCCCTGGTCGTGCAGGTAGTGCAGTGCTCGCAGCGAGTGGGCCAGGGTGGTTTTCAGGCCACGGAGGTCCATCTGTCGTCCGGCCAGCCGCTCGGCGAGAGTGCCCTGCATCAATTCCATCACCAGCCAGCCCTTCTGGCGGTTGATGTCATAGATGGTGACGATATTGGGGTGCTGCAGTGACGCGAGCAGTTGGGCTTCCTGCCAGTAGCGGTCCAACTGCAGGGTCCCGCCCAGGAACTCGTCGCGGAGCTGCTTGACGGCGACCTCGCGGTTGAGCTCCCGATCCCGGGCTCGGTAGACGGTGGTGTAGCGTCCCGTCCCGACGGTTTCGAGCAATTCGTAGCGGGTTTCGCCGGCCACCGCATCGGTCCTCTGAGCAGTCACCTCATCAGCTGGGAGGCTGGCTTGATTATGTCCCCGCGGCGGCGATCGCGGAAGGGAAGCGGGCGGGCGTGCAGCGTGTGGTGAGCGGGCTCATGGTCCCTTCAACTGAGCGATCAGGCCTCGCAGCTTCTCGTCGCGCTGCATGTCACCGGTGAGACCCGTGGCAGGTCGATCCTCGGCATTGAGCAGCTTCAGCAGCCGGTCGTAGGCACGTTGTTCACCGGTCCGATCGGCACGAGCGGCCGCTGAGAGGGCGTCTCGGACCAGCAGCCGCCAGCCGGCTTCAGGCTGATTGGCCCCCTGGGGCTGGGAATCTTCGAGCATCTGGGAGAGTGCGTTGCGAGCCGACTCGCGGCTGCGATCGGCGCTGCCTCCCATGGGCCCTTCGGCGACCAGCAGCAGGACCGAGGCGGCGACGCTGGCGGCCAGCAGTATCGAGAGCAGCAGCGAGTTGGAGCGTTTCACTTTCTGGTCGGACTGGCCTCCGGTGAGTTCTTCGTCGAGGCTCAATTCCGGCAGCTGTCCATCTTCACCCAGTTGCACTCGCGATTCGCCCTTGGCGTCGGTAACGAACTTCGCGAGTTGTCTCTTGCGCCTGCGTCCCTTCCGACCGCGGCGTGAACTTTTTGCGGAGCTCTTGTCTGCCTTACCGGTTGGATCGTCACCTTCGGCCGTCTCGCCGTTGTCGGACGCGGTGTCTTCAAGATCGGTTGCGAACCTCAGGCTGGTGCGTTTTCCCAGGGCGATATCGGCTTCACGAGGCAGCCAGACCCAGCGTTGTGGCGGGATCGGGCTGCCGTCGATCGAGACGGCATCCTTGAGCGGAGTGAAGATGGCGTAGCGTCCGTTTCGGAACACGATGCTCGCCTGGTGCTCGGCCAGGTCGGGATCTTCGAGCACCACCTGGTTGGTATCAGCGCGGCCGATGTGTACCAGCTCGGTTTCAATCTCAAACAGCTGCCCTCGAGCGGGGCCGCGGGTGACGGTGATGGTGGCCGGTTCGGGCATGATTCAATTCCAGCTGCCGTTATTCCATCAGGTCGACGTAGAGGAAGCTGAGTACGAAGGGTCCCAGGATGATCAGCACGGTGGCGGCCATCACCAGCACGCTGGGCAGCAGCATCTTGACTCCCGCCTCCCCGGCAATCGTCTCGGCCCGCTGTGTCCGCTTGATCCTGAGCACGTCGGCCTGGGTCCGAAACAGCCGTGCCAGCGGGGTCCCCAGCGTTTCGCCTTGGATGATCGACCCGACGATGCTGGTGACTTCGGGATCATCCAGCCGATCTCTCATCGCCTCCAACGCCCCGACTCGGCTCTTGCCCATGTTGATTTCCGAGAGCACGCGGCCGAACTCGATCCCGACCGGGTGATCTCGAAACTCGGCAACCGACTCCTCGAGCGACTGCAAGAACGTCGCTCCGGCTTCCATCAGCAGTGTCAGCAGATCGAGCAGGAAAGGCAGTCGCTGCTTGATGCGGAACAGTCTCAGGGCGGCCTTCTTTGCCAGCCGTCGTCTCAGCAGCCAGGCGGTGGCCGGTCCGGCGGCGATGCCCCCCAGCACTCCCGCTGGCCCGGCCATGTCGAAGCCGATGTAGATGTAGGCGGGGGTCAGCAGAGCGGCGAGGATCTGTATCGTGCCGAGGTATTCCTGGGGGGTCCAGAAGCGGGGCAGCCCGGCGGCGTGCAGGTCGCGTTTGATGCCCGGCAGCGAATCCCGGAAGGCCCGGCGGTTGATGCGGCCCAGGGCGACGACCAACGGCTGCAGGAACCGGTAGACCAGGCTGCGACGCCGCAGTTCGGCGATCCGCAGCTGGTCGTGCCGCCAGGAATCGTCGCCGTCGGGGTCCGAGGCAATCGCGGTCATCACGGTCCGGCACAGCACGAACAGCCCGACGGCCAGCATCGCGCTGGCGATCACCGGCAGGATCGGGAACATGTCGGAGGTGGCTTGGGCAAAGAGCACGCGGGATCAGATCTCGGGGTTGAGGATCAAGCGGGCCCAGAGGTAGGCCAGCAGGTTCAGGATGGCGGCCGCGCAGAGGATCATCTGTCCGGGGACTTCGGTAAACAGCATGCGGGTGTGGACCGGGTCGATGAAGTAGTTCATCACGAGGATCACCGGCGGAGCGAGTGCCATGTAGACTGAGGAGGTACGGGCCTGGGCGGTTTCGGAGCGGACCTTGCGTTCGAGTCTCTGCAGTTCCCGCACGCTGGTCGCGATGCGTTCGACGGTTTCATTGAGCCGTCCGCCACTCTGCCGGCTCGCCTCCAGCGCCGCGGCGAACAGCGCGAAGTTCTCACTCCGCAAACGGTCCTTGGCCTCCTTGAGGCACTGTTCGAGGTCCTTGCCGAGCTGGTACTCGCCGACGATCTGCAGGAATTCCTGGCAGATCGGCTTGGGGCTCTGTCGGGCGAGGATATCGAGTGACTGGGCCAGCGAGAGGCCGGCCTTGATGGCATTTGAGAGAGAGACCATGGCGTCGGCGAGCTGGTCTTCGATCAGCAGCCGCCGTTTTTCGGCGAGCCGTCTGAGCACGTACCAGGGCAGGCTGACCAAAAGGACGGCGGCGGTGATCGAGAACACCAGCGAGCCGGCCACCACCAGCAGCACCGCCGCGGTGACCGCGACCACGATCGACCAGCTGATGAGGTACTTCCTCAGGCTGTTGGTCCGCAGCCTGAGCCGTCTCAGCTTGTCCTTGAAGTCGTTCTCGACGAAGTCGATCGCAGAGGAGTAGCTCGAGCGACCCGCGAGTGCTCCCACGGCGATGGCCGTGGCAACCATGCTGCTACCCAGTACCTGCAGGAGGTCCATGGTTGGAGTCTCCTAGGGCTGTTCGCCGTAGAGGAATTCGAGTTTGAGCAGTTTGCGTGAGACCAGTTGATCGATGAAGCTGGGCATGTAGCCGGTGGGCACCAGTCCCACCTCTTCGCGGCAGCTGAAGATCTCGGTCGTCGCCACGCACTTGCGATGCGGGTCGTAGCCGGTGATCTCGGTGATCTGCGTGACGCCTCGCTTGCCACCGGGCATTCGGCTGATCTGCACGATGATGTCGATGGCCGAGGCGATCTGCCGCTGGATCGAGATCAGCGGCAGGTCGACGGCCATCAGCACGAGCACTTCGAGCCGCTTGAGCACATCGTCGGTGTTGTTGGCGTGGATGGTGGTCATCGATCCGTCGTGGCCGGTGTTCATGGCCTGGAGCATGTCGAGCGATTCGGGGCCACGGCACTCGCCGACGATGATCCGATCGGGCCTCATTCTCAGCGAATTCTTGACCAGGTCGCGGATCGAGTATTCGCCGGCACCCTCGACGTTGGGGGGCCGAGCCTCGAGCGTCACCACGTGTTCCTGGTGCAATTGCAGCTCGCTGGTGTCCTCGATCGTGATGATCCGGTCCTTGTGCGGCACGAAGCTCGAGAGCACGTTCAGGAGGGTGGTTTTGCCGGTGCCGGTGCCGCCGGAGACGAGGATATTGCGGCGGTCGATGACGCAGGCCCGCAGGAACTGGGCCGCGGCGGTGGTGATCGATTCGAGTTCGATCAGGTCATCCATCGTGAAGCGGTAGGCGGGGAACTTGCGGATCGTCAGGCAGGGGCCTCGAGTGGCCAGCGGCGGGATGATCGCGTTGACCCGCGACCCGTCGGGCAACCGCGCGTCGACCAGCGGCTGGCTCTTGTCGATCCGCCGCCCGACCTGGGCCACGATCCGCTCGATGATCGACTCGGTGACCTTGTCCGAGATGAAGCGTCGTCCCGAGAGTTCGACCACTCCGTCCTGC
>CAUZEQ010000152.1:0-11320 GCA_963578885.1 Planctomycetota bacterium
TTCTTCGAGTTGCAACGAGTGCTGCTTGAAAAGGGGTCAGGCCCCGCCTGCGTGCCGTTCTGGGTGGAGCGGGACTTTCTGTGGGCGGCGTCTGACCCCAGGCTCCGAGCGATTCAATCCGCCTCTGGCGGGCTAGGCGAGCAGTTCGTGGATGACGTTTCCGTGCACATCGGTCAGCCGGAAGTCGCGGCCGGCGTAGCGATAGGTCAGCCGCTCGTGATCCAGCCCCATCTGGTGCAGGATCGTGGCGTGCAGGTCGTGCACGTGGACCGTGTCGGTGACGGCCTGGAATCCGAAATCGTCGGTGGCCCCGTGGGCCACTCCGCCCTTCATCCCGCCGCCGGCCAGCCACATCGTGAAGCCGTAGTGGTTGTGGTCTCGCCCGTCGGTGCCCTTGCCTTCCGAGAGATCGGTCGTCGGCGTGCGACCGAATTCGCCGCCCCACACGACCAGCGTGTCCTCGAGCAGCCCCGAGCGGGCCAGGTCGTCGAGTAGTGCCGCGATCGGCCGGTCGATGTCTCGACAAAGACTCGCCGTCCGAGCGTTGTGCCCGTGGTGAGTGTCCCAGGGCTGCCCGTTGCCGTAGTAGATCTGGACAAACCGCACGCCCCGCTCGACCAGCCGCCGGGCCAGCAGGCAGCCGTTGCCGAATTCACGCGTCCCATACGCCTCGCGGACCGACTTGCTCTCGCGTGCCAGGTCGAAGGCGTCGGTGGCGGCGAACTGCATCCGGAAGGCGGTCTCCATCGACTTCAGCCGTGCCGCCAGCAGCGGATCTCCGTCTCGACGCTCCAGGTGCCGCCGGTTCACCCGCCGCATCAGCTCCAGCTGCCGCGACTGGGTGGCCCGGTCGAGGTTGGCATTGCGGAGGTAGGGGATCATCTGTTTCGGGTCGAGCGACTTGTGGTTGATGTAGGTGCCCTGGTGCTCGGCGGGCAGGAAGGCACTGGTCCACAGCACCGAAAACCTCACCGGTCGGCCCGGGCACAGCACCACGTATCCGGGCAGGTTCTCGTTCTCGGTCCCCAGTCCGTAACTGAGCCAACTGCCCATGCTGGGAACCGTCGGCGAGATCGTGCCGTTGTTGATCTGCAGCAGGGCGGGTCCGTGGTTGGGGTTGTCGGTGTGCAGGCTGCGGATCACGCACAGCCGGTCGGCATGTCGCGAGAGATGCGGCAGCAGCTCGCTGATCTCCAGCCCGCTGTGGCCATGGCGTCGGAAGCGGAACGGTGAGGGCATCAGGCCGGCGGTCTGCCGTTCGGTCCTCAGCCGGACCGCCTCGGGACGCTGACCGGCAAACTTGTGCAGCAGCGGCTTGGGGTCGAACAGGTCGCCCTGGAACGGACCGCCGTTCATGAACAACTGGATCACTCGCCGCGCACGGGGTGCAAAGTGCGGCCCCTCGGCGGCATGCATCTCGCCGGCCATCGCTACCGCGCCCAGGCCTCCGCCCATGCGGGTGATCATCTGACGTCGTGTGAGTGGGATCATGGTGTCATGGCGTGTCAGTCAACAAACACGAACTCGTTGCTGCCCAGCAGGACCTGGACGTATTGAGGCCATCCCTGCGGGCCGGCCACCGCCAGGAACTCGACCGCCGTCTCGATCTCGACCCCCTCGGCGCTGCGATCAAACAGCAATCGGTACAGACGATCGACGGCGTCACGGGGCCGAGCGCCAACGGGGACCCGAGCGGCGGTCAGGACCGATTGCCTGACGATGAAGGGGCTGTTGAGCACGAAGAGCTGTTGCAGAGGGGTGATGGTGCGGATTCGCTTGGGGCTATGACCCGAGGGGATCGGGAAGTCGTAGAGCATGAGCATGGTGTCGAGTTCGCGGCGGTCGATTCTCGAGTACAGCGTTCGTCGGCGGTGCCGGGGATCGTCGACCTTCATCGACGGGCCGCCCAGGGCGGTGTCGAGCTCTCCGCTGGCGGTGAGCATCGCGTCTCGCCACGACTCGATCGACAGCCGCCGCGGATTCATCCTCCACAAAAAGCGATTGTCCGGATCAATCGCCCGGCCCGGGCCATCGGATCGACTGGCCTGGCGGTAGGTGGCCGAGAGCACCATGTCCCTGTGCAGCCATTTCAACGACCAGCCGTTGTCGATGAAGCGGGCCGCGAGATCCTCGAGCAGGCGGGGGTGCGAGGGGAGTTCGCCCTGGAGTCCAAAGTTTGACGGTGTGGTGACCAGGCCGCGACCAAAGTGCTGACGCCAGATGCGGTTGACGATGACTCGAGCCGTCAGCGATCCCCCCTGGCGGGGATCGACCAGCGCGTCGGCCAGTTCGAGTCGGCCGCTGCCGTTTGTAAAGGGGCGGGCCTTGCCCGGTGAGAGCACCTCGAGGAACCGTCGGGGCACGATCGGGCCGGGGCTGGACGGGTTGCCCCGCCGATGGATCGCCAGGTCGCGGACCTCACCCAGACGGTATTCCAGCCGGGTCATGTCCTGGCCGTCGGCAAGCACGAACAGGCTGGCGTCTTCCAGCGAGTGGGCTCGCGGGGCGTCGAAGTCGGGGGTCGACTTCTTGATCTCTTCGATCTGTGCCTTCAGCCGGGTGATCTGCTGCTGCTTGTCCCCGGGGGCCGGGATACGAAGGGTGACCTGAGTGACGGCTCGCTCGAGCCGGCTGATCCGTCGATCGGCGTCCCGCACCACCCGGGCTCGATCGGCCGGCAACAGGGGTTGGTCGAAGAGTCGCGTGCTGGCCAGCACGCCGGCCAGGGCGTAGTAGTCGGCCTGGGTGATGGGGTCGAACTTGTGGTCATGGCATCTTGCGCACGCGATCGTGAGGCCCAGGAAGGTGCGACCGATGGTGTCGATCCGCTCCTCCCATTCTTCGGCCACCACGACCTTGATCAACCCCGGCGCCAGGCGCGGTTCCTTCCAGTAGGTCGGCGAGAGTCCCAGGAACCCCAACGCGCGGCGTTGCTGTATGGGCAGATTCCGCATGTGGTCGGCGGCCAGCTGACGTCGGACAAACTCGTCGAAGGGCAGATCGGCATTCAGAGCTTCGACCACCCAGTCGCGGTACCGCCACGCCTGGGCGGTTGTCTTGAGCCAGCTGGCGGTGGTGTCGGAGTAGCGGGCCAGGTCCAGCCAGTGCCGTGCCCAGCGTTCTCCGTAGTGAGGGCTGGCGAGCAGGCGATCGACCAGCCGCTGGTAGGCATCGGGTCGCTGGTCACAGACGAACCGGTCGACCTCGGTTGGGGTGGGCGGCAGACCCAGCAGATCGAAACTCAGGCGGCGGATCAGCGTTCGACGGGTGGCCGGGTTTGAAGGAGAGAGCTTCTGCTGTGTGAGACGTGCGAGTACGAAGTGATCGAGCCGACTCCGCGGCCAAGCCGTGCGAATCGCCGGCGTGGGCGGATCGTGACGTTTCAGAGGCTGGAACGACCAGAACTCGCGGGCTGCCTTGAGATCTGCAGAGGAGGTGGGTGTGTCGAGTGGACGGTCGGGGGGCAATACCGCACCGCGACGGACCCACTCGACCAGTACAGCAATCTCCGAGGCGGGCAGCTTGCTCTTGGGCGGCATCTTCAGCTCGGCGTTGGTGTAACGCACCGCCTCGATCAACGGGCTCGAGTCGGGACGTCCGGGGACGAAGACGACTCCCGAGTCGCCTCCGCGGCGGATCGCCGAGGACCGATCGAGTCGCAGGCCACCCTTGAGGGGTTTCGACTTCGCCGAGTGGCACGTGTAGCAGCGGCGGACCAGCAGCGGCCGCACACGCCGTTCAAAGAACTCGAGCTCCTTGGCCGACGGCTTGGGTGCCGCCGCCGATTGGGCCGGAGCCACAACGACCAGCAGTACCAGCAGGGCTGAGATCAGGCGGGTGAGAGGCATAGGTGGAAACCCATTGTCGCGGCACGCCGACCCGGTGCAACCACCGGTTGCGGTTTCTGTCGTTGGCTGCCGATGAGCCGGGCCGGCAGTGTCAGTCCTTGGACAACGCCGGTCCGCGGAGTGTCTCGGCGTGACGGAAGCCTTCACGCCAGCGTGCACGAGCGATCTCGACCTGCCCGACGTAGTCCTCGGCTCCCAACAGCAGGCTGGCATCGGTGGCCAGGCGGTGCTTCGAGTCGACAAAGACCCGGACCAGGTAGCGGCCTCGCGGCAACTTCGCCCGCTCGCGGGGCAACCTGATCCCGGTAGAAACTGATCGCGCGGGTTGCTCGGGGGATCAGAGCCACGCTCTTGGGATTCTTCGGCTTGGCCTTCTTGATCTCGGCCTCGAAAGCGTTGATCAGCTTTTCGGCGGCGTCGGCGTCCTTGGCGGTCAAGCTGCGGATGGCCCGAAACGTTTTGCCGAGAAACGAATTGAGTGCCGTCTCGTTTTCAAGAACGTCGTGGATCTTCTTGACGTCGACAGACGGCTGGGCCGCTTTCGACTTCGCCTTGTCGGCGGCCACAGCAGGTGTCACAAGCACGCCGCACAACACGGCGGTGCAGAAGAATTGTGCCAATCGCATCGGAAATCTCCTCGCGCGTCGCTGGGATGGGGGATCAGTGAATCGGTGAGAAAGAGCCCGGAGGCCCCCCACGCCTCGACGGACCGTCTAGTACAGCAGTCGCACAGCGAAGGCACAAACCCAGAATCACGGCCAGTTCCTACGGCTACAACCGCCAGGACGAACACGGCCATCGGGCTCCCGGTTACGAGCAGGCCTGCAGCCTGCTGGGCGTCGAGGCGTGATTCTCATCAGGACAGACCGGCCTCATGGAGGGGAATTGGTCGATAAGAATACGGGTGAGTCGAAGATGTAGCCGAATTCACGAGGATTCGGACGCGCCTTCAGACGCCCCTAAATCGCACCAAATCTCCAACGATCGAGACGATCTCGAAATCTTCTTGCCATTGCAGCCGTCTCTTGAGCGGGATAAAAGGTATCATTGTGGCATCGGGAGATGTTGATGTGACAGATGCGACACGCGACACAGGCTCGGCTTTGACATCCAGAGGGAGAGTTGGCCCATGCTGAAGGTTCTGTTCGGGGAAAAGGGAACCAACTGTGCGGGGATCACGCGTCGCAGCGCGTTGCAGGTGGGAGGACTCGGTTTCGGCGGCATGACGCTCGCGAACCTGATGTCGGCCCGAGCGGCCTCGCCGTCCAAACTGACTCCCGACACGTCGGTCGTCTGGTTGTGGCTCAATGGAGGCCCGACTCACATCGAGACCTTCGACCCGAAGATGACCGCTCCGAAGGAGTACCGCAGTGTCTCGGGTGAGGTGAAGACGCGGATCCCCGGCGTGACGCTTGGCGGTCACTTCGAGCGGACCGCCCTCCTGGCCGACAAGATGGCCTTTGTCCGATCGTTTGCCATACCGACCAGTAGCCACAACCGTGGCGCGTTCTGGGTCAACACCGGCTACAAGCAGGGGTCGAATCGACCGTCGCTGGGCTCGATCACGTCCCGAGTGCGAGGTGCCAATCACCCGGTGTCGGGGATGCCGACGTACATGCAGATGGGCCGGATCGGCTTCAACACCGATGCCCCGATCATTCCCGGCCCCGCCTGGCTGGGCAAGTCGTATGGACCGTTCACTCCGAGTGGTCCGTCGCGTGAGAACATGAACCTCACGACTGAGGTCTCGCGGCTGGAAGACCGTCGCTCGTTGCTCAGCGGTCTCGACACGCTACAGCGTCGTGTTGATGCCAGCGGAGTCATGGACGGGATCGACGGCATGAACCACCAGGCCTTCAGCCTGATCCTGGGCCGGGCCACCCGGGCCTTTGACCTGAAGCGAGAGGACCCGAGACTTGTGGACCGCTACGGCGGAGGACTGGGCCAGTCGATGCTGACCGCCCGTCGCCTGTGCGAGGTCGGATGCGGCTTCGTGGCGGTGTCGCTGCAGGGTTGGGACATGCACGGCAACGTCAAGGGAGGCATGGACCGTCGAGGCCCCGAGGTGGACCGGGCCGTTTCGGCATTCGTCTCAGACATCCACCAACGCGGGCTCAGCGAGAAGATCCTGCTGGTGATTTCCGGCGAGTTCGGCCGTACGCCGAGGATCAACAAGAACGCCGGGCGAGATCACTGGGGTCCGTTGAGCACGCTGGCGCTGGCCGGTGGCGGGCTGAACATGGGCCAGGTGATTGGCCGGAGCTCGCCCAAGGCCGAGGTGCCCGCGGCGGGCAAAGTGGGGCCGCAGCAATTGATGGCCACCGTGTTCCACGTGCTGGGCATCGAGCCGGAGACTTCCTTCGACGACCCGGCCGGCCGACCGATCCCGATGCTGGGAACCGGTCAGCCGATCCGCGGATTGATCTGATCACCCCGGGGACTGGGTCTTCGCCACAGGCGGATTGCCTGTCCCGGTTCCGCGCGCCGCGCTGATGGGAGCACGCGTCACTTCCGACGCTGCTGCTTCTTGCAGTTGGGATTCCTGGGCACCGCCGTACCTCGTTTCTCGACCGGGTGCGTGAACAGGTACTTCCAGGTGGCTTCGTGAAGGTACTTGCCCTTTTCGTCGCGGCGGGCACTGCTGCCGGGGACGACGGCCACGTGAGCCCGCCGCGTGTTGCCCCCGACGTCGAAGGTGCTGATCAGCCGTCGAGTGTTCCGGTACGGCGGCGGAAACTTGTCGACATCGATGATCGCCCCGTGCCGATTCAGGCCCAGCAGCTCCCACGAACGGCAGTAGTGATCGCCGCTCCAGCCGGTGTCCAGCACGTGAGTGAATCCGAAGTAGCGGTTGGTGGGAGTAGCTGAGGGGAGCTTCTGCCAGGTCTGCAACTGGTCACGGGGTCCCGAGAACATCACCACCCGGCTGACCTTCTTGTGCACCGCAAAGCGGGCGGCTGTGGTTGAGCCGTGAGAAATACCGGCCATGATCACGTGCTCCCACCTCAGGTCGCTGCCGTCGCTGGTCAGAAACTGACTCCAGCGGCCCTGGGGGTTCTTCTTGTCGAGCCAGATCACGAACTGCCGCGACCGTTCCATCATGCCGTCGGGTTTGGGGATCGAGAGTTGAGAGCTGTGGTCCTGGCCCGTAGCCGCCTCGAGACGCGCATCTCCGCGACACATCTCCCCCACAGGCTTCTCAAGGCAGATCTTGCCGAACCAGCGGTTGGCGTAGTGGACCTGGATCGCGTGCAGGCCGTAGCTCGAGAGCCGATCGAACAGGCCGGGGTTGTGCCGCATCAGCCAGATGACCAGCTTGCCTCGAGGTGCGACTCGCGTGTCGACGATCGCCTGCTGCAGGTCCTGGACCTTGCCGCCGGCCGTGAACACGAAATCGATCTCGGGGTGCTGCCTGGCTCGCGAGTCGATCTGGCTGGCCCGCTCCGACAACGTGTACTTCTGCGGCTTGGTGTCGTTCAGCGGCACGGGGTCGGCGGCTTGCAGAGATCCGCTCAGCAGGCTGGCGGCGGCGAGTCCTGCCAGTCCTCCCACCACAGTCTTGAGTCGTATCAGCGTTGATGGCCTCATGGTTCAACCCACACGGTATTGCTCGATGAAGTCCTCGTCGAGCTCGATCCCGATTCCCGGCCCCTCCGGCGGCCGCACCCGGCCGCGGTTGTCGCGGACCTGTTCCAAGACCGAGAGCGGCTCGACAAGTAGCCGTTCGTGGAACAGGTTCGGCGTGGTGTCGTACTCGAGCATCGGTTCGAACTGCACCAGCCCGCCGGGCAGGTCGGGCAGCACCGACACCAGGTGCATGTCGACGGCGATCAGCACATCCGAGCCCCAGACGTGAGGGATCACGGGGGTCCCGAAGGCGTGAGCCATCGAGAGGATCTTCATGAACTCGCTGATCCCTCCGGTGGCCGCGACTTCAGGCTGCAGGATGTCGACACAGCGGCGGGTCAGCAGTTCACGATGCCCGAACCGAGTCCACTCGGCCTCGCCGCCGGCGATGTGAATCCCCGGCAACGCGTCGCGGAGCATGCGGTAGCCGTCGTAGTCCTCGGGCATCACCGGCTCTTCGAACCAGTAGAATCCCAGGTCCCGCAAGGCGAGTCCCAGCTGAGTCGCTTCGCCGACCGTGTAGGCGTGGTTGGCGTCGGCCATCAGCTTGAATCCGTCACCGGCTCCGCGCCGGACCGCCTCGGCCAGCTCGATGTCCCGATCCACCCCCAGTCCGATCTTCATCTTTGCCGCGGTGAATCCCCTTTCGACGATCCGACCGACTTCCTCCTCGAACACGTCTGCCAGGTCAGCTCGCCTGCGGAACATCATCCCGTAGCCGTAGGCGATGACGTCGTCGCGGACCTTGCCTCCGAGCAGCTGGTAGAGGGGTTGCGAGGTGGCCTTGCCGAGGATGTCCCACAGGGCGATGTCGACACCCGAGAGACAGCAGATGGGCATCCCCTTCTGGCCGTGATCCCGAACGGCGTTGTAGATGTCGTGCCAGATGACGTTGATGTCGAGCGGATTGCGGCCGATCAAGTGTGGCGCGAGAACATGCTGCAGGATCCCCTGATTGGCAAACGCAAAGCCGCCGGCCCCGAAGATCTCGCCGATTCCGGTCAGGCCCTCGTCGGTGTGCACCTTGACCAGGTGAGCCGTTCGTTTGTCGTAGTAGCCCTGGGCAAACCCGAGTTCCTCCTGCATGTCATGCTGCAGGATGATCGACTCGATCTCGGTGATCCGCATCGGGCCGGCTTCCGTCAGGGCGAGAACGACGCGTAAACCGCGAGGCTGTCCTACCCAATCATCTCGGGCACGACCTGTCCACCATGCAGCAGCGGCCAGAGCCGACCCTGCCGGTCGGCGATCTTCTGCTCGTGGTCGATCCCCAGCAGGTGATAGGCCGTGGCCAGGATGTCCTTGGGCGAGATTGGTCGCTGGGCAGGGAAGGCGGCGGTTTCGTCGGAGGCACCGATCACGGTCCCCGGCCGGATCCCCGCTCCGGCGAACAACTGGCTGTAGACTTCTGACCAGTGACCGCGGCCCGGGCCCAGGTTGGTGTCGTAGAACTTCGGAGTGCGGCCGTGCTCGCTGAGACACAGCACCAGGGTCTCGTCGAGCATGCCGCGTTGCTGGAGGTCACCGATCAGGGCCGATCAGGGCCGATCAGGGCCGAGTAGGCTCGGTCGAAACCCGGCAGCAGCTCGTTGATCCGCACGCCGGGCAGTTTCGTGCCAATCGTCCCGAATTCGCCCCGGATCTCCTCGGGAGCCTCCGGCTTGGGATCGAACGTGTCGAGCTGACTCCAGGCTCCGTAGATGTATAAAAGGATGCAGTTTTTGGCGCGACCGAAGGTCGAGGCGGGTTTTTCGGACCCGGCGGCCGAGGCGGCTGGCGAATCGAGCAGAGAACCGGCCAGGCAAAGCCCGCCGATCCGCATCATTTCGCGACGGTGCACGCCACCGTGACCGGGTGAAGCGAGCGATCGGCCGGGGCCCAGGATGCCGAGCATGAGCGGTGGGACTGGTGACAGAAGGGCGGTGCAGAAAAGCCCAGCCTATCGCGTGGATTCAACTCGGGTCAATTCGAACACGATGCGATGTGGGAAGGGTTCCAGCTCCTGGGGAAGCGATCCGGCCCCCGTGGATCCCGGTAATCGCTGTCACGACATGCTCGAGCAACCTGCCGCCGTTGTAACGCCTTGCCACGTCTGTCGGGCCCGGCACCGCCTGGCTTCGCCACGGCCAAAACATGACACTTGACGCCCCAGGCCGACTGAAAGATGCCCTCGGGGTCATGCGAAGGATGCATCTTGACGGTTTCCGCCGGCGACGGCATAGTGGCTTGGGACTTTTGGGCCGCGGTTGTCCCTGTGGATACCGTTGGGCTTGAGAACTCCCGTACGCTCCGTTTTGCAGGATGTCGCCCTGCCGTTGAGACCCGACCCTCTAGCGGGAAGTGGAACAATCCGCTGCCGGTATTCACCAAGCAACGGTGGCTGCGGTGCCATCGCCAAGTCAGTCCGCCGAGAGGGCATACTCCCTGCAACCTCCTTATTCTTTGTACTTGACACGGACCACCCATCTTTCCAATACTGACATTTTGGCATTATTCGGTCAAAACACGTCCATATGGCGATCAAAACACGTCGATATGGGTCGTGCGGTTGGGTTTGGCGGTCATTCTTGGCGTCCGCGCGTAACCGGGGAGTTGACCACGATGGTCGGCAGACCGACGAACCCGGGCCGGGGCGTCGGCTGCTGGTCTTCGAACTGAAAGACGGACTTGGCTGTGAGGAAATCGACCCCGATGACAACGGCGTATCTGCCAGTCACGGCAGCGCCAGATCCGACGGCGCAACTGACGTTGCTCGTGGGGCGTGCCGGCGGTATTGTACGCGATTTGAGTCGTCGTCTGGTCTACCGCAAAATGTTCGCACGACGCACTATGGCAACGGAAATGCCCAGGCGGCGTCATCTTGCGCTACTTCATCATTCCCTGAACTGAACTGAACGGGCTAGCAATGCGATTCACTCATTGGCTCGACACGCTCTGTAGTCACGCTCGGCGTCGTAAGACCACCCGTCGGTTGGTCTCCCAACAACGCGGGCAGCCGACGTTGGCACAGGTCGAAACGCTCGAAGACCGCACACTTTTGACGACGCACCTCGACGTCTGTCTTAACCCCGTGGTAACGGTCCAAACTGAACTCGGCACCGGAGCGGATGTCGTGGTGTTGAAGGCGTCGACGTCGACGACTTGTGGCCCCGCCATGGAAGTCTGGGTGGATCCTGGGGGGAATACGCGGCTGCAGGCTTACAATTCCCTTGGCAACCTGATCGATCCCGGATTCTATACCTCGATCTTCATCTCCGGCGCCGCCACGACGGTTACGATCAACACCGGCGCCAACGACGACTCCGGTCAGGACGACACGGTCACGATCGAGCAGGCTTCGTTTCGCCAGAACATCAACCTGACCACGCTGACGATCGACACCGGCACCGGTCGCGACATTTTGAGTGTCGAAGAAAACTCCTTCAAATTCTTGGACACTTCCAGCGGAATTACGTTCGATGGTGGCCCCGGCACCGACATGATCAAGGCGACGGATAAAAGCGCCTCTGGTGACCTAATCTTCACGCTGGAGAGCGACAACCTGTCGATAGGGCTCGCCAACCCCGGCGACCAAGGTGTGATCGATCTGGTCAATCTCGTCGACCAGGACGCGCATCTCATCGGCGGCGTCGGCGACAACGTGTTCGACCTGAGTTTCTGGACCGGCAGCAGTGCCGAAGCGACCATCAAGGGTGGCAGCGGCAGCGACGACACACTCGTAGGTTTGCTCAACAGCGATAACGATTGGAACATCGACGGCATAAACCAGGGCGACGTCAACGGGAGTTTTGAGTTCAGCGAGGTCCAGAACCTGACCGGTGGAAACAAGGCCGACAAGTTCGTGT
>CAUZEQ010000153.1:0-11245 GCA_963578885.1 Planctomycetota bacterium
GATGACGACTGAGGAGTTCTCGCAGGCTCCGGCTGCCTCTCCGACCGACCTGCCGAGACTGGTGATTGACCTGGGGGGGGACGAGCAGTTCGTCGAGGTGGTCGCTGCGTTGAAGCGTGGCGAGAGTGCCACGGTCGACGGAGCGTGGGGGTCGGCTTGCGCGCTGGCTCTGGCCGGGATCGCCCGCGAACGGGTTTCGGCGTTTCTGGTCGTGGTGCCTCGGGTGGGCGAGGTCGAGTCGATGGCGGCGGACCTGGCCGCGTTTGCTCACGCTCCACCGGTCGTGTTTCCTGCGTGGGAGACGTTACCCGAGGAGCACGACACGGCGGACCCGGTGTTTGCTTCGCGGTTGAGAGCGTTGCGGGCACTTCAGAGCCCGTCGAATCCTCCGGTCGTGGTCACCAGCATCGCCGCCTTGATGCAGCCGGTCCCCAGTCGGGCACATCGAGCCGCTTCGACCCGCAGGTTCGAGACCGGCCAGGTGACAGATCCCGAGGAACTGCTGTCCTGGCTGGTGTCTCGGGGCCTGGAACCGACCACCGCGGTGGCATTGCCCGGTGAGTTCAGCCGTCACGGCGGGATTATCGACATCTTTGCTCCCGACGCGGTCGACCCGGTGCGGCTGGAGTTCTTCGGAGACGAGATCGATTCGATCCGGACGTTTGATCCCGAGACGCAGCGTCAGTTGGAGGTCAGTGAGGCGATCGAGTTGTGCCTGGTCGAGCCGACCGGAGCCGAGTCAGTTGCGGAGGGTGAGTTGTTGAGCGAGTCGCTGCCGGCGGGGACGTGGGTGGGCCTGGTCGAGCTGCCGGATCTGCAGCGTGAGGGCCAGGAGCTGCGTGCCCGGGTGGAACGTCGCGAGGGATTGGTCTCGGTCGAGGACGTCTTCGGGGCTCTGATGGAGTTCCCCAGCGTGGTGGTGGCGGAGCTGTCGGCGGCGAGTATGGAGACGACCTGTCATCTGTCGATCGAGTCGATCGAGCGTTTCAGTGGTCCTCGGACCGGGGCCCTGGAGGAGTTGCAGGAGACACTGGGTCCCGACGAGCGTGTGCTGGTGGCCTGTCACAACCAGGCCCAGCAGCAGCGGCTTGCCGCGATGCTCTCGGAACTGCCCGCGTCGCAGAGCGAGGGTGCGAGTCGGCTTCTCGAGAAGGTGCAGTTGTGCCAGGGGCGGTTGAGCCGGGGCTTCCGGCTGGTGCGTCAGCGGCTGATCGTGCTGGGTGACAACGAGTTGTTCACTCGGACCGAGGTCGGTGCCCAGACTCAAAGAACCCGCCGCGACGCACGGGCGATCGACAGTTTCCTGGACCTCGAGCCCGGCAACCTCGTGGTCCACCTGGCTCATGGAATCGGCCGCTACCGCGGCCTGAAGTTGCTGGATCGTGACGGTCATTCCGAGGAGCACCTGTCGTTGGAGTTCCGTGACCGGGTGCAGTTGTACGTGCCGGTTTCGCTGATCCACCTGGTCCAGAAGTACGTGGGCCCGTCCAAGACGACTCCCGAGTTGTCCAGGGTGGGCGGATCGACGTGGGAGCGGAAGAAGAAGCGTGTGGCCGAGGCGGTCAACGACCTGGCCTCGGACATGCTGCGGCTGCAGGCGGCCCGTGGGGCTCAACCGGGTCTGAGCCATCCCGAGGGGAGTCACTGGCAGCAGGAGTTCGCCCAGGCGTTTCCCTACACCGAGACGCCCGACCAGGCCGAGGCGATCGGGGAGGTGGGAAGTGACATGCTGCGATCGCGGCCGATGGACCGGTTGTTGTGCGGAGACGTGGGGTACGGCAAGACCGAGGTGGCGATGCGGGCGGCGTTCCAGGCGATCGACGGCGGCCGCCAGGTGGCGATCCTGGTGCCGACCACGGTGCTGGCCGAGCAGCACTTCCGGACATTTTCTGAGCGGATGGCCGAGTTCCCGGTCACGATCGAGTCCCTTTCGCGGTTCAAGACTCGTCGCCAGCAGCAGCAGACCCTGGCCCGGCTGGCCGAGGGGACTGTCGACGTGGTGATCGGCACGCACCGCCTGGTGCAGAAGGACGTGATTTTTGCCGACCTGGGCCTGTTGGTGATCGACGAGGAGCAGCGGTTCGGGGTCGCCGCCAAGGAGCTGCTCAAGACGATGCGATTGGAGGTGGATGTGCTGACGATGACGGCGACTCCGATCCCCCGCACCCTGCACATGTCGCTATTGGGCATCCGCGACATCTCGAACCTGCAGACGGCTCCGCGGGACCGGCTCGCGATCGTGACCCGGATTGCTCGCGACGACGACGAATTGATCCGGCAGGCGATCGTGCGTGAGTTGAACCGCAACGGGCAGGTGTTCTTTGTTCACAACCGGGTGCACGACATCCACCTGATCGTCGAGCGGGTCGAGTCGATCGTGCCGGAGGCTCGGGTGGGGGTGGTCCACGGTCAGATGCGTGAGTCGGATCTCGAGCACGAGATGCTCGAATTTGTTGCCGGCCGCACCGACGTGCTGGTGGCGACGACGATCATCGAGAGTGGCCTGGACATCCCCAACGCGAACACGATCTTCATCCACGACGCGGACCGTTACGGGCTGGCGGATCTGCACCAGTTGCGGGGCCGGGTGGGCCGCCACTCCCGGCGGGCGTACTGCTACCTGCTGCTGCCGTTGGTGCGACCATTGAGCCAGGTGGCTGCGCGGAGGCTGAAGGCGGTTGAGGAGTACAGCGAGCTGGGGGCGGGGTTCAAGATCGCGATGCGTGACCTAGAGATTCGTGGAGCGGGCAACATCCTGGGGACCCAGCAAAGCGGTCACATTGCCACGGTCGGCTACGAGTTGTATTGCCGGCTGCTGGAGAATTCGGTCCGGCGTCTGCAGAAGTTGCCTCCGCGGGAAGACCGTCACGTTTCGGTCGACCTGCCGGTGGCGGCGTTCCTGCCCGAGGGCTACGTGCCCGGTGGTCGTCACAAGGTCGACGTCTACCGTCGCATCAGTTCCGCGGCGGATGTCGGTGTGCTGCGGGAGATCGGTGACGAGTTGCGGGACCGGTTCGGGCCATTGCCCGAGCCGGCCGGCCGGTTGCTCGAGTTACGGCAGGTGGCGTTGTGGGCGACGGGGTGGGGCATCGAGGCGATTCGGATCGAGACTCGCCGCGACGGGCAGGGTCCCTTCGTGGTCCTGGAATGCGTCGATTCGGAGCGGATTCGCCCGCTGGCCGCCGGCAGTCAACACACGATCCGAATTGTCGACAAGCGGCAGGCCTGCGTGGTACTCGAGCAGGAAGAGACCGACGGGGCCCAGTTGCTGGAGCTGGTCAAAGAGGTGTTGCAGCCCTCATAGGCCGTTCCTATACTCCCGCCCCTCTCACACTCTCTTCCCCACGGGGTCTCCGCCGCGGAGCCCTGGACCGGACGGAACCGGCCCAATGACCAGACCCCTTCTCGTGTTATCGCGGTGGCTCGGTGCGTCCGGACCCCTCTGGGCGTGCGTGGTTTTGAGTTTCCTGAGTGGCCTGGCCGGTTGCCGCGGCTTGCCGTGGTCCTCGACCGACGGAACGGTCCGGGCTTCGAGTCTGATCGATCCGATCTCGGTGGCCGAAGATTTACAGATCCACGACGGATCGCGGGTCGAGCCGGCCGGGTTGCAGCTGTCGCTTCCCTCGCCAAAGTCCGACTGGCTGGCCGGCACTCACGTGGTGGCGATCGTCAACGGCGAGCCGATATTTGCCAGCGAGGTACTGCATCGTCAGTCGCAATCTCTGGCGGCCGCCCGCGAGCAGCTTCCCGGTCCGCGTTACCGGGTGCTTCAGGAGGAGCTGATCCGCAAGCAGCTCAAGGGCTTTGTCGACCGCCGCCTGATGGCCCAGGCCATGATGAATGGTCTCGAGCACGATCGGCATGAATTCCTCGACAAGCAGCTCGACACGATCTTCACCAAGCAGGAACTTCCCCAGCTGCTCGCCGGTCGCAAACTGCAGTCGATCGTGGAGTTGAAGCGGAAGTTGGCCGAGGAAGGCACGTCGTTGGAGGTGCTCAAGGAGGACTTCCATCAGCAGCAGTTGGCCATGGAATACCTCAGGCAATCGGCAAACCCGCGGACCAGTTTTTCACCTGCGGAGATGATGTCGTGGTACCGCGAGCATCTCGACGAGTTCCAGACAAAGCCTCGAGTCCGCTGGAGTCAGATCCTGGTCTCGGTGGCCCAACACACCGATCGCGACGCCGCGTTGCGGGTGATCGAGTCCACTCGTCGCAAGCTGCTCACGGGGTCGGATTTCTCGACGTTGGCCCAGGAAGTTTCCGACGGTCCGGCGGCCGCCGATGGAGGGACATGGGACTGGACCGACCGCGAGAGTTTCCAGGACAAGCGGATTTCCGAGGCTCTGTTCCGGTTGCCGGTCGGGACTCCCAGCCGCATTTTCGAGGGCGAGGGTTTCTTCCAGCTGGTTGTCGCGACCGAGCGTGAAGACGGGGGCGCGGCGAAGTTCGAGACGGTCCAAGCGAAGATCGAGGTCCGGCTGGGCGAAGAGAACCGTGCCCAGGAAATGGAGCGGGTGGTGGGGGAATTGCAGTCGGGCGCCCAGGTCACCACGGTCTTTGATCAGCCGGGCCGTCCCTTCCTGCAGGACGTCCTCAAGCGGGCCCCGGCCACGGAGGCCACCGGCACAGCACAACCCATCGATGATGCCAGTGGTCCTTTACAGGAGCGTTGGCAGGGGAAAAAGGAAATCCCGCGCGAACGGGGTTGACCCGCTTGACGGCGATGCACTATTCCCCCCGCCCCCCCGCTGTACTCACTCCTCAACTCACTCCGAGTCGTCCCCCTTCTCATCTCACCTCAAAGACGACTCGTCACTCACTTCGACTCTCCAGACTCACCCCACCAACAATTGAATCTGATCTGACTCGTCACGAGCTGTTGCCCGGGTAATCGACCTGGAACGGCCGGGCGCCTTTTCGGCCCGTCCTGTTCCCGGAAGAGAGCCAGGCCACGCCGGACTCTGGAATGACCCGGAGTCGGTGGCCACGGTGACCGCCGCGACCAGTCTCGCGGAGGAATTCCGGTGCGAAAGGCTCTTGGACTGTTTGCGTGTACGGGTTTTGTGGCCCTGGGACTGTGGCTCTTCTTGCCCGCCAACACGCCTCGCAACCTCTCGGCTCAGACAGGAGTCGGTCAACCAGGGACAGGAGCGACGGGGCCAGCCCTACCGGCAACAGCCGGTGACACCGCTCCCTCACCCCGGAAGTCTCTGCCGATGGAGGCGGCCCCGGCCGCAGCGTCATCCGGCTTGATTCGAGCTGTACTGCCAGAGACCACTCCCACGGCGAGTTCGATTCCGGCAGCCGCGATCACGTCTTCGAGCCCAACGGCTCCGGCCGCCGGCTCGCTCACCACCGCACGCATCCTGAAGCTGCGGATCCGAGACCAGCTGGAGATGGCCCAAAAGGCGATGGAACGGGGTGATCGTTCCGAGGCCTTGCGGCTGGCCGAGTCAGCCCAGCTGGTTGCCCGCAGCGCGGGTCTCGAGTTTGCCGCAGGAGAAACGAGTCCGAACCAGATCCTGGCTCGACTCCGGTCCCCGACAGCCCAGGCATCCTCACAGCAGTTGGCCGACTTGATCGCGCGGGCCCGAACGGCCGGTGCGACCGGACGACTGGCCCAGGCACTCAGCCTGGCCGCCCAGGCCGATCGCCTGGCCCGAGAGCACAAGCTGCCTCTCGCACCGGGTACGCCTCGGCCATCGCTGCTGGTTGCCGCCTACGAAGTGAAACTCCTCCAGGCCTCCTCGGGGCTGAACAAAGCGTCATTGGCCAAACGGATCCAGACGCGGGTCACTGACTACATGGTGGCTGCGACCAAGCAGGAGGCCGCGGGTCGGTACCAGGAGGCGTTGCGACTGGCGACTGTGGCCGACCTGTTGGCTACGCACCAGAAGCTGACCTTCCCGCAGGGTGCGGTGACACCTCAGCAGCTGATCGCCCGCATCGAGGCGGCTCATCCGGCGGTCCGGCCGGGAACTCTGCCCCCACAACCGGCCACCAGCCCTGCTCTGCCCAACTCGCCCAAGGATCGAGCCCAAGTCCTGATTGCCGAGGCCCGGAAACTCCTCAAGGCGGGCAGGCTCTCGGATGCTTGGGCACAGGCCGAAGCGGCCCGCCGCCTCAACGTGACCTGGGACCTGCTCGAAGACCGACCCCGCTTCGTCCTGCAGGATATCACCGACACACAGACCCGTTTGGCCGCAGCCGATCCTCCGGCAGCGACCAACCCGATCACCAAGCCCCCGATGACCAATCCGCGAACGTTGCCGGTTCCGATTGCAGGTTCTGGCGGCGTGGCGCGTGCGATCCGCAAAGCGGGAGTGGGTTCGCGTGACCCCAGCGTGGGACCTCCGAGGGGAACCACGGTCCTGGACCGGTACAACGTGGGCCTGTCGCACCTGGGTCGTGGCGACCGCGAGGCGGCCTACCGGGTCTTCCTGGACGTATTCCGCAGCGGCGAGAAGCTGGATCGTGTCCGTTCTCAGCAGCTGGAGGACTTCCTCCGCGAGCTTGCGCCTCGAAATGCCAGAGGCGTCCGCACGGCGTCCTCCGAAACATCTCCGGCGGCCAAGCCGGGACCTGCTGATGCGATCGCGATTGCTCAGGAGAAGCAGAGGCTGGTATTCGAATCACTCCGCAGCCGGGCGCTCAACGCGGTCTTCAAGGCTCACAAGATCAAGGAAGACGATCCCGACAAGGCTCTGCAGGGTCTCGACGAGATGCTGGCGGCGGTCAACACGGCCGGTCTCGACAAGTCGTTGGCCGATCGTCTGAAGGCTCAACTGACCAATGCCCGCAGTGCGATTGCCGCTCAGCGCGATCTCAGGGCTCCCCAGGTGGCTCAGACGAAGCGGAACAAGGAGATCGAGGCTCAGTTCGAGGCCGAGCAGCAGCACAAGATCCGTGTCGAGCAGGAGATTGCCGAGCTGGTCGACAAGTACAACGAGTTCTACCGCGACCGGCGTTTCGAGGAGGCGGAGATGATCGCCCGCCAGGCGCGGGAACTGAATCCTCACCTGCCGGTCGTCGTAACCATGTTCCATAAGGCGATTTTTGCACGGCGGAGCGAGATCAATGATCGTCGTCGCGAGGACGTCGACGCGAGTCTGTGGGACGCTCTGAACGACGTCGAGATGGCGATGGTCTTTCCCATGGACGACTACGCCTATCCGGGTCGCCAGGAGTGGGCCGACCTGGTCAAGCGTCGCAAGCGTTACGGGCATCCGGACAACCGGGCTCGCAGCACCGAGGAACTGCAGATCGAGAAGAGTCTCAACTCGCCGATCTCGCTGCACTTCGACGAGGCGCCACTCAAGGAGGTGATCGACGAGATCCGCCAGCTGATCGAGATCAACATCGTGATCGACAAGCTGGGTCTCGAGGAGGTCGGTGCCACGACCAACTCGCCGGTCTCGATCGATCTCAACGGCATCAAGCTCAAGAGTATCCTGAACCTGATGCTCGAACCGCTCGACCTGGACTACACGATCCAGGACGACGTGCTGAAGATCACGAGCACGATCCGTCAGCAGGGTCGTCTGATCACCGCGACGTATCCGGTCGCCGATTTGGTCGTGCCGCTGGAGATCGGCACGCCGATCGACGGGACGCTTTCAAGTTTCGGCGTTGGCACATCGCAGGATCCCTCACGACAATCGACTGGCCAGCTGTCGGTTGGCAGCACTTCGGCTCAGTTCCAGGTCGGCGTCAATCCGGCGGCGAGTCTGGCCGGATCGATCCCCGGCAGCGGTATGCAGTCGGAGATCACCGGGGGAGCTCGTTCGATCAACTTCGATTCGCTGTCGAGCCTGATCACATCGACGATTGAACCGGGCAGTTGGGATGAGATTGGTGGTCAGGGCAGCGTACGCGGTCACGAATCGACGTTGAGTCTTGTGATCCGCGCGACCCAGAAGACTCACGACGAGATCGCCGACCTGCTCGAGCAGCTGCGTCGGCTTCAGGACCTGCAGGTGACGATCGAGGTTCGGCAGATCTCGGTGAGTGACCGTTTCTACGAGCGAATCGGTATCGATTTCGACTGGAACATCCAGGACTCGATCGGTGGTCCTCTATTCGACGGCGGAACCGGCGGTACTCAGGGTGGCGGCGGCGGCGGCGGTGGTGGCCAGCAGCAGTCGGGCCCCGGGAATCCTCTGCCTCCCTTCGGCAGCGTCATCGGTGGCGGCGGCCAGCAGGGCCAGGGCGGTCAGGGTGGTGGTGGCCAGGGCGGTGGTGGCGGCCAGTTCGGTGTCGGCGGCATCGGCGGCGGCCAGGGTGGCGGCCAGGGCGGTGGCTTCGGTGGTGGTGGCCAGGGTGGCGGAGGCCAGGGTGGCCAGGGTGGCCAGCAGCAGCAGGGAGGCGGCATGGGCCTCTTCAATCAGGCTCCCATCCGCAACCTGGTTAGCCGCGACAAGTACTCACGTCCCACCGTGATCGGCATGTCGTCCCCGGACCAGTTCACCGACGATCTCGACCTGCAGTTCCGGCAGGGATCCTTCCAGATCGGCATACCCGACTTCGGTGGGTATGACCCTCAGAGCGGACTGCAGTTCGGCATGGCGATTCTTTCGGACATCGAGACGTTCTTCTTTATCCAGGCCGCTCAGGGCGACGCCCGAACCAACGTCATGGCGGCACCGAAGGTAACGATGTTCAACGGGCAACGGGCGACGATCCGTGACCAGCAGATGCAGCCATTCGTGGTGAGCATGATCCCCAGTGGCGGTAGCATCTTCGGAGGTGTTGGTTACACCCCGGTCATCCAGACGCTGTCCGAGGGTGTCTTCCTACGGGTGCAGGCGGTCGTATCGGCCGACCGTCGGTACGTGCGGTTGACGGTCGAACCCAGCTTCACTCAGATCACCGGCATGCGGACGTTCACCTTTTCCGGCGGTGGTGGTGGTGGCCAGGGTGGCCAGGGTGGCCAGGGTGGCCAGGGCGGCGGCCAGGGCGGCGGCATGGGCGGTGGCATGGGGGGCGGTGGTGGTGGCGGCATGATGGGCATGGGCGGAATCGGTGGCGGGCCTCGTGATTACCGGCCGGCCCAAGGCACGGCCGGCCAGTTCGGCCAGGCACTGCCTGTGGGAACCAATCTCGCCTATTCGCTCTCACAGGGTGCTCAATCCGGCTTTGGCGGAATTGGCGGCGGTGGTGGTGGCGGCATGGGCGGCGGGGGCATGGGCGGTGGCGGCATGGGCGGTGGCGGCATGGGCGGTGGCGGCATGGGCGGCCAGCAGGGCCAGCAGGGCGGCGGTGGCGGGACTCTGACGGTCCAGCAGCCGATTCAGCAGATTCTGAATGTCACCACGACCGTCAGTGTTCCCGACGGCGGCACGGTGCTCCTGGGCGGCGTGAAGCGGCTCCGCGAGGGTCGCACGATGGCCGGCGTTCCGATCCTGAACAAGATTCCCTACATCAGTCGCCTCTTCAAGAACTCGGGCATCGGTCGTGAGACCGAGAGCCTGATGTTGATGGTCACACCGCGGATCATCATCCAGGAAGAGGAGGAAGAACTCCTGGGCATTCCGCCGGACTAGTTCCGGTGGAAGCACTGCTTCGGGTCTAAGCCAATGGGCTCCGGCTGAAACCCGTACGGTGTGTGTCCGAGGGTGGCAGGCCGTCGTAGAGTTGCGGGACTCTGCGGCGGCCGCTCCCTTTTAACGGCCAAGCCACTCAACTCGCCTCGTTGCGATCCGTTTCATCTGGTACCGTCCCGGCCCGCATCTCCAACGGTCGGACCGCCGTGGATCGCACGTCTTCGCCTCACCCGCTGCGAGCGGTCACCACCCCGCTGGTCCTCTCGCTACTCGCGCTGCTGGGCCTGGCTGCTTGGGTCGGCGGGCTGTTGCCGATTCTCACCGGCAGCGCGACGGTCGGCGGAGTATCCGAGCGACCCGCCGGGCGGCCGGTCATCGAACCCATCGATCTCCATGGCAGCACCGGTACCGTTCACCGTGTCGGCGGCCGTACCCAGTCACCGGCCACGATTGTCGTCTATCTCAGCAGCACCTGCCCGATCAGCCGAGCCTACCTGCCGATGCTCAAGCGGCTGCAGCAGGCCGCAGAGGGCCGCGGCGTCAAGCTGCTGGTGATCCAGACCGACACCGATTCGGGCCTGGCCAAAGAATTGGGCAGCGACGTCGCGGTGATCTGTGAATCGGCCCATCTGACCCACACGGCACTGCGCAGCCAATTGCGGCCGACGCATGTCCCCGAGTCGTTCGTGATCGATTCCGAGGGACGACTCTGTTACCGCGGCCGCATCGACGACGGGTACGTCGACGTCGGTCGTCGCCGTTTTCGTGTCACCAGTCGCGACCTGGCTCGCGCGGTCGACACGGTGCTCGCAGGCCGGTCGCGGTCGCTGGTGAGCACACAGCCGATCGGCTGTGTGCTCGAGGAGGTCGAGTCGGAGGCGGGAGTGGGGTTGGGGCCGGTCACGTGGTCGAGCCACGTGGCGTCGTTGGTGCATCGTCGCTGCGGTCGCTGCCACCGCGAGGACGCCTCGGCACCGTTTTCCCTGTTGAGCTACACCGACGTGGCCAACCGCACTCGCCAGGTACTCGATGTGATCACCCGCCGGATCATGCCCCCCTGGAAGCCTCGACCCGGCTTCGGCCACTTCGAGGACGACTTACGGCTGAGCGATCGGGAACTGTCGCTGCTACGCGGCTGGCTCGAATCGGGTCTCCCGCCCGGCGACCTGTCACGGGCACCGACGGCACCACAGTACCCCGGCGGCTGGTCATTGGGCGAGCCGGACCTGGTGCTGTCGATGCCCGAATCGGTGTCGATCCCTGCCGAGGGGTCCGATATCTACTGGTACTTCGTGATCCCCAGCGGCCTGAAGCGGGACCGGATGATCTCGGCGATCGAGTTCCGGCCGGGGAACCCTCGAGTGGTGCACCACGCGAGTTTCCGCTACGACGACACCGGCAGTGCCAGGCGGCTGGATGCGGCCGACCCGGCTGCAGGCTACCGGCGTTTCGGCGGCTGGGGTTTCGGCGGAGGCGGCACTCTGGGGGGCTGGGCGGTGGGTGTTCAGCCGAGGCGATTGGCGGCGGGCCTGGGTCGACGGATGGCAGCCGGTTCGGACTTCGTGGTGCAGGTGCACTACCACCCCAGCGGCCGCATTGAGCACGACCGGTCCCGGATGGCAATCTACTTTGTCGATCAGCCGAGGGGTGTGACTCCGGTGGTCGAGGTCCTGGTCGGCGCGATGTCCCTGGAGATCCCG
>CAUZEQ010000154.1:0-11117 GCA_963578885.1 Planctomycetota bacterium
TCGAGCCGTTGTTTCATCTGCGCCTCGTGCCCCCGGTCGGTCGGTTCGTAGTAGGTCCGATCGACTCCGAGGTAGTCCTGGTCGACCCAGCCGTCGTCTCCGTCGTGGGCGTAGGCGTAGTCCTCTCCGTGGCCCAGTTGTCCGGCTCCGGGGTAGTGCGAGTCCTTGAGGTGTCGGGGGACCGGCAGCACCGACCTGGTGCGGACGTCTTCGATGGCCCGGTCGATGGCGACGTATGAGGCATTGGACTTGGGTGCCAGCGCGAGGTAGGTGGTGGCCTGTGCGAGGATGATGCGGCATTCGGGCATCCCGACCCGTTCGGTCGCCTGTGCCGCGGCGTTGGCCAGCACCAGTGCGTTCGGATCGGCGTTGCCGATGTCCTCGGAGGCCAGGATCACCAGCCTGCGGGCCAGGAAGCGAGGGTCTTCGCCCGCTTCGAGCATGCGGGCCAGCCAGTAGATGGCCGCGTCGGGGTCGCTGCCCCGCAGGCTCTTGATCAACGCGCTGGACGCGTCGTAGTGCATGTCGTCGTCGTAATGCACCGCCTTCTTCTGGACCGATTCCTCGGCGACGTCCAACTCGAGCACCCGCTGTGTGTCGCTGGCATCAGAGGCAATCGAGAAGACTCCGATTTCCAATGCGTTCAGTGCCCGCCGTGCGTCTCCGTCGGCCACCTCGGCCAGGAACGCCAGAGCCTCCTCGGTGGCAGTCACCTCGAATCGACCCAACCCGTTTTCGGTGTCGGTGAGTGCCCGGTCGAGCAGTTGTCGGATGTCGGTGGGTTGCAGGGGCTGGAATTCGAAGATCTGGCTACGCGAGACGAGTGGCGAGACGAGCGAGAAGAAGGGGTTGGCGGTGGTGGCCCCGATCAGCCGCACCACGCCACTCTCGACGTCGGGCAACAGCACGTCCTGCTGGGTACGGTTGAAGTGGTGCAGCTCGTCGACGAACAGCAGGGTACGTCGACCGCCGGTCGCCAGTCGGTCACGAGCCTTCTCGAGCAGCTCACGCAGCTCCTTGACCCCCGCGGCGGCCGCGTTGAGCCGTTCGAAGACGCACTCGGTCCCCGTGGCAATCAACTCGGCCAGCGACGTCTTGCCGGTCCCCGGAGGTCCGTAGAAGATGGCCGAGCTGAGTCGGTCGGCGTCGAGGATTCGTCGGAGCAGTTGTCCGGGGCCGAGGAAATGCTGTTGCCCGACGAATTCGTCGAGGCACCTTGGCCTCATCCGCGCCGCCAGAGGACGTGCGCGATCCAGGTTGGCCGACTCGGCCTCTTCGAACAGCCCGGTCATGTCACCAGACTAGACGAGGGTGACCAAAAAGGAAGCGGGTTAAAAGAAAGAGGCCTTCGCCAAGAGAGTCCCGAGCGGGTTCTTGTTTGGACCCGAAAGAATCAGGTGGGGACCACCCGTCCGGGTTGTGTGAGCCGAGCCGTGAGGCTCGGATATACACGCGGCCGTCCGTGGAAGGTCCCCGGGGTCATGCTTGTAGGGTCAACAAAATCGTGCCCGGGTTGGCAAAGGCCTGCCGAGTCACCGAGGCAACCCGACAACCTGATCCTATACCCGGACTCACCCCCCGGCAATACCCCACAATTGGGGTCAGTCCGCCTGCGGCGGATTGAATAGTGAATAGTGGCCTCCCCAATCTGCCAGACCTGCCACCGCGCGGGAGACTATGCACGATCGGTGGGTTCGGGGTCGAGCACCTTGAGGTGTCGTTCGACCGAGAGTGCCACCTGTCTCTTGCTCGCACGGTCTCCGGCCGTGGCGGTTCCCGGGACGAACTGCCGTCCGTTTTCCAGTGGGAGCCTGAGTTCGAATCTCCCGTCGCGTCCTGCGATGACGGATGCCTGGTCGAGTTCGATGAGTGTTTCCGGAGCGGTACGGCCGTAGATGACCAGGTCGGTATGGATTTCCAGCGGCAGATCGTCGAGAGCATTGAGACCTGCTGAGGCCGCTGGAGGGGATGACCGGGAGTTGCGAGCGGTTGCGTGACTGGGTTGCCGGCCGTCATGGCTCTGGCAGTTTCGAGGTGTGGAGACGGGATCGGAGTGTGAGAGTGCGAAGAAATCGCCTCGGCCGGGTACGGCAAATCCGAGCTGGACTCGGTAGGGGAGTCCCACCCGGTCGATTTCGAAGCAGCATTCAGCCGTCTCGATTTCCACTTTGACGTCTCTCACTCGCGACTCCGACGCCGGCCCCTCGGCGTCCTCGGTGATCTTCAGCACCCGGAGTACGGCTCGCGCCCGGTGCCAGTCGCTTCCCAGGGCCGACTCGGCTCGGGCGAGCATTCTGGAGGAGACATTCCAGCGTGCGGAGATCCAGCGTGAGCTGACTGATTCGGCGACGAGCAGATCGGGTCCGGCCCCGGCGATTCCGACGGCACCCAACGGCGGTTGGGGCTTCGGTTTCCGTCGGGTTTTCTTGGGGTGGCTGCCGTTTTGCCTGGCCGCCCGGGCCAGGGCGTCGACCAGTTCGGACTTCCGCATCGGGTGCCAGCCGGGGATCCGTTGCCGGCGTGCCAGCTGAGCGAGTTCCCTGCGGGTCTTTTCCTGCAGCGACTTGCGGTACTCGCCGTTGCCAGACCGAGCCGGTTGGCCGTTGTCGTGACTCACCATCGGGCCGCCTCTTCGTCGCCAAACAGACAGAGGAAAACCAACACCGTTGTGCGGTGCTTGTGCGGTCGTCCGTGCCCGCTGCGATCGCCTGGAGGCGAAACGCGGCCGCCGTGTTCTGGTTGAGGAACCCGGCGGTACGCCGTGAATCCCTCTGCTGGAGGGATTGTCTCTTGAAGAGTTGATTGGCCCGTGAATTCAGCCCTATTTCTACCATGAAGAAAACGCTCGGTTCAACCGAAACGGAGTTTGGAGACGACTGGTGCGGCGGGGCGTGCCAGGGTCGAGGTGAGGTGGTGATCCTCGAAGCTGGGAACTCGAGGCACCAGATTCGAGAACGCTCCAAAAGTGGCTCCCCGCAGCTTTGACAACCTCACGGACGACCAATAGACTGACCGCGACCTATCCGGTTCCAGCGTGGTCACCGCGAGTATTCATGGGTCACCGTAGTGGAGTCATCTCCCGATAACCGTCCCCCGATGGCGGCCGCAATGCGGTGGGTTTCCACCGCGACGACGGTGTCTCTGGAGATGGCGGTCCCGCCTGCAGTCGGAGTGTTTCTCGATAAACGGTTCGACACGACCCCGTGGCTGACAGTGATTGGGGCGGTGTTGGGATTGGGAGCGGGGATGACTCATCTACTGAAAATTGCCGGTTCGCCGGCGAAACGACAGGAATCCCCGACGGAATCTGCGGCCGATCCCGAGTCTGACGCCTGATGCATCCGCTTCGACAATCCGCCTGGCTGATCGCCACCCTCGCCGGACTCTGGCTCGTGCTCGCCCTGCCCGCCCGTTGGGCCGGCGGGATGGCCGGACTCGAGGGTTTGACCTGGGCGATCGGGCTGTGCCTGCTGCCGGGCCTGATGGTGCTGATGGTGATGGGGCTGATACCGAGACTTGCGACGGCTCCGCATACCATCCTGCTTTCTACCGCCGTACGGATGTTGCTGGTGTTGGCCGGCGTGCTGGTGATCCGAGAGACTCGTCCGGAGCTGGGGTTCCGCGAGTTTTTTGCCTGGTTGATTCTCAGCTACATGGCCGCCTTGGCAATTGAGTCGTATTTCCTGGTCCGTCAGCAGCAGCACGTTGCAGTGGACCCGAGTTCTGGACAGAGCTGATGGCTGCCGGTCACGCCGACACATTTCATCATGTTCGGGATTTCCCGTTCTTCGAGCTGCCGTTCGGCATGAAGCTGCCGTTGCCCGAGTTCAAGCTCTTCGGGCTCCACCTGCAGATGACCAGGTTCATGGTCCTGCAACTGGTGGTCTGCGTGATCACGTTCGTGATCTTCCGCGGGCTCTCGCGTCGGGTGTCGGGTGGTCAGCCGGCAAGTGGCCGCTGGTGGAACTTCTGGGAATTCCTGGCAGTGTTCATCCGCGATGAGGTGGTCCGGCCGACGATTGGTGACGGGCGTCACGGCCACGATGACGAGGATCACGGCGAAGCGTCCTCCGGCGGTGTGCACCCGGCTGATGAGTATTTGCCGTTTGTCTGGTCGTGCTTCTTCTACGTCCTGTTTTGCAATCTGCTGGGAGTGTTTCCCTGGCTGGGTTCGGCCACCGGCGAGATCAACGTGACGGGCGCGCTGGCGGTGACCGCATTTGGGGCCACGCTGTTTTACGGTTCACGGGAACTGGGCATCGGTGGCTTCTGGCTGGCCCAGGCTCCCCACATCGACGTGCCCTTACCGCTGAAGCTGGTCCTGCTTCCGATGATCTGGGCGATCGAGGTGATCGGGCTGTTCATCAAGCATGGCGTGTTGTGCATTCGGCTGTTCGCAAACATCATGGCTGGCCATACGGTGATCGCCGTCATCCTCGGTTTCATCGCCGCCACCTCAGGCAGTGCCTGGTACCTGCACTACCCGGTGGTGGGGGCGAGCATCGGCGGGCAGATTGCCATCGGGATGTTGGAGCTGTTCGTGGCCTTCCTGCAGGCCTACATCTTCGCGTTCCTCTCAACACTGTTCATCTCAACCGCGATTCATCCTCACTAAGCAGACCGGAGCAACATCGACAGACAAGAACCGACCGTGGCGTCGGCTGAACTTCGCCGGGTCGTTTGATCCCATGTGTGGTCCACTCGCAGGAGTGCGACGGGAAACCTTCGGGCAAAACAAGAAACGTGTTTCGGAGCCGTTGGAAACGGTGCGATTGGCTGTTTCCAGGGTGCCCATGACCAAGGAGAAAGAGACGTGTTACAGAGCATGAAGATTGTCGGGACTGCGATGGCCATCGTGCTGACGACGGGTATGCCGGCGTTGGCCCAGACCGGTGGCCTCGGCGGCTTGAACCTCGCCAGCGTCGGAGCCGGGATCGTGATTATCGGCGCCGGGCTGGGCATCGGAAAAATCGGGGCGTCGGCCGTGGAGAGCATGGCTCGGCAACCCGAGGTGGCTGGCAGCGTGCAGACCGCGATGATCATCTCCGCCGCACTGATCGAAGGTGCTGCATTTTTCGCGCTGATCATCTGCATCATGTCAGTTGGCTAGCACCGGTTGCTGGTTTCCTTCGCGCCGGTCACCAGGGGTGGCTGGTTCGCGGGAACGACGGCTGTTGCTGCTGACGCTTTGCTGTGTAAGGGCATCAAGATGCACAAGACCTTGATATGTGGCCTGTGCGTGGTCGCGATCGCGGGGTGGTGGATAACGGCCGACGGAACGGCGATGGCCGCCGAGGCGGCCGAACATCCGGTGCCGAGTTCCGAAGCACATGGCGAGGGTGGCGATTCGCATGACACCGGGGTTCCGATGAAACCCAAGGCGGACCTGGCGCTGTGGTCGCTGGTGGTGTTTCTGACCTTCATGTTTGTGCTCAAGAAGTTCGCCTGGAAACCGTTGGCCGAGGGACTGGATGCCCGGGAGCAGCGGATCCGGGGTGACATCGACGCGGCCGAAGCGGCACGGGTCAAGGCCGAACAGATGCTGGCCGACCACGCGGCGAAGCTGGAGGGTGTCCAGGAGGAGGTCAAGGAGATCCTGGCCGAGGCGCGGCGGGATGCCGAGCACACCAAGAACGAGATCATGGCGGTGGCGCAGGGCGAAGCCGAGGCGACTCGGGATCGCGCGCTGGGCGACATCGAACGAGCCCGTGACCAGGCCCTCAAGGATCTCTTCGACCAGGTCTCCAATCAGGTCGCCGCCGCCACCGAGCACGTGCTGGGCAGGTCGCTGGATGCGGCTGATCAGCAGCGGTTGATCGCCGAGGCGTTGGCCGAAGTGAGCGCGGGAGCGGGCTAGACAGTAGACAGGGCAGGGCACAGGACGCGACGAGGAGAGAGTTGAGATGGCCGACGGCCAGAAAATCAGGACTCGAGTCAGCAGCGTGATGGATGATCCCTCGGCGCAGGCGATTGCTCGCGTCTATGCCATCGCGCTGGTCGACGCTGCCGAATCGGCCGGCGTCGCCACGACACTCGACGAACTGGCCTCCTTCCTCGACGATGTTCTCGAAGCCCATCCCGATTTTCACGCGATCCTGATCTCGATAGCCGTCAGTCGCGACCAGAAGGTGGCGATTATCGAGCGGGTTGTGGGTCCGGTGGGTTCGGGGGTGCTCGTCAGTTTCCTGACCACCCTGGCCCGCCACGAACGGCTCGAACTGCTGCCGCTGGTGCTCGATGAGGCACGCCTGATCGAGAACCAGCGTGGTGGTCGCAAGAGCGTGCAGGTGACCACCTCGCACGCACTCGAACCCGAAGCACTCGAGTCGATTCGAGCCACGCTCGATGCGGCATTCCCATTCACTCCGATCCTGGAAACCCGCGTCGATTCTTCGTTGATCGGCGGACTGGTGATCCAGGTGGACAATACGGTGTACGACAGTTCGCTGCGGACCCGCATCAGACAGTTGCGGGACCGAATGCGCGAGAGGAGTCTTCATGAAATTCAAGGCCGACGAGATCGCTTCAGTCATCCAGCAGGAGATTGAGGACTTTCGCGGAACGATGGAAACGGCCGAGACCGGCCGCGTGCTCGAGGTCGGTGACGGCATCGCCCGCTGCTATGGGCTCTCGGGGGCGATGGCCAGTGAGATGGTCGAATTCGCCAGCGGCAGCCGGGGCATGGTCTTCAACCTCGAAGAGAACTCGGTGGGAATCATCATCCTCGGCGAGTATCTCTCGATCTCCGAGGGTGACGAGGTCCGCACGACGGGGGCTCTGCTGAGTGTTCCGGTGGGCGAGGAGATGATCGGTCGCGTGTTCGATCCGTTGGGCAACGCGATGGACGGCAAGGGGCCGATTGTCACAACCGAGACCCGCCCCCTGGAGACTCCCGCACCGGGCGTTGCTGCCCGGCAGCCGGTGAAAGAACCTCTGCAGACGGGCATCAAGCCGGTCGATGCGATGACTCCGATCGGGCGTGGTCAGCGTGAGTTGATCATCGGGGACCGCAAGACGGGCAAGACCGCCATCGCCCTGGACACGATCCTCAACCAGAAGGGCGGGGACGTGATCTGCATCTACGTGGGATGCGGCCAGCGGGCCAGCACGATGGCCACCGTGATCGAAGTGCTGAGGGAGCACGGTGCGATGGACTACACCTGCGTGATCTGCTCCTCGAGTGCCGATCCGGCTCCGCTGCAATACATTGCTCCCTACGCGGGCGCGGCGTTGGCCGAGTACTTCATGTACCAGGGCAAGCACGCCCTGGTCGTCTACGACGATCTCTCGAAGCAGGCGATTGCCTACAGGCAATTGTCGCTCTTGATGAGACGTCCTCCGGGTCGCGAGGCGTTTCCCGGCGACATCTTCTATTGCCACAGCCGGCTGCTCGAACGAGCCAGCAAGCTCAGCGATGAACTCGGCGGCGGCTCGATGACCGCCCTGCCGATCATCGAGACGCTCGAGGGCGAGGTTTCGGCCTACATCCCGACCAACGTGATCTCGATCACCGACGGCCAGATCTACCTCGAACCCGACCTGTTCTTCGCCGGCGTCCGCCCGGCGATCAACGTCGGCATCAGTGTCTCGCGGGTGGGTGGCAATGCCCAGAACAAGGCGATGAAGAAGATCGCCGGTTCTCTGCGACTGGACCTGGCCGCCTTCCGTGAACTCGAGGCGTTTGCGCAGTTGGGCACGGAACTCGACAAGGCCACCCAGGCCCAGCTCGATCGCGGGTACCGCATGGTCGAAATCCTCAAGCAGCCCCAGTACACACCACTGCATGTCGCCGACCAGGTGATCAGCATTTATGCCGGGACCAAGGGCTATTTTGATGATGTCGCGGTTGCCGACGTGGCCCGTGTCGAAGTCGAGATGCTGACCTTCATGCGGGAGCAGAAGTCGGAGGTCCGCAACGCGTTGATCGAGAAGGCCGAGTTGGACGACGAGTTGGTCGCACAACTCGAGGCTGCTCTCGAGGAGTTCAAGGTGCAGCTCTCGGCCGGGTCCTCGGACGATTCCGACGCGGCTGAAGGGGCTGCTGCGACCGAGGAAGATTCTGAATCCTGAAACCCGCCGGGCCGCCACTTGGGCCCGAGCGAATTTTTTCTGTCACCGCACCCCAGAGTTGAAACGGCAGCGATGGCCAACATCCGAGTCATTGTCAAACGCCTGAAGGCGGTTCGCAACGTCCGCAAGATCACGCGGACGATGGAGCTGATTGCGACGGCGCGATTCAAGAAAGCCATGGATCGCGCGACCGAGGCGGCTGCCTACACTCAGAAGATCGCCGAGATCGTCTCGGATCTCTCGGGTGCAGCTCTCTCGTTCAGCCACCCGCTGCTCGAGGCACGCGAGACTCAGCAGAAGTCGGCCGTGCTGGTTCTGACCAGTAATCGCGGCCTGTGCGGAGGCTACAACGGCGGCGTGCTGCGGCGGGCGGTACCGCGGATCAAGGAGTTGCGGGCCGAGGGCCAGGACGTGTCGCTGGAAGTGTCGGGAAAACGCGGGCTGGCGTTCCTGAGGTTCAGGGGTGAGACGGTTGACCACTCGTACACTCATTTCGAAGAAAAGCCGACCTTCGACGAGGTCGACGAATTGGCCGGCAGGTACATCGAGGCCTATACCGCCGGCGACCTGGACCGGCTCGACGTGGCCTACACCCGGTTCGAATCTTCATCGCGTCAACAGGCGACCATCGAGACCCTGTTGCCGGTCGGGTCGCTCGATGGCCCCGGCGACGGGTCCGACACCCCCCAGCAGTCCGCTGGCGGCGGTTCGGTGGACTACGAGTTTCTCCCGTCGGCCGGCGAGATCCTCGAGGAAATCGTTCCGGCGTCGTTCAAGGCCCGGCTGTTCAAGTGCTTCCTCGACGCCGCCGTCAGCGAGCAGATCTTCCGGATGGTGGCGATGAAGGGTGCCACGGAGAACGCCGGGGAGATGATCGATACGCTCTCGATGAAGTACAACCGGGCCCGCCAGACACAGATCACATCCGAACTCAGCGAGATCATCGGCGGGGCCGCGGCTCTCGAATAACCCCGACACGAACACGACCCAACCCACAGACCACCAGCAACCAGGCGTGGACTCACACGCAGGAGACACCGTGATGGCAACGGCCACTGAGCAAACCGTCGGGCAGGTAACACAGGTCATCGGTTCGACTTTCGACGCCGAGTTTCCCGAGGACAAGCTGCCGTCGATCTACAACGCGTTGCACATCGATGCGGAGGTCAAGGGTCTGACGGTGAAGGTGACCGGCGAGGTGCAGCAGCACCTCGGCGGCTGCCGCGTCCGCTGCGTCGCCCTGGGCAGCACCGACGGCATGGTCCGCGGGATGGACGTCAGGGACACCGGAGGCCCGCTGACGGTGCCGGTGGGCAAGGAGACCCTGGGCCGGGTCTTCAACCTGCTCGGAGAACCGGTCGACGGGCGTGGTCCGGTCGAGACCGAGGAGCGCTGGCCGATTCACCGGCACGCTCCTCTGCTTGAGGATTTGAGTTCGAAGACCGAGATCTTCGAGACGGGCATCAAGGTGGTCGATTTGCTGACCCCGTTTGTCCGGGGCGGCAAGGCGGGCCTCTTCGGTGGAGCGGGCTTGGGAAAGACGGTGATCCTGACCGAGTTGATCGCGCGAATCGCCAGTTCCCACGGTGGTTACTCGGTGTTCGCGGGGGTCGGTGAGCGGACCCGGGAGGGGAACGACCTGTGGCTCGAGATGCAGGAGACCAAGATCGGCCAGACGGATCGCTCGGTCATCGAGCAGACCTGCATGGTCTTCGGACAGATGAACGAACCCCCGGGCGCCCGGCTGCGGGTCGCGCTCTCGGCGTTGACCATGGCCGAGTGGTTCCGCGACACGACCGGAACCGACACGCTGTTGTTCATCGACAACATCTTCCGTTTCTCTCAGGCGGGAAGCGAGGTGTCTGCTTTGCTGGGCCGGATGCCCTCGGCGGTGGGGTACCAGCCGACACTGGCAACCGAGCTGGGCGAACTGCAGGAACGGATCACCTCGACCAAGCGCGGCGCGATCACCAGTGTGCAGGCCGTCTACGTGCCCGCCGACGATCCGACCGACCCCGCCCCCGCGACCGCGTTTGCTCACCTGGATGCCTTCATCTATCTCGAACGGAGCATCTCGGAGAAGGGCATCTACCCGGCCATCGATCCCCTGGCCTCATCCAGCCGGGTGCTCGACCCGCAGTACGTTGGCGACCGCCACTACGCGGTGGCCCGCGAGGTCCAGCAGATCCTGCAGCGGTACCGCGAGTTGCAGGACATCATTGCGATCCTGGGCGTCGATGAACTCTCGGAGGACGACAAGCAGGTCGTCCACCGTGCCCGCCGGATCGAACGGTTCCTCTCGCAGCCATTCCTGGTTGCCGAGGTCTTCCTGGGCAAGCCGGGCAAGATCACTCCGCTGGATGAGACGATCCAGAGTTTCGAGGAGCTGGTTTCCGGCAAGTGGGATCACCTGCCCGAATCAGCGTTCATGTACGTCGGCGGAATCGAAGAAGCCGCCGAGCAGGCGAAGAAGATGGCCGAGGAGGCCTAGGAAATCGTGGCAGACAGCGCATTGCAGATTGTCCTGGTGACGCCGGAAACGACGCTGCTCGATGCGCCGGTGCGGTCGTTGCAGTTTCCGCTGTACGACGGGCAGGCCGGAGTGCTGCCGGGCCGTGCTCCGGTGGTGGGTCGGCTCGGCTTCGGCGTGCTGACGGTCTCGACGGCTGATGGCGAAATCGAGAAGTTCTTCATCGAGGGCGGTTTCGTACAGGTCAAGGCGGGGACGGTGACGCTGCTGACTGACCGGGCACAGCGCCTCGACGAGATCGATCGCCAGGCCGCAAAGGACCTGCTCGCGGAAGCCTCGAAACGGGTTCCCACCTCCGACGCCGAACTCGCCGCCAAGGAGCGTGACCAGGAATGCGCCAGGCGGATGCTGGCTGTCGGTCGCTAGCCCGCCTGCGGCGGGTTGAGAAACGCAAGTTCGGGTGTGGGACGGGGTCAGACGCCGCCCACAGAAAGTCCCGCTCCGCCCAGAACGGCACGCAGGCGGGGCCTGACCCCTTCTCAACCAGCACTCGTTACAACTCGAAGAAGGGGTCAGG
>CAUZEQ010000155.1:0-11037 GCA_963578885.1 Planctomycetota bacterium
ACGTTGAGCAGAATGATCACCAGCGTCTCGATCCGCTCGGCGTAGTCGGGATCGCCGCCCACGAGGATCCCGGCCACGAGCAGCCCCAGGCCGATCAGCATCAGGTGAGCGAAGACCAGCACGGTGCCTGTGGCCCCGCCGGGCAGAAACGGAGCCGCCAGCAGCCGCCATAGCCGCCTCACGGGCAATCGACGTCGGATCCGCCGCGACAGAAAATCGCTCTCGGTCACCAGGAACAACCCGGCACCGGTCCAATGGAGCAGGACCACGCAACCGACGTTGATCTGAAAGTCCGAGCCTAGCACGATCGGATTGTCCAGTGACACCAGCAGCCACAGGAGCCCGACCACCAGCCAGAACTGGGCCACCAGCACCACGCGGATGCCCGTGCTGCGGTTGCCCGAAGCGAATGTGAGGCGGGCCACGATCACCTGGCCGGCCAGGATGACGTACGAGACCGCGGCGAGAAGGGTCAGGCCGTTGACCCACCAGAAGTCGGGGTCTTCGAAGTTGACCGCACTGCGACCCGCCAGCACAAACGACAGCACGAATCCCCAGTCGATCAAGAGAATCATGATCAGCCCAACCATGTTGGCCGACTGCCACTGGTTCTGACGCGACGAGATCCCCGTCAACAGGGCACCGGTACACAGGGCCATCGACCACAGGAACGACATCAGCAGCACCCACGAAATCCACGCCACGTCGAATCCCTGCAGGACCGACGTGAAGGCGATGAAGGGGGCGATCGCCGAGTAGTAGACGACGATCTGCAGCAGCGAAGTGCCCAACTTGCCCCGGACGATCTGGCGAGGACTCAGCGCCGTGATCCTCAGCAGGTCGTAGGTATGCAGTTCCCGCTCGGCCAGCAGGCTGCGATAAGACCCGAACGGCACGATGACCAGGATCGCAAACGACAGGACCCCGAAATTCCACGCGAAAAAGAGCTCGGCGGTCGGCTGCGTCTCCAGGTATTCCCACTGAGACAGTGTCCCCATGACCAGCACGAGCCAGCTCACCGCGACGAACATCAGAAAGACCGTCGAGAACAGCTTGCTCTGAGTCGCCTGACGGGTCTCCTTGATCAGGATCGGGTTCAGCCGATCACTGGTTGCCGCAGTGATGGCAGCGGTGCGGTCCAGGGCCACGTCGACGATGCTCATCGAGTCTCCTCGCGATCACCCGTCGACTCGTTGGTCTGATTTTCACTCGCTGCCGCACCGCCCGACCCGCCCGACCCGGACACCTGCCGAGTGGGACCACCCGACAAAGAAGCCTGCAATACGGCTTGTGAGTTGTAGATCGGGTAGGTGGGAGTCAACGACGCGACGGCGGTGGCCGAGGCAACGACGATCATGTACAGCAACCCGATCCCGACACAGATCCCACCCCCAATCCAGGTCTCAAGACCCATTTCACCGGCGTTGGGGACCACTCCGCAGAGGAATCCCCAGACAAACAGGCTGCCGGTCATCAGCACGATCAAGCCGAATCCCTGCCAGGCCGCCTTGCGGATCAGCGAGCCACAGAACAGGGCCAGGTGACAGAGACTGAAGCAGGCGATGATCAAGAGCGTGAGGCCCAGCACGATATGCATCACCCCGATCCCCTTCAGCAGCCAGGTGAAGCAGAGAAACGGAGCCAGCAGTGCCATGTAGATCGCCGCCTGCAGCATCGCCGTGGCCACCTTGCCCCGCACGATCTTCGCGGCTCCCATCGGAGTCACCACCAGCAGCTCCCAGGTGGTCCCCACGAATTCCGACGTCATGCTGCGAAACAGCCCGAACGGAACCACCAGGCACAGCGGGAAGGCGAGCACGGCAAAGAAGAACCCGAACAGGTCGTCGCCGATCTCGGGCTGCCGAATGCGGTCGTACAACATGATCACGCCAAACACGGACGCCAGCCAGGCGGCGATCAACGAGAGCATCAGCGTGATCCCGAACCGAACGCCCTGGAACTCCTGGCGGATCTCGCGGACCACGACCGGGTTGAACCGATCGCTCCAGCGGTCGGCCCACAGGTCGATCCGCTCGGACCACGGCACTCGATCCGAACCTGCATCACTGGCAGCGGTAACTTCGGCCTGACCACTCATTGCAGTTCCCCGCGAGTGATCCTCATGAAGGTGTCTTCCAGCGTCTGCGTCTTCGCCTCGAAACTGACCACCCGAGCACCCGAGTTGACCAGCGCCTTGAGCAGTTCGTGCTGAGCGTCGTCGTCGCCGGAGAACGAGACTATGGTGCGTCCGCCGGCGATGCTGACCGCTTCGACGAACGGCTGCTGCACCAACCACCTCTCGAGATCCTCGGTCCCCTCGAGCACCGTGATCGCGATTTCCGAGTCCGCCTGACTCACCTCGGACTCCTCACCGGCCACCCCGCGCTGCAGTTCCTCGATCGAACCGCTGGCCAGCACCTTCCCCGCCTCGATGATCACCACGGTGTCGCAGATCTCACCCAGCTCGGTGAGGATGTGTGAGCTGATCAGGACCGTCTTCTGCATCTGCGTGGCCAGCAGGTGGATCAGTTCGCGGAGCTCGACGCGGGCTCGAGGATCGAGTCCGGCGGCGGGTTCGTCGAGAATCAGCACGCTGGGGTCGTGGACCAGGGTGCGACCCAGGCACAGTCGCTGTGCCATCCCCTTGGACAGAGTGTCGATCTGCTTGTTGACCAATGGTCCCAGCTCGGTGAAGTCCAACACTCGCTCGACCGCCTCACGACGCTTGGCACCTCGGAACCCATAGGCCCGAGCGAAGAAGTCGAGGTATTCGAGGATGTTCATGTTCGGGTAACGGCCGAACGAATCGGGCATGAAGCCCAGCACGCGGCGGACCTGGTCGGGTTCGTCGATCACCGACTGGCCGCAGATCAACGCGTCTCCCGCGGTGGGCAGATCGAGCGTCGCCAGGATCCGCATCGTGGTCGTCTTACCAGCCCCGTTGGGGCCGATGAACCCCATCACCTGGCCGGGACAGGCTGAAAACGACACGTTGTCAACGGCCCGCAGTGTGCCGAAGAACCGGTGCAGGTTGCGGATCTCGATCGACGGCGACGCCGGCGGCAATTCGCCGCTTTCGAGTTCGGTCTCGTCGGTCACACTCGACACGATGCCTGCGAGCTCCGGGTGAGTCGGTTGGGTGGTTTTCAGGGTGCGGTGGGTCGCGCCGGATCAGTACTGCCCGACCAGCACGTGCAGAGAACCGCTGTCGCTTGTGCTGCACCCGCGTTCGATTCCGGGGTCCTGGGCGAGAATGGCCATGTAGGATCGGCGGGGCATCTGGTTGAATCCGTCAGGCTGCTTGAACGCCGAGAGATGGAATTCGAGCAGTGAGTATCCGGCTTCGATCATCGACCGAGTGCTAACAATCTCCTGGCGGGAAAGCCGGCTTTGCAAGTTGGCCGATTCGAGGTAGTGCTCCGAGACCGCGTTGGTCAACGGAGTCAGGCGACTGGCATCACTCAGGTGCAGCTCGTCGAGTTTCACGGAACGCCCGGCCGAGATGTCCTGGGCCAGGTAGCGTCTGCCCGCCTGGTCGCAGACGTACAGGTAGCGGAGGTCCCATTCGAGACCGTTGCTGATGGTGACCTGGCCCTGGTCATCGGGCGAATCCACACTGATGCGTCCGCGAAATGGAAAGCGGCGGACGGTCTGCATCTGAGCTCGGGTGCGAGTCTTGATCCAGCTGTTGCCCAATACCTGGCGATCGGTCCAGTCGGCCGATCCGCTGCCGAAACCCGAGCCAGGTGGCCAGGCGGGATAGACGGCGGTGTCGCGCGAGAATTCCAGCGTCGAAGGAGCCATGCCGGCGAACAGGGCCACTCGAGCCATCGTCACCGCGGACTCGTTGCCCTGGTCAAGAAACGTAATGCTGCGGGTGTGAGACTTGATCCCGAACCCATGCGAGAGCGCAGCGTAGCCCAGCATCGCCGTGCTGGTGACGAACGCGATCACCGGTACGGTCACCACCAGCAGGTACAACTGGCCACGACGCCGCAGGTAGACAAAGTTGACCGGACCGATGACGATTGTGAACACCGTGATCAGGATCAGGAACGCGGCGACCGGCACGCTGTCGACACCCGGCACGGTGAATCTCCGGAAATTGTCGAGGCTGGTTCGAGTCGACATGCCGTGACGGCCTTCCCACTCCAACCAACGACTGCCAACCCGTGGTTCGGACAGCTCCCGAAAAAACCACACCCAGTCCGCCTTGCCGCCGGTCATCGGATCGCCGACAAAAGCCACCACCTTACCCCTCTGGATTCTCCGGTAGGAAAACACCTCGCCCCCCTCCGGCCAGCTCGAACTGGCACGTGTCGCCACGACTGGGGCCGTTGTCGGCGGTGTCAGGCCGGGTGCGGCGACGGCCGCGCCGGAGACTGCAGCCGCCGGTGATGTCGATGCCACTGGATCATTGAGAGACCCCGCCCGCGAAGCTTCCGTCGGCACCTGCCAGCTGTCGCCGGCCGCGGCCCGCTGCGACAGACCCAGCACCGCCGCCAGCTCTGTCGATTCCGACGCCGGCCGGCCGACTTCGGTCACCAGCAGGGTCCCACCCGTTTCGACCCAGCCCAGGATCGCGTCCCGCGCCTCAGCCTCCATCGACTCCAGCGTCGACAACGGAACACTCACCAGGTCCAGACCCGTGTAGGCCAGCCAAGTCCTGGGCAGTAACGTCGGAGAAATCCACAGCCGATCGCTCTCGGTGCTGACACCACCCAGGTAGTACCCGCTGGGCGAAAGGGCCTGAGGCTGTTTCGCAAAGAACGCGTGGACCGCCTTGTCGTATTCATCGAAGTCTACCTTGAGGTCGGAAATCACCAGTAACGCCGGCTCGGGCCACGGAGCAGCCTCGCCGGGGAATTCCAGGACTGCCGTCAATCGCTTGCTCCGTCTTCCGTCGACCAGCACCTCGAGCTGCGGACGGCTGTATTCCAGAGACCCGAACATCGGGACCAGGACGGTCAACTCGGTCGTGGCACCCGACTGCAACCCGATCGTGCGGGTGACCGGTGACACGTTGGCTCCGTTGACCCGGAACGTCACCGTCCGGTCCCTGGCATTGTTCGTGGCCCGGATCCGGATCGGCAAGTAGCCTCCCGCACTGGTCCCCGCCCACCTCGAATCGACCAGGATGTCGAGATTCTCGCCGTTGAGTCTCTGCTGAGCAAACACCGGTGCGGAGGTGACCAGGCACACCAGCAGCAACAGCCCGATCTCCGAAATCGCTGCGAGGCACCGGAACCGATCGTGGCGGGATCCGTGGTTCATCCCGCCAGGTCCTCGGGCAACTCGTTGGCCATCTCAGGCACCGCCTCGACCACAAGGTCGACCATCTGGGCAGTCGTCCAGCCCTCGAGCCGGGCCGAGTAGTCCAGGATCAACCGATGCCCGAGCACACTCTGGGCCACCCTGCGTACCTCCTCGAAACCCACGTTCGGCTTGCCTGCCATGAGTGCCGCGGCTCGAGACGTCCCGGCCAACGCGATCGCCGCTCGCGGTGAGGCTCCAAACCGGACAAACTGCTGCACCGCCTCGGCAGACTCGGGGTCCGCCGGGTGGGTGGCTGAGACGATCCGGGCGATGTAGCCGGCCACGGCCCGCGGCAGGTGCACTCGATCCACCATCTCAAACAACTCGTTCAACTCCGCCGCCGAACAGACGACATCGAGTTGAGGAGCCTGGCCGTGCTGGCGGGTGGTGATGATCTCGGTCAACGTCGCTGCATCAATACCTTCGACCAGCACCTTGAACGTGAACCGGTCGATCTGAGCCTCGGGCAATGGGTAGGTCCCTTCGAGCTCGATCGGGTTCTGAGTGGCCAGGACGAAGAAGGGCTGAGGCAGAACATGAGACTCACCGAGCACGGTCACCCGGCGTTCCTGCATCGCCTCGAGCAACGCGGACTGAGTCTTGGGAGTCGCCCGGTTGATCTCGTCGGCCAGCAACAGGTTGGCGAAGATCGGACCCGGCTGAAACACCAGCGTTCGACCCGCCTCGCCGTCCTGCAGGATCGGAGCCCCGATGATGTCGCTGGGCAACAGGTCGGGAGTGAACTGCACGCGGCGGAATTTCAGGCCCAACAGAGCCGACAGCGACTTGACCAGCTCGGTCTTGCCCAGGCCCGGCAGGCCCTCCAGCAGCAGGTGGCCGCGAGCCAACAGGCAGATGGTGACCTGTTCGAGCAGCTCGCCCTGGCCCAGGATCGCCGTGCCCAGGCCCTCGAGCAGATCCGAGATCTGAGACCCGGCCCGATCGATGTCGGCCGGCGAGAGTAGAGGCTCGGAAGTTGTGGGCGTCACGGAGTCAGTCACGGTTTCGGATCCTGCTCAGGTCCCGGTCACATCGGCACGCAACGGGACTTGTACGTCGAGCGAATTCGACGGGGGATTGTCACGATTGGGGGAGAATGGGAGAGGAAGAGGAAGAGGACCTAGGGCTGGCGACCGCCCGAGTCGGCGGACCATTTGCCGCTGCGACCACCGCGATCACCGCCAAAGTACTTGCGCACCACGCCGCGGTGACGGGGCCTGAGACGGCGATTCCACGAGGCCCCTCCTGCGGTCGGGCCGAGTTCGCGGGCGGCACCACGCTTTGCCGAGACGGCCGGGTCGACGTTGGGAGCCCGACCAGTGATCTTCAATATGCGATTGTCCGGGTCATCGAGCGTACCCGGCGGCAGAACCACTTCCTTGAACTTCACGCCCTGGGCGTCCGATTCCTTGCCGAAAGTGATCGCCGCGTCGCCGCGGCCTCGAGTCACGCTGCCGCTGCCGGGGCTGCCCGATCGCTCGGGACTCCCCGACTGCTGGTTGCCTCCGCCGTCCCGACCGGAACGGCCGCCGCCGCCGTGAGGTCACGTGCCCCCCGGATGCGGCTTGCCTCCACAACTGCGTCACGTGCCGCCGGGGTTGCGTTGAGCCTGCTGCCGGAGCTGTTCGAGTTGGCGAGATTCCTGCTCGAGGAATTCCTTGAGGTCCTGCAGTGCCTGCTTCCGCTCGGCCGGATCACTCGGCAACCCGAACCGGCTTGCTCCAGAAGACGACCGCTTGCCCTGTTTCCCCTCGCCCTGCTGGCCCTCGCCCGTTTCGCCTTTCTTTCCGCCGCCCTTTTTGCCCTTGCCGGTCCCGGGCTTCTTTCCACCGCTCTTGTTGCCCTGGCCCGACTCGGACTTCTTTCCACCGCTCTTGTTGACCTTGCCCGCCTCGCCCTTTGGGCCCTTTCCCTGCTGGCCCTTGCCCCGGTCCGATTGTTGACGCTGGTAGCGACGAGCCAATTCCTGGAGGCTGTGAGGCAACTCGTCGAGCGACTTGTTCTTCAGCGCGTCGCGGATGTCTTCGAGCAGCTGCTCGGAGTACTGCTGGTCGAGATTGGTCAGCTCGCCCTTGGCATCGAATTTGGCCGACTCGAGCGATTCGACGGCGGCGAGGGCCTTGTCGAGTGAGCGGGACCTGGAGTCGAGCCGCATCTGCATCTGCTCGCGAAGCGAGTCGACCGTCTCCCACTTCTCATGGGTCAAAGGCGATCGCCGGGTGTCCTCGGCCAGCTTCCGAATCTCCTCGTCCAGCTTCTCCTGCTCCTTCTCCTCCAGCACACCCGCCTGCTTCAACTCCTCGAGCAACTGCACCAGCTGCTGAGTCTCGCGCTGTCCGACGGTGTCTCGCAGAGTCGAACTCGAGTAGGCCGTCCGCCAGGGGACCGCGCAGGCGATCATGGCAAACAGCAGCGGGACTGCCAGGTAGCGAGTGAAGCGGGTGGGGCGGACCAACGGCATCGACATCCGCCACGCCGCCTCATGCCCGGGCAACTTCGCCGACCAGAGACCCGACGCGTCACTTGTTTCAGTCACATCGGGGGTTTCGCTGAGCGTCATCAGCAGTCCGCCGGCTCCGAGTCGACGATCGAGCCACGCGACCAGGTCGGTTCGAGACAGGCGACTCTGAGCGGATCGCCGCCAGCTGATCAGCAACGGCACTGCCGCACCCAGGCCACAGATCACCAGCAGCCAACCGACCGCCGCGGCGTACTCGCCCCCCAACGGCCCCGGCCAGGTCTCGCGGGGCACCAGCAGCTTGGCCGCCAGGACCACGCCACCTGTCACCATCAGGTAAACCGCCAGCCAGTTGGCGGCCCGATGCAGGAATTCTCCCCATCGAACCCGCCGTGCCAGACGCTCAATCCAATGGTCAAACTGGCTCATGCGACTATTCTACCGCGACGGATTCCGCGACGCACAAGAGTGTATGTAATAAAGGGTGCACGAAACCGAGGAATCCCACGCCAAAACCCGCTGAGAAACAGGTTTTTTCCTTCATCGCCCCGGGGTCAGACGCCCCGCCCGTGGCGGGGCGTCTGACCCCGGGATCCGCTCCAGCCACGCCCTCTCCCCCTCAGCAAATGACTCCCCACTCAATCCCATCTCCTCGGCCAACTCGGATCCCTCCATGCGGATCACCCCGTGGTTGCCGACCACCACCAGGTCCAATTCAAGCCTCGAAGAACTCCCGCGAGTAACGCTCACACTGGCGATCCCGCCGGCGTCCAGGCGAAGCAGCAGGTTGAGCTGTCGGCCCGATTCGTGGCCTCGAGTCACAAGCGAACCGGCGTCGGATCCGATCAGCCGACCACAAAGCCCCAGCAGCACCGAAGCGGCCGATTCCAGATCGGCACTCGACTCGGGCAACTGCAGCAGCAACCGAACCGAGACCACCGTCCCGATCTTCCCGGTTGCCACGGCCTTGCCGAGCGTCTCTTCGAGCGTCGCGATCGTACTCATCGTCCTGGCCTACTCATGGTCGGCCTCCCGTGAGGCCAAGTATTCGGTCAACGCATCGTCCCAGTCAGGAGGCGTGTAGCCGGTGTCGCGAACCAGCCGACCGCAATCCAGCACACTGTACCCCGGCCGTGCTGCCGGGGCACCAAACTCAGACGTCGTGATCGCCTCGACCTCGACATCCAACTCCGACCGCTCGAAGATCTCCCGAGTAAACTCGCACCACGTCGTGCTGCCGCCGCAGGTTGCGTGGTAGAGACCCCTGCAGCCGGATTCGAGCAACGCGTCGATCGCGGCGGCCAGCACGCTCGCCGATGTGGGAGTACACCTCTGGTCCTCAACCACCCGGATCGGTCCCCCCGCAGATTCCAGACGCAGCATCGTCTCGACGAAGTTGCCACCACCGGCCCGCCGCAAAGCGGCGTGGCCGTACAGGCCGCATGTGCGAACAACCAGGTGGTCGGGACAGCCGCTGCGGACGTAGAGTTCTCCGCCCAGCTTGCTGAGAGCATAGGCTCCCAACGGGCCGGTCTCGTCCGACTCGGCATAGGGCTCGCTGCGAGACGTGTCCGAGCCGAAGACGAAATCGGTACTGACGTGGACCAGGCGAACGCCTCGTGAGGCACACCATCGAGCCAGTTGGCGGGGTCCCTGGGCATTGACGAGCATCGCCGCTGCCGGCTCACTCTCGGCTTTGTCCACCTGGTTGTAAGCCGCCGCGTTGACCACCACCTCCGGAGCAATCGTCTCAAGAGTCGCCTCGATCGTCGACGGATCCGAGAGGTCCAGCTCCTCACGAGTCAGCCCGACGGCTGCCTCGCCCCACAACTCCAGCAACTCGCTGCCCAGCTGACCGGTGGCTCCGAGAACAGCAATCACCATCAGTCGCTCTCGCCGAGATCCTGGTCGGGCCCAACGGCGGGTTCGCCTGTGGGCTCATCCGCGGTTGAGGCCTGCTGGAGATCCATGAAGAAGTGCGATTGCCTGGCCACCTCGCGGAACCCGATCGACGTGTACAGGTGGTGCCCGACGTCGTTCTGGGCCAGTGTCTCGATCTTGGCGAGAGTCAGCCCCGCCTCGCGGAACCTCTCGAGGGCCAACTCGATCAACTTTCGACCCAGCCCGCGGCCTCGCCAACCGGGAACAAATGCCAGGTTCGGGATGTAGCCGATTCCCGCCTCGGTGTCCTGCCAGGACGTGATGTAGCCGACCACCTCGCCCTGGTCCGATTCGACCACCAGGATCCCGTCGACCTCGCGGGCCACGTCGGCATCGATGTGTCGAGCCTTCCGCCACTTCCAGTCGTGGCCGTTGATCGAGCCGAAGATCAGTTCGGCCGCCTCGTCGATCGACACCCCGCTGAACGCCTCGACGGTGATCTGTTTCACCACTTCCAGGTCGCGAGATTCGAAGGGTCGCACGGTGACGGGGTGGTTTTCGGATGAAGACATCAGTTGATCTCGTAATCGCTCGACCACTCTCTCCCGCACCATCGGCGGCTCTCATCATAGGCCGCGCGATGCTTGGTTGCACCGATAGCCGAGCCGGTCGTATTCTTCGGGGCATGCTCAATGCCGAAGAATTCGCCGAGACGAAGTCCGAGCTGCCCGAGGCCGGGCGGTGGTGCGAACTGGTCGCCGGTGAGGTCCGGCAATTCGAAGCGCCCGACGACACTCACGGCACCGTGGTGCTGAACCTCACCAAGGCACTCGGAAGGCACCTGCACGAGGGCAACACGACCAGCCAACCGGTGTATGCCTGCTACGAGCTGGGGCTGGTGACCTGCCGAGACCCCGATACGGTCAGGTGTCCGCCGGTGTCGGTGTTCGTCACCGGAGACGCGTTTGCGGAGATGGACGGTGAGGTGACCGAGTCGCGGCCGGGACTGGTGATCGAACTGGCGACCAGCAACCAGCGGCGAGCGGAGATGGCCGAGAGGGTGCTCGAATGGCACGCCTGGGGAGTCCCCTGCGTCTGGATCGTCAACACGCTCGACAAGTCGGTCCACGTGGCCGAGCCGGGCCGGGCGCTGAGGGTCCAGACCACCGCCGAAACACTCTCGGGTGACCCCGTGCTGCCGGGCCTGGAGTTCCGGGTGAGCGACCTGTTTGTCGAGCCGGAGTGGTGGACCCGCTAGCAGCCCGCTCATGAGAAAGAACTCGGACCCTGGGGTCAGACGCCGCCCACAACGGGGTTTGCTCCACCTGTCGCGTTTCACAGGCGGGGCCTGACCCCTTCTTCGAGTTGCAACGAGTGCTGGT
>CAUZEQ010000156.1:0-10978 GCA_963578885.1 Planctomycetota bacterium
GGCCCCGCCTGTGAAACGCGACAGGTGGAGCAAACCCCGTTGTGGGCGGCGTCTGACCCCAGGGCCCGAGTTCTACAACGGGTTGCTAGGCCACATCAGGCCCTAAGCCAGCAGCTCGCTTTGCACCCGCGCCCCGGTCACTTCCGGATCGGTCAACCGCTCGGGCCGACCACTGTGACCGTACGCCAACCGGCGATGGTCCAGCCCCAGCTGGTGCAACACCGTCGCGTGCAGATCCGCCACGCTCACACGGTCCTCGACCGCCGCGTAGCCAAAGTCATCGGTCGCACCATGCACGTGCCCGCCGCGGAACCCGCCGCCGGCCATCCACAGGCTGAAGGCGTTGCGGTTGTGATCCCGCCCGTCCTTCGCCTCGGAAATCGGCAACCGGCCGAACTCGCCGGTCCACATCACCATCACATCATCGAGCAGGCCTCGACGCTTCAGATCCTTGACCAGCGCCGCACTGGGCTGGTCGGTCTGGCGACAGATCTTCGGCAGGTCCCTGGGCAGGTTGTTGTGATTGTCCCACGGCTGAGAACTGGGGCTGGCCGGAGGAAACACCTGCACAAACCGCACTCCCGCCTCGACCAGCCGACGGGCCATCAGCACCCGCGATCCGTAGGCCGCGGTCACCGGGTTGTCGAGACCGTAGAGTGCACGAGTCTCCTTCGATTCCTGCTTCAGGTCCAACACGTCCGAAGCGGCCAACTGCATCCGAGCGGCCAGCTCGTAGTTCTGGATCCGAGCCTCCAACTCGGTCTCCAGCGGGTACCGCTTCTGATGACGGCGATTCAACTTCGCCAGCAGGTCCAGCGCCCGCCGTCGTCCGGCCGGCTTCGTGCCCGGACGCGGCGACAGGTAATGCACCACGTCGCCTGAACTGTTGAACTCGGTCCCCTGGTACACCGCAGGCAACCAGCCACTCGACCAGACCATCTTCCCCGACGTGTTGTAGCCCTTGGGACTCCGCAGCACGACATACCCCGGCAGATCGTCCCGCTCGGTGCCCAGCCCGTAACAAATCCACGACCCCATCGCCGGCCGCCCCGGGAAGGTCTTGCCCGTCTGCATCATGTTGATCGCGAACGGGTGGTTGTTGTGCCCGGTGTGCATCGAACGTACCAGGCAGATCTCGTCGGCGATCGAGGAGGTATGAGGGAGCAGTTCGCCGAGCCGCATGCCACATTCGCCCGCCTCGTAGAACCGGTAGGGCGACTTCAGCAGCACGTTGTTGTTGTCCAGCTGAAACGTCTCGATCTCCTGGCTGGGCACCTTGCCGTGCTGAGCGGTCAACTCGGGCTTCTCGTCAAAGAGGTCCATCTGGGACGGACCGCCGTTCTGGAACAGCTGGATCACGGCACGAGCTCGCGGCCGGGCGTGAGCGGGACGCGGCACCAGGTCGTTCGGCTCGGACCCGGCAGCCAACAGACCGTCCTGTTCGAGCATCCCGGCCAGAGCCAACGTGCCAAACCCCGACCCGGCCTCGGCCAGCATCTGCCGACGGGTCCCACACGCTCTGCCGACCTGCGACGTCGTCTCCCCATCGAACACGCTCGGGATCTCTTTCGCTTCGCCCACCCGGTCAACCTCCGCCCGAACCCCTCAGGGGGAATACAGGAACTCGTTGGTACACAGCAACATCTGGCACAGGTCTCGTAACGCTGCGGGGCCGCCCGAGTCGGCAGCCTGCTCGGCAAGAAACTCGCAACAGGATTTCATCTCGTCGGCATCCGGATCTCGACACAGGCTCAACCGGTACGCCCCCCTGACCTGCTCGGGGGGATCGTCGCCGGCATGTCGATACACCCGAGTGGCCATCGCCTCGGCACCCTCGACCATGAACTGGCTGTTGAGCAAGGCCAGCGACTGGAGCACGGTGGCCGATTGTGGCCGCTTGGTGCAGTTGACCGGGACGATCGGAGAATCAAACAGCTCGAGAAACCTCAGCGGGTAGACCCTCCGTGCCAGCAGGTAGACACTGCGGCGATGGACGCTGGTCGGAGACGGCCCCGGCTTCACCATCGACAACCCGTTCGTGGGAGTCGTCAGCATCACCGGCGGGCCACCCGGTGCCAGGTCCAACCGCCCCGAGACCGACAGCACCGAGTCGCGGAGCACCTCCGATTCGATCCGACGCAGGTTCGCCCTCCACAGCAACCGGTTGCCCGGATCGATGGCCACGGCCAAGGCAGCCTGCGGGTCACCCCGATGCGATGCCTGGCGGTAGGTCGCCGTGAGCATGATACGGCGATGAAGATGCTTCAGGCTCCAGCCGTGATCCACGAAGTCGGTCGCCAGCCAGTCGAGCAGTTCGGGGTGCGTGGGCTTCGCGCCGTTGCGACCCAGGTTGCCCGGAGTGGCCACGATGCCGGCCCCCAGGTGATGATGCCACGCGCGGTTAACGATCACGCGGGCTGTCAGAGGATGATCGGGGCGAGTCATCCAGCGGGCCAAGGCCAGTCGACGGCCGCTGGTACCGGGTCGAGCCTCCCGAGGCCGTTGGGCCGCTTCGGCGCGGCCCGGAGACAAGACCTCCAGAAACCCCGGCTCGATCCGGATCCCCGGCTTGTTCCACTGACCCCGCCTCAGCAACTGCGATGGCGAATCCGCTCCCACGTCCCACAACGCCTGGATCTTTCCGTACCCCCGCCTCGACGCATTCAATTCCGCCAGTTGACTCTTGAGCGTCGCCACCTGCTCAGCCGCACCGGCCTGCTCGGTCTTGAGCCGTGCTTCGGCCTGCTTCAACTGCTCGGTGAGCACCTTGGCCCGCGCCGCGACACCGGCGTTGTGAGCATCCACCTCGGCCTTTTCAGCCGCCGAGACCGTGTGCAGAAACCGCTGCTGAGGCTTCCGCCAATCGTGGACATTCATCGCCGGCTCGAAACAGGCCATGAATCGATAGAAGTCCCGCTGGGGAATCGGGTCGTACTTGTGGCTATGACACCGGGCACATTCCAGGGTCAATCCCAACAGGCTCGAGGAGACGGTCTTCATCAGGTCAAACAGCACGTCGTAGCGCTCCTTGACGCCGTACTGGTTCTCGCTGGTGGGATCTTCGACGTTGCGGAGGAACCCGGTGGCAATCAGCTGCTGTTGCACCTCGGGCGTCCACCGCTTCATCGTGTCCCAGGCCGCCAGTTCGTCTCCGGCCAGCTGCTCGGTAATGAACCGGTCCCAGGGCATATCGGTGTTGTGAGCCGCGATGCAGTAATCGCGGTAGCGCCACATGCCTTCGTTCAAGTAGATCGTCGCCGCGTCGCCATCAAACAGCCTTACGTCGACATAACCGGCCGCGTCCATCCAGTGGCGACCCCAGCGTTCTCCGTACCGGGGATCGGCCAGCAGGCGGTCGATCATCCGCTCGTAGGCACCAGGTGCGGTGTCGGCGCGGTAGGCCGACTGGTCAGAGGGCGAGGGAGGAAGTCCCAGCAGGTCGAGGCTGGCTCGCCGTAACAACGCCGACCGATCCGCCTCGGGGGCCAACCCCAGGCCCGCGGCCTCGAGTCGACTCAACACGAAGGCATCGACCGGCGATCGCACTCGATCGACAGCCCGCACGACCGGTGCCCTGGGCCGTCGCGGCTTCTGAAACGACCAGTGCTTTCGGTCCTCATCACTGACCAGCCTCAAGGGAGGCACGTCGCCGGGATCGTCTTCGGCCGGGGCACCGGCCAGGACCCAGCGGCTGAGCGTCAGTCGTTCGGCGGCCGCCAGTTTCTCTTCGCCCCGGGGAGGCATCTCGCCGGCATGGACCAGCTGAACCAGGAAACTCTTCTGAGGGTCCCCCCGCACAATCGCCGGACCGCTCTCGCCTCCGGCCAGGATCCCCGCCAGAGTCCTCAGGTCCAGGCGACCCTCGCGTGTCTCCTGGCCGTGGCAACCGACACAGTGCTTGGCCAACAGCGGTCGGACCACCTTCTCGTAACTGGGCGGCTTGGGCAATCTCGCCCCGCGGACGGTCAACTTCGCCACCAGCCGCGTCGCGTCACCGTGATGAGGATTCGCGGTGCCGTCGGCCACGCAATCGACGATGAAGTAGACGAAGTCGCCGGACTTCACTTTGAGATCTCTGAGGTGAAAACGACCGTGCTCGGTCGGGGTCCCGAAATCCGAGCGGCCCTTGGCCAGAGACACCGGCCGGAAGCCACGTAGAGGATCCGGAGCCGGGCCACGCTCCACGTACCAGTCGATCTGGGAATTCACTCCGCAGCAGGACTGGGCGTGCTGGAATTCACCCCGAATCTCCAGGATCCCCGACACCGGGCTCCGCCAACCGACCACAATCGCATGATCCGGTCCCGGCGCAATCACCGCGTCGCCCGCCTTGAAGGACACGCCGATGTTCTGGGCCGCGGTGTAACGACCGGCAAACGGGGCCAGAGCCGTCGGCTTCAGCCGGAACGTCCAGGCCGAGACCGGCGCCGAGAACAACCGATCGCCTCGCAGCTTCAACATCTCGTAGCGACCGTCACGCTGCCAGGTCCGGGTGGCCGTCGGTCCCTTCGAACGCGTGGTCCGCAACAGGTGCCATACGTCCCGGAATCCGTATCCGTCAGGCAGAGGATTCCGGGACCCGACATCGGCCCGCAGATCTGTCGCCCAGTCCCACGTGGCGGTCATCGTTTTCAGAGACTTCGGTGGGGACGGATCCTTCCCTGCCCGTGGCGGAGCCGCAAATGACCAGCCTCCCCACGTGACCATCGCCACGCAGAAGACCGCCACAACTTGCACCTGCCTTTTCATCACGGCAACATTGTAACCCTCAACCCCACTCAACACACCGAGCCACCACCATGACCGACCCCAACACCACCACTGCACTCTCCCGCCGCCAGTTCCTTCATACCACCGCAGCCACCGCAGCCACCGCAGCCACCGCCACGGCCAAGCCGAAGTCGGGTCCGAAGGTCAGAACCGTGCTCGGACCGGTCGATGCCTCGAAGCTGGGGGTGACGCTGATGCACGAACACGCTCCGGCCATCGACTGGGCCGAGCTCTACGAAATCGCACCCGCGCCGATCGACCCGGTCCGCAAGCAGATGCTCGACTTCACCGTCAAGCTGCTCGACCGCTTCCACCAGACACTCGGCAGCGGGCAGGGCCCCGGTGCGATCGTCGAGTGCACACCGATCCGAGTGGGCCGTTATCCGCGGCTGCTGGTCGAGTTGGCCCGCAAGACTCCGATCCACGTGATCGCCTGCACGGGGTTCTGGTGCGAGGCGTTGGCGCCGCAGCATCCGTGGGCCCTGGCCCTGGGACGTCGCCGCGATGGCGTGAAGAAGATTGCTGAGCTCTACATCCGCGAGATCACCTCGGGGATGGAGGACCCTCACGGGGACTGGGGCGACGACTACACCAGGATCCCCGTGGGGATCATCAAGTGTGCCACCAGCAGCTACCTGTGACCCAGCGAGCGGAAGTGCCACATCGCCGCGGCAATCGCCAGCCGCACGACCGGCTGCCCGATCACCACTCATACCACCGACGGAGGTGGTCTCGAAGAAGCCCAGCTGTTCCTCAAGCACGGCGTCACACCCTCGAAGATCATCATCGGCCACCAGGGCAACCTCGACGACCGCACCGAGAGCGAGGCTCACGAGTACCACCGGCGACTGGTCGGGATGGGCATCGGGGTCCAGTTCGACCGCGTCGGGCATGCCAAGGACTACGGCAACCAGAAGATCGCCCGGCAGGTCAAGGCACTGGTCGACTCGGGGCACGCCAAGCAGGTCTACTTCAGCCACGACAACGGACCCTACTTCAACAACGACTACACCGGAGCCAAGGGGACCGGCCGCGAGTGGAAGATCACCGAGAGCGACTACACGGTGGTCACGACCGGCCTGGTCAAGGCCATGAAGACGCTGGGCATCAACGACAAGCAGATCCAGACGATGCTGGTCGAGAACCCCCAGCGCGTGCTCGCCTTCTGATCGATGCCCGTCTTCCCGATTGAGTCGCTGGACGATGAGCGGATCGAGATCTACCGGAATCTCCGGTCGACCAACCGCACCCGCGACCTGGGGATGATGGTCGCCGAGAGTGACCGGGTGGTGCGGCGGATGATCGAGAGCGACTGCGAGATGGTCTCGTTGCTGATCAGCGACCGCAAGCTGGCCCGCAACGACGACTGGATCCCGCCGGACCTGCCGGTGTACGTGTTGCCCGAGGAGTTGGCGACCCGCCTGGTCGGATTCGATTTCCACGCCGGACTGCTCGGCTGTGCCCTTCGTCCCCCCTCCCCGCTGCTCGAGGAACTCGTCGACACACTGCAACCGCTGCAGACCTTCCTGGCCTGCCCATCAGTCAGCGATCCCCAGAACCTGGGCGTGATCATCCGCCTGGCCACCGCACTGGGCATCGACGGTCTGCTGGTCGACACCGGGACCGCCGACCCCTTCTCACGCCGCACGCTGCGAGTCTCGACCGGCTCGGCACTCAGGCTCCCCATCCGACTCTGCCAGGACCTCCCCGGCGACATCGTCCGACTGCGTGAGCACTGGGGCTTCGCCACCGCCGGAGCAGTCCTCGACGAACACGCCATTCCGCTGCACCAGGTCACTCGACCCGATCGACTGGTGCTGATGCTGGGCAACGAGACCTCCGGGCTGGACGACTCGCTGGTCGAACTCTGCGATCAACTCTGGACCATCCCGATGACCGACCGCGTCGACTCGATCAACGTCGCCGCCGCCGCCGGCATCTTCCTGTACCACCTCAGCCAACCGGCTAGACTCGATCCATGACCGACCTCCTCACCACCGCGCTCCCCGCCATCGAGTCCGAGCTCGAACAACTTGTGCTCGAGCAACGACTGCCGGGCCTGTGCGTCGGGATCGTCGTCGACCAGGAACTGGCCTGGTCACGAGGCCTAGGGACCCGCGACCTGGGCACGGGTGAACCGGCCGATCAGCACACTCTGCACCGGGTCGCCTCGATCACGAAGACCCTGACCACCGCCGCGGTGCTGCAGCTCCGAGACCGGGGCGGCCTGTCACTGGACGACACGCTGCAGCAACACATCCCCGAGTTCGCCTCGGCCCGCGAAGTCGCCGGACGTCGCGACGACGTCACGCTGAGACGACTGCTGACTCACCGGGCAGGACTCGTCACCGAGACGCCGCTCCCCACCTGGTCGACCTCCGAATTTCCCTCGCGAGACGAGATCCTCGAGGCTCTCGCCGACACAGAGATCGTCCTGCCCGCCGATCATGCCTTCAAGTATTCCAATCTCGCCTTCGGCCTGCTGGGCGAGGTGATTGCCCGCGTTTCGGGGCAGGACTACTTTGAATACGTCCAGCAGCACCTGCTGGAACCGCTGCAGATGACCGACAGCATCTACTGGTTGCCCGCAGACCAGCGCGACCGGATGGCGGTGGGCTATTCGCCGGACCTGTTCCGCGACCAGTTGAAGCCGGCTCCCCATGTCGGCCTGGGCGGAGTGGCAGCCTGTGGCCAGTTGCACTCGAGTGTCGCCGACCTCGCACGCTGGATCTCGCTTCAGTTTCGCACCCGCGATCGAGCCGTAGCAGGCGACGTGCTGGATGAGCCGACTCTCCGAGAATTCCACCAGCCCCAGTACTCCGAACCCGACTGGTCGGCCGCGCAGTGCCTGGGCTGGAGATCATTGCGGGTGGGCAACACCGTGTATCACGGGCACGGGGGAGGCATCTTCGGATTCTCCTCGCAGATCCTCTTCTCGCAGCAGCACCGCCTCGGCGCGATCGTCCTGGCCAATCTCTGGCCCTACCCTCTGATCCAGCCGATCACCGTCCGCATCCTCGAACGCCTGCTGGGCAACCCCGACCTGCCACCGCTGGAACCACCGGCCATCAACCCGTCCGAGACCACCTCGTCACGACCCACCGCGGCCGAAACGTCCGTCGATTCCCCCAGCACCGACGACCGAGCTGGCCTCTACGTGGCCGAACCGGGCGTCCCGGTCCACGTGGCGAACAGAGGGGGAGACTTGCATCTGGAAATCTCGCCTCTGTGGCCCTACCCGCTGCATACCGGAGGCGTTCTCGAGCCAACCGGCGAGTCCGCAACCTACCGCGTCCGCGGCGGCCGAGGTGCCGGCGAGATCGCCGCCTTCCAACTCGATCCCGACCAGCAGGCCACCGGCTTCACCCTCGGCGGCTTCGACTACAAACGCGTGATCTAACCTCCAACAACCCCGGAGGGGTTGCATCCCATAGCCCACACCCCGCCCCCCCCACACCCCGATTCCTCCACACCCACAGGCAACCGATCAATCGCTGTTGGTACATTGATATCGACGCCGATACCATGAACAGCCACCCGCCCATCAGAGCTCAGACATGCTCAACGTTCTCGGCAACCTGAAACGCGCCTGCGACGGCGTGACGCGTCGTGACGCGATCACCGCCGGCGGGTTGTCGTTGCTCGGCATGCAGTTGCCCGAATTGCTGGCGGCCGAGAACCAGCAACCCGCCGGGTTCCCCGGCCAGGGTCCCGCCAAGAACGTCATCCTCGTCTACCTCTTCGGAGGCCCCCCGCTGCACGACACCTTCGACCCGAAGTTCGGGGCGCCCAAGGAGATCCGCGGCGAATTCGGCGCGACCTCGACCGATGTACCCGGCGTGCACTTCTGCGATCTGCTGCCACGGGTCTCGAAGTGGATGGGTCGCTCGACCCTGATCCGCTCGGCCCGCCACCACACCAACGACCACTCGGCCGGACTGCTCTACACGATGACCGGCAAGCCGGCGGCGAAGGTCCAACCGGCGGTGCCGATCCTGCCCACGCAGGCCCCGAGCATGAACTCGGTCGTCGAATACCTCTCGAGACACGAACAACGCGACCTGCCCGCCTCGGTCTGGATGCCCTGCTACACCGGCTGGGGCCAGAGTTCGACCCGACCCGGGCTCTACGGAGGATTCCTGGGACGCCAATACGACCCCTTCATCACCAAGTGCCGGGTCCACAGCGACAAGGAGGCCAAGTACGCTCATCCCGAGCGGATCAAAGGCGAGGTCCTGCTGCCCGACGTCGCCCTGCCCGAACAACTCACCCTCGATCGACTCGACCGACGTCGCAGCCTGACGGCTCAATTCGGTCGCGAGGTCGATCGGGTCGAGCGATCCGGTGCCGTCGAGGCCTTCGACCGCCACACCCGCCGTGCCTTCGACCTGCTGACGGCGACCAACCGGCCCAACAGCCCGTGGCGCGCCTTTGACGTCTCGTCGGAACAACCGGGCCTGCAGTCCCGCTACGGCGACAACCTCTACGGACACTCGATGCTCGTCGCACGTCGGCTGGTCGAGTCGGGCGTGAGGTTCGTGACGGTGACCTGGGAGGTCTTCGAGAAGGCCAAGATCGATCTCGACGGCTGGGACACTCACCAGCGCAACTTCAACATCCTCCGCGACCACCGCCTGCCGGTCTTCGACCAGGCCTACTCGGCCCTGTGCGAGGACCTCGACTCCCGCGGCCTGCTCGATGACACGCTGCTGCTGGTGATGGGCGAGATGGGACGTACGCCCAAGATCAACGGCAAGGGCGGACGCGACCACTGGTCCTACTGCAGCAACATCCTGATGACCGGAGCCGGAGTCAAGCACGGCTACGTGCACGGCAGCTCGGACCGCATCGGCGCCTATCCCAGCGATCGACCGGTCGGCCCCGAAGCCTTCATCGCGACCGTCTACAAGGCGATGGGGCTGGACACCTCGATGTCGATCTACGATCCGGCCGATCGACCGTATCCGATCGCTCAGCACGGCGAGCCGGTCGAGGACATCCTGGCCTGACTCATGTCGGTCCGGGCCCGCTTCCCCTGATCCTGCAACCGGAAGTCTCACCATGGAACTGCGCCCCCTGGGCTCAAGCGGCCTGCTCGTTTCCCCGATCTGCCTGGGCACGATGACGTTTGGTACGCCGGTCCCCGAGCCCGATGCGATCCGGCTGGTCCACGAGTCGATCGAGATGGGGATCAACTTCATCGATACCGCCAACGTCTATGAAGGCTACGACCGAGTGCTGGGCAGCGCCGGGGGCGTGGCCGAGGAGATCACGGGCAAGGCGATTGCCGACCGACGCGACCAGGTCATCCTGGCCACCAAGGTCGGCGGACCACTGGGCCCCGGACCCCAGGATCGAGGACTCTCGGCCGTACACATCCAACGCGAAGTCGACGCCAGCCTCAAACGACTCAACACCGACGTCATCGATCTGTACATCATTCACTGGCCCGACCGCTTTACGCCGCTGGAAGCAACCCTCGAAGCACTCGACCGGGTCGTCCGCCAAGGCAAGGCCCGCTGCATCGGAGTCTCGAACCACTCGGCCGCACAACTGTGCCAGCTGCTGTGGCTGGCCGAGAAGCACGACTGGGTCCGACCGGTCGCATCGCAAATCCCCTTCAGCTTCCTGCGTCGAGACTTCCAGCACGAGCTGCCGTTCTGCGAGGAATTCTCGATCGGCGTCACACCCTACCAGTCTCTGCAGGGAGGACTGCTGACGGGCAAGTACCGGCGGGGTGAGGAGGCACCCGAGGGATCACGGGGAGCCGAGAAGCCCGAATGGGTCTGGGAGCGGGACGACGCGATGTTCGACTCGCTCGAGGCGCTCGAGGCTCTGGCCGCCGAGATCGACACGACACCGGCCCGCTACGCGCTGGCGTGGACACTGGCCCAACCGGCGATGTCGTCGCTGGTCGTCGGTGCCAAGCGAATCGATCAGGTCGCCGACGCGGTGGCCGCCGCGGAGTTGACGATCCCCCCCGAGCACTTCGCCCGGATCGACGAGATCGTCCCACCACCCTGGCACCAGCCCGACCCGATCCGCTGACCCGATCCGCTGACCCGATCCGCTGACCCGATCCGCTGAACCGATCCGCTGAACCGATGCCGGCGGCGGAAGGGGCATCACGTCGCTGCCAGGGCCGTCCGGTTCGCCTCGACCTCCTGCTCGAGCCACCCCGGCAGCGCCTCGGCGTACTCCCTCGCCT
>CAUZEQ010000157.1:0-10974 GCA_963578885.1 Planctomycetota bacterium
GCTGGCGCTGACGATGATCTTGCCGTCGGGGGTGATGGCAACGGCGGCCACGTTGGCTCCGTGCTGTACCAGCTGCTGGCGGGGCAGGGGGGGCCAGGCGGCGATCCTCACCACGCCATCGTTGCCGGCGATGGCGATCAGCCTGCCCTCGCTGTTGACGACGACTGAGTTGATCGGAGCGGTCTGGATCACGCCTTGGGCTTCGCCATTGGTAAACAGCCAGCCTCGCAGCGATCCGTCGACGGCACCGGCCAGCACGGTGCGGGAGGCCGCGATGAAGGTGACTGAGCTGATCGCGGCGGTGTGTCCGGGCAGGTCGCGGGCCGCCTTTTTGTTGACCAGGTCGAAGACCCGGACGATCCTGGCCGAATCGCCCGTGACGGCCACGCGGCCGTCGGGAGAAATCGCCACGCAGGTCGGGTCGCCACTGAGGCCGGTCAACTCGGCCAGGGCGTTGCGGCGGGGCAGGTCAAACAGCCTCACCGGGCCCTGGACCCCGGTGGCAGCATAGAACTTGCCGCCCGGAGAAACCGAGAGGCTCAGCAGCGGACCGCTCGACGCCCGAAACACTCGGACCGCTTCACCCGTCTTGCGGTCCCAGACCCCGATCGTGCCGTCGACCGCCCCGGCCAGCACCGTCAGGCCGTCGGGAGCGATCGCCACCGAGTAGGGTCGCTCTGCGAGTCCCTCGAGATACTGGATCTGCGGCGGGGCGGGTGTGTCCTGCCAGGCCAGGGCGGGAGCCGCCAACAGGACCAGCAGCACGGCCCCGCCACTGATGCGGCGATGGTGCATGGCAGGGCTACTACTTCTTCTTCTTACTGGTCTTCTTGGGTGACTTTTTCGGTTTGGGCTTCGGCTTGGGCTTGGGCTTGTGGACGTGCGAGTAGAACCCGGCCTTGTTCAGGGCGGCGATGGCTTCACTGAGACTGATGTTCTTGCCGATCACCTTGACGGTCCTCAGCTTGCGATCGATCTCGATCGCCTGCAGACCCTTGACTGTTTCGATGGCCTTCTGGGCACCGACGACGCAGGCGTCGCAGCAGAGGTGCACACCGCGGAGCGTGTGGGAGTCGGCTCGAGTGCCCTTCTTGGCTCCGGTGAGCGGGAACTTGACCGGCTTCTTGTCGTGCACCGACGTGCCATAGAATCCGCTCTTGGCCAGCGAAGCGATACCGGCGGCCACCGCCTTGTCATTGGCGGCGATGAAGCTGATGACCCGGGAATTGCGATCGACGGCCGCCTTGGTCAGGCCGGGGATGCCCTCGAGAGCCTTTTCGGCTCGGGCCTGGCAGGCTCCACAGCAGAGGTGTGGACCCTTGATGGTCACCTGGCCGGCGTCGGCTGTGGTGGTCGTGGCGAAGAGGAGCAAACTGGCGGCGAGTAGCGATGGGGACCAACGCGACATGGCAGCGACCTCGGCGGGGTGCTTGAGAGCTTGGGAGAGCGGAGTGGGGTTCTTTTCTTAGATTCTAGCAGACTCTGCGGGGTTGCGCGGTGTTTGGTGGGGGACAGGCACCTCCGCCGCCAAAGGCGGCTGCGGAGCCAGTCCCTGGAGGGCTGTCAGCCTGCCAGCACCTCCTCGTAGACCTCTCGAACCAGGCGGGCCATTTCCTGGTAGCGAAATGCTTCGGTCCATCTGTGGCATCCTTCGTCGCCGAGTCGGGTTCTGAGTTCCTGGTCTGCGACGAGTCGTGTCACCGCATCGACCAGCCCGTCGACCGATTCGGGTTCGACCAGCAGCCCGGTCTCTTCGGGGATGACGACCTCGTGAGCACCATCGATGTCGAAGCTGACGACCGGTTTGCCGGCGATCATCGATTGCGGCAGCACCCGTGCCAAGCCCTCCCAGACACTCGTGTGCACCACCAGTTCGGTGGCGTGGATCAGTTCGGGGATCCGTTCCGGCGGCACCAGTCCGGTCAGCACGAAGTGATCGGCGAGTCCATCGCGTGAGATGCGGGCTTCGAACTGGTCTCGCAGCGGTCCATCGCCCACCAGCAGGAACCGGGCCTGCGGGCAGGCTTCGACGATCCTCGGAGCCGCCTCGAGCAGGTAGCGGTGTCCCTTGAGGTCGAAGAGTCGAGCGACCTTGCCGATGACCACGTCAGCATCTTCGAATCCCAGTTCCGCCCGCACCTCTTCGCGTGGACGCGGCGGATCGAGGAACGGTTCGACATCCATACCGCTGTAGATCGTGGTGAACATTTCCGGTGCGGCGATTTCCGCGTCGAGGTACTGTTTCGTCATGGCGTCGCAGACGCTGATCAGGCGTTGGCATCGTCGAGCGGCCCAGCGTTCGGCTTTCCGATAGACGGCCTGGGCCAGCTTCGATTGTCCGAGGTGGAAGGCGGCTCCGTGGATCGTGTGCACCACGGGGACCTGTTGTCGGCTGGCGGCGGCGCGGCCGAGGATGCCGGCCTTGGAGCTGTGGGTGTGGACGATGTCCGGATCGATCTCACGGATCGCCGCGGCGATGCGACGGTAGCTGCTCAAATCGGCCCACGGCCGGATCGCTCGACCCATCTCCGGCACCAGTCTCAACTCGAGACCTCTCTCGAGAGCCCAGTCGAGCAGGCTGCCCTCGGGGCCGGCTCCCGGGCCGGTGACCACGATCACCTCGTCACCAAACTCCTCGGCCTGGCCCGCGGCCGTCAGCAGGGTGTTCTCCTGGGCCCCGCCGACGATCAGTCGCGTGATGACGTGGACGATGCGCATGAGCGAGCGGTAGGTGGTGAGTTGTGTGAAGCGAAAAGACGTGCAGTGGTAGGGCTCGTCGTGTCAGGGTTCGCCGCCGGCGTCGGTGGTCGCGGCGGATTCATCATACTCGACCTGCATCAGGTACAGGCCGCACGCCGGAGCGGTCTCACCGGCGTCGTCGCGAGTGCCCTCCTCGAGCACGCCGGTCAACTCGTCGGCCGTCATCCGCCCACGTCCCACCTGCACCAGCGTGCCGGTGATGGCACGGACCATGTTGTAGAGGAATCCGTCGGCGGCGATGTCGATCCAGACAAAGGGCCCCGAGTCATCGGTGGCTTCGCCGTCAACCGGCCACAGCGACCAGGTGCTGAACTGTGCGTGGCGGGCGACATCCAGCCGATGAATGGTGCGGACGCTGCTGGCCCGGTTCGGGTGTTGGGTTTCGAAGGCGCGGAAGTCGTGAGTTCCCAGCAGGCGTCTCGCCGCCTGTTGCATCGCCGCGATGTCCAACTCGGCCTCGTACTGCCAGGCGTAGCTGCCCAGGAACGGGTGTCGCGGCCGGGCGTTGTGGATCACGTAGCGGTACCACTTGCCGAGTGCGGCGTAGGTCGAGTGGAAGTCGTCGGCGACCTCGTCGGCCTCGACCACCACGATGTCCTCGGGCAGGAAGTGCTGCAGCCCCGAGCGGATGTTATCGATGGGGATCTGAGACTCGGTGCTGAAGTTGGCGACCTGGCCCAGGGCGTGCACGCCCGAATCGGTCCGGCCCGCGGCGGTGACCCGGGTCGTGGTCCCGGTCAGCTGCTCGATCGCCGACTCGAGACACGACTGCACGCTGGTGCCGTTTGGTTGCACCTGCCAGCCGACGTAGCCGGTTCCGTCGTAGGCCAGCCTCAGACGGATGTTCCGCATGGCGGTCTGCCTCCGGGAGGCTCAATCGAGGCTCAGAGCCTGCTGCCAGTGGGCCAGCGAGACGGCGACCGCTGCGGGACCGCCCGAGCCCTGGCTGCTGAGCACCGCCACCGCGTTGGCCGCTCCCAGCACCTCGAAAACCGATTCGTCGATCGACTCGTGGATTTCCTGGAACTGCTCGAGCGAGAGCTCGGCCAGCCTCAGGCCTTCCGATTCGCAGTGAGCCACCAGCCGTCCGACCGTCTCGTGAGCGGTTCTCATCGGCACTTCCAGCCGGATCAGGTACTCCATCAGCGCGGTGGCGTCGAGGAACCCGTCCTCGAGGCGTGCGGTGATCGAGTCGGTATTCAGCCGTGCGGTTTCGACGATCGCCGGAGCCAGTTCGAGGCAGGCGACGGTGGTGTCGATTGCGTCGAAGAGTGCGATCTTGTCTTCCTGCAGGTCGCGGTTGTAGGCCAGCGGCAGTCCCTTGAGCAGCACCAGCAACTGGTTGGCCGCGGCGATCACCCGTGCCGATTTGCCCCGGATCAGCTCGAGCACATCGGGGTTCCGCTTCTGCGGCATGATCGAGCTGCCGGTGGTGTAGGCGTCGGGCAGGCTGATCATGTCGAATTCCCTGGAGCACCACAGGATCCACTCCTCGGCCCACCCGCTCAGGTGCACCGACACCAGGGCCAGGGCCGATGTGAACTCGACCAGGAAGTCGCGGTCGCTGGAAACGTCCAGGCTGTTGCCGGCCGGTGCGTCGAAGCCCAGCTCATCGGCGGTCAGTTCCCTGTCGATCTCCAGGCTGGTGCCCGCCCCTGCGGCGGCGCCCAGGGGTGAGACGTTGAGCCGCGTGCGGCAGTCGGCCAACCGGCCGCGGTCGCGGGCGAACTTCTCGCAATAAGCCAGCCAGTACTGGATGGCCTGGACCGGCTGGGCTCTCTGCAGGTGCGTGTAGGCCGGCAGGATCACCCCGGCATCGGTCTCGCTGCGGGACACGAACGCCCGCTGCAAGTCGAGCAGCAACCCGTCGATCGTGTCGATGCTGTCGCGGACGTAGAGTTTCAGGTCGGTGGCGACTTGGTCGTTGCGGCTGCGGCCGGTGTGCAGCTTGCGACCGACGTCACCGAGCCGCTCGATCAATGCACTCTCGATGTGCATGTGCACGTCTTCCAACTCGGCACGGAACGGGAAGTCACCGGCGGAGATTTCGGCAAGGATCGTGTCGAGTTCGGCGACGATCGCGTCACGTTCCTGGTCGTTGAGCAGGCCGACCTCGGCCAGCATCCGCGCATGGGCCTGCGAACCACGGACGTCGACGGCGGCCAGGCGATGGTCAAAACTGATCGATTCGGTGAAGGCTTCAACGCGAGGGTCCGTCTCGCCGCTGAAGCGTCCGCCCCAGGCTTTCTCAGCCACCCTCTGATCTCTCCTCTCGACACGGCATCTCTCGATTCCCAGGCGATCCGCACCGCCCCTGGCGGCACCCGGGCCAACAATCCACTCTAGACGTCGTTTACGGGGAGGGTCAACCAGCGGTCTGGCGGTGTTGAAGGTCTTTGCCAGGCTGAATTCGCGAGAATTCCGGTTGGGTAATGTGCTGGCGGGTCCGAATCTCCACGAATTCAGCTACTTTGGTGATCGGCAGGGACATGTGAGCACCAGCGAGGAGAAGTCGGTGACTCGACCGGCGGTGGTACTGCTCAGCGGGGGACTTGATTCGGCGACCGTGCTGGCGATGGCCCGCGAGGGGGGGTTCAGTCTGCATGCGTTGTCGTTCGATTACGGGCAGCGGCACCGCTTCGAGCTCGAGGCGGCCCATGCGGTGGCTGAGGCGGGCGGAGTCCTGAAGCACGTGGTGGTTCCGTTGGACCTGCGGGCCTTTGGCGGCTCGGCCCTGACCGACGACATCGATGTGCCCAAGGACCGCAGCGAGGAGGAGATGGGGGTGGGGATCCCGGTGACCTATGTGCCGGCCCGCAATACGATCTTCCTGGCCGTGGCGCTGGGTTGGGCCGAGGCGCTGGGGGGGACGGACCTGTTTATCGGCGTCAACGCGGTCGACTACAGCGGGTACCCCGACTGTCGGCCCGAGTTCATCGAGGCGTTCACCGAGTTGGCCAACCTGGCGACACGGGTCGGTGTCGAGGGCCAGGGGCGATTCGAGATCCACTCGCCGCTGATCGCGATGACCAAGGCCGAGATCATCTGTAGAGGGCTGGAACTGGGGGTCGACTACTCACTGACACACAGCTGCTACGACCCCGACGAGGCGGGCCGATCGTGCGGCCGCTGTGATTCGTGTCGGTTACGGTTGAAGGGGTTTGCCGAGGCGGGTGCCGAGGATCCGGTGCGTTACCAGTCGAGTTCTTGAGAGCGGGACGGAGGCGGTGGGGATGTGGATTGCGGAGGTCTTTGCATCGATCCAGGGCGAGGGTCAGTTTACCGGGGTCCCCTCGGCGTTCGTGCGAACCAGCGGCTGCAACCTCAGGTGCTGGTTCTGCGACACTCCCGAGACCAGCTGGCGGCCTCGGGGCGAGCACCGCGAGTGGCAGGACGTGGCCCGGGAGGTTGCCGGGCTCGAGTGTCCTCACGTGGTGGTCACCGGAGGTGAGCCGATGCTGCAGCCCGGCGTGGTGCCGTTGACGCGGGAGTTGCGCGAGCGGGGCTACGTGGTGACGATCGAAACGGCCGGCACGGTCGATGCGGCGGTCGAGGCCGACCTGATGTCGATCAGTCCCAAGCTGGGCAACTCGACGCCACGCGATGACCTCACCTGGGCAAATCGACACGACGCGAGGCGTGATGCGCCCCAGGTGATCGAGCGGTGGATCGGTGAGTTCGACTACCAGCTGAAGTTTGTCGTCGATCGTCCTGGGGACGTGGATGAGGTTGAGGCGTATCTCGGGCGGTTTGCGGCGGTCGAGCCCGAGCGGGTCTGGCTGATGCCCCAGGGGGTGACTTCCGAGGAGATTGCCGAGCGGGCGGGTTGGATTCGCGAGGCTGCCGATTCGCGAGGTTGGCGGGTGTCACCGCGTTTGCAGATCGAGTTGTGGGGCAATCGGCCGGGGACTTGATGTGCGGCGCTAGTGAGAAGGGGTCAGGCCCCGCTGGTGGCGGACTTTCAGTCCACCACAGGCGGCGTCTGACCCCCAGCGAGGCGGCGTCTGACCCCAGCGAGGCGGCGTCTGACCCCAGCGAGGCGGCGTCTGACCCCAGCGGTTTCAGGCGAATTCGGGTCGTCGTTGCCTGAGTTGTCCCTGGAGTCGGGCGACGATGCTGGAGTGCATTTGCGAGACGCGTGACTCGGAGAGTCCCAGCGTGGCCCCGATCTCCTTCATCGTCTGCTCTTCGTAGTAATAAAGGATCATGATCAGTCGCTCGTTGCGGTTGAGTCCCCGCGTGACGAGCTTCATCAGATCCTCTTTCTGGATGTCCATGGTCGGATCCTCGCCCTTGCTGTCCTCGAGGATGTCGACTTCGCGGACGTCCTTGTAGCTGTCCGTCTCGTACCACTTCTTGTTCAGGCTGACGGTGATGACCGCGTTGGCGTCGGTCTTCAGCTTGTGGTAGTCCCTGGCATTGAGCTTCATTTCTCTGGCGACTTCCTTGTCGGTGGGAGGTCGCCCGGACAGGGACTGAGCTCGTTTGCGAGCCGCTTCGAGCTTGCTGGCCTTGCTGCGAACCAGCCTGGGGACCCAGTCCATCATGCGGAGTTCATCGAGCATCGCGCCACGGATCCGCGGCACGCAGTAGGTCTCGAACTTGACCCCTCGGCTGAGGTCGAACGCCTCGATGGCGTCCATCAGTCCGAAGACTCCGGCGGAGATGAGGTCGTTGAGATCGACGCCCTCGGGCAGCTTGGCCCAGACCCGCTCGGCGTTGTACTTGACCAACTGGTAGTACTGTTCGATCAGACGATTGCGAAGGTGCTGATCGGACTGGTCCTGCTTGAAGTCGATCCAGAGTTGTTGAACTGCGGGATCAATGGCCTTGACTGCCATGAACTCCTCCGTGAATTGAAGTCGGAAACGAGTCCAACCGTTCGCCCAGGCGGTCAGAACCAGGAGTCGGAACGTCCGGAGGGACGATACCCACTTCGGCCGTTATCGACTTTCCATGAATGGGACTATGAGGTTTCTTTGGAATTGGTGACTTTTCGGTGACGTGTCGGTGAGATCCTGGTGACGCGGTCAATCGGAGTTGTCGTGGTGCTTGGAGCTGGTTTCGGTGAGTGGGAAGAGGCGTTGGAAGAACGAGGGTGAGTTGTCGGTGTTGGGTGAGTGGTAGATCAGCCGCGTGGCGAGTTGCGAGATGGCCCGCGCGGCGGGGCTCTGGGGTGCCTGCACCAGCAACGGCGTCCGCTCGTGGATGGCTCGAGCCACTTCGGGGTCTTCGGGAATCCACCCGGCCAGCGACGGTTCGGACTCGAGGAAGATCCTGGTCGTCCGGGCCAGTCGCTGGTGAATCTCACCGGCCGCCTGGGCCGATTCGACCCGGTTGATGAGTGTCAGCAGTTTGGTGTCGGTTCCTGAGGGCATCGACTTGAAGGTGGCGTAGGCATCGGCCAGTGCGGTCGGCTCGGGCGTGGTGACCACCAGCACGGTGTCGGCGGCCCCCAGACAGTGATTGACCGAAGGGTGTCCGGCGTGCCCAGTGTCGAGGACCATCACGTCGTGGGCGGATTCGAAGTCTTCGAGTTGCCCGGCGACATCGGGTCCCGGGTTCTTGTCGGTGTCGGCGATCTCGCAGAGGCGACCGGCTCCGGGGACAACCTGGATCCCGGCGGGCCCGTCGAGCGTGATGTCGTCGAGTCGGCGTGTTCCGGCCAGGACGTGGCTGAGGTTCCAGTAGCCGTTGAGTCCGCACATCAGGTCGAGGTGCCCGAGTCCGAGGCTGGCGTCCAGGAGTGCGACCCGGACATCGAGTCGTGCCAGTGCGATCGCGAGGTTCAGCGCCAGGCTGCTGGTGCCGACGCCTCCCTTGCCACTGGTCACCGCGATCACGGTGGCCCGAGCGGCGGGGTCGTCGGCCACTCGGCTGCGGTGCTGCCGTTGCTCGACCAGTCCACGGAGGCGGCGGGCCTGATCGGGGTGGTCGGGGCGGTCGGGGCTGAGTGCCTGGTTCGGGGTGCCGGTGAGGGTGGTCATACCGAGGCCTCCTTCGAGCCGCTGCCGGGGACCAGCAGACGGTCCAGGCCCAGCACCAGTCGGGCCATCCTCTGCGTCTCGGCCACTTCGATGTCATCGGGCACGTCCTGTCCGGTGGTCAGGTAACTGACCGGCAACCCGACACGGCGGGCCAGGTTCAGCATCGCGCCCAGTTCGTGGGCCTCGTCGAGCTTGGTCAGGACCAGCGAGCTGGTGCCGACCGAGGAGAAGTGATCGACGGTCGAGACGAGGAAGTCGAGGCTGGCGGTCAGGCTGAGCACCAGGTGGATCTCGTCGACCTCGGCATCGGCCAGCAGGCTCTTGAGTTCCCCGATCTGCAGTTCGTCTCGAGGGCTGCGGCCTGCGGTGTCGATCAGCACCAGGTCCATGTCGGACAATTCGTCCAGCGCCCGCCTCATTTCCATCGGCGTGGTGACCACCTTCATCGGCAGATCGATGATCTCGGCGTAGGTCCTAAGTTGTTCGACGGCGGCGATGCGGTAGGTGTCGACGGTGATCAGCCCCATGCGGATGCCGTCACGGAGCTTGAGATTGGCGGCGAGCTTGGCGATGGTCGTCGTTTTGCCGACCCCGGTCGGCCCGACCAGGGCCACCACGCGGCGTTGGCCCGGTGTCGCGGCGATCGGGGCCGCCGTGTGGAATTCGCCCTCGACCATCTTCACCAGCCGGGCACGGCACAGCGAAGGGTCGCCAAGCTCCTCGGCATTCGCCTCACGCTTCAATACAACGATCAACTCGCGTGCGAGGGTTTCGTCGAGTTCCGAATCGATCAGCTCGGTGTAGAGGTCGAAGAGTTCCGGCGGGATCGTCGCTTCGGGAGACGAGGCATCGCCGCCGAGTTGAGCGAGTCGCTGTTCGAGGAGTGCGAGTCGATCGGTCAGGCTCGTAGTCAATTCCACGGGCATCCGGGTGAACGACGCGGCAGGTCCGGCCGGAGGAATCGACGAGCCTGACGCGGTGTTTTCGAGACTCTCGAGACCGTCGACACTGTCGAGGCTCTCCCAATGCTCGACCGCCTCGGCCGGCGATGCGGTATCGATCGGGTTCAATTCCGAGGCGAGCAGGGCGGTGGGCAGCGTGGCCGTTGCGGTGCCGGCGACGGTCCAGCCGATGCCGGCGGTGACTTCGACTTCTTCGGGGGCCTTCTTCCACGGCAGCCAGGTCCGCTGTTCGATCTGGCGGGTGTGCAGGATGACGGCATCGCGGCCAAGGTCGTTCTCGACCATCCGCAGGGCCTCGTTGATCGAAGAGGCTCGATAGGTCCTGACGTCGGAATCTGTCATGTCGTCTCTCCCGGCCAGTGATGGTCCAGGTCGTCAGCCGTGATTGTGAGGTGCGTGGTTGAGTGGGTGGTTGGTTGGTTGGTTGGGCCAGGAGTCATCAGGCGGCCAGTCTGGGTTGCGGTGTGGAGTGGGGTTCTTCGAGCGAGATGGCCAGTGGTCCCAGCGATTCGACCTGGGTGTCTCGTGAGACTTCCTCAACGCTCATCACGATCAGTCGCGGTTGCTGGTCGCAGACCATCTGGCTGACCGAGGCCCGTGCCAGGGGGCTGGAGCAGAGCACCACGACGGGTGGATCGTCGGGCGAGAGTCGTCGGCAGCGTTGTGTGAGTCCTTCGGCGAGCCGTTCGGCAAGCCACGGAGCCAGCCAACTCTGCAACCCGCCGTCGGAGAACCTGCTGTGTGCTTCGATGGTCTCCTCGAGTTCCGGATCGAGCGTGACGACCTGCAGCCGCCGTTCCGCGTCGCGGTGCAGGCAGCAGATGGCTCGAGCCAGCCGGTGCCGGACCAGTTCGGTCAGCTGATCGGGGTTGGTTGTCGAGGGTGCCAGGTCGCCGAGGGTTTCGAGGATGGTTTCGAGGTCGCGGATCGGGACTCCGTCGCCCAGCAGGTTGCCCAGCACGCGGTGCAGTCGCGACGTGGGAACGACCGCCGGCACCAGTTCTTCGACCAGCCGAGGAGCCCGCTCGGCCAGTCGGTCGATCAGGCGGTGGACCTGCTGGCGAGTCAGCAACTCGGTGGCGTGACGCCTGACGATGCGGCCCAGGTGCTCCAGCAGCCGCTGGGTGGCGTCGGGTTGAGCCCCTTGCAGGCGGCCGTCGGCGATCTGGGCGCCTCGAAGAGTGAACTGGTACCCGTCCGCGGGCAGGGACAGGTTGTCGCGGACCACGACCTCCGGAAGCAGGAACCCCAGTTCGCGAGCGACC
>CAUZEQ010000158.1:0-10961 GCA_963578885.1 Planctomycetota bacterium
CACCGCCGGCAGCACGCCACACATGCTGATGTTTGCGTCGCGGACGGTTTGCAGCAGTCTGCCCGGATCGAGCGATTCCATGGCGGCGAGTGCGGTTTCATCGAGCCGCCGGTTCTCGGCGTCTGACGCGAAGTGGTTCATGTCGCTGGAGATCAGCAGCAGTGGTGGGCTTTCGAGTTGATCCAGCACCGTGGCGAGATGTTCGGCAAAGACCTGGCACGCCTCGAGATCTCCGCTGCCGATGGCGATGCCGGTGACTTTGGTCTGCGGTGCGAGATGTCTGATCAGTGGCAATTCGACCTCGATCGCATGCTCTTCGCGGTGGGCCTCGGCATCGAGTTCCAGTCCGGGGATCGCGTCGACCAGCTGCAGGGCCAATTCGGGATCGGCGGCCATGTCGCCACCGGGCAATTGCCAGGACTCGTGCGGCGAGACGGCCCAGGCGACGCCGTGGCGGGTGTGCTTGGGTCCGATCACGAGGACCGACGCGGGGATCTCGAGCGACGCCAGTGTCGAGGCGGCGATGGTCCCTGAGTATTTCAGTCCCGCGTGCGGCACCATCGCGGCGGGCCAGTTGCGTGTCGCTGCAGTGTTCGTTTCGAGGTCCGCAGCCGCCGAAAAGCAGTCCTTGACCTGTTGCTGCAGGGCCCTGGGGTCGTCGAGGTAGAATCGTCCGGCGACTCCCGCGGGCCTCGCCCCCTCGGCGTCCCTGGCACGGGGCACGTGGTGTATGGTGGCGGCCTGGTTGGTGCCGATCCCGTGCAGGCTGTAGACACTACCGCGTGTGCCGGCGGGCAGCTTGACGTCCCCCAGGCATCGCGTGATCAGCTCATCAGGCGTGGCGGCCTTATCCCAGTGCAGCGCGAAGCGGTCGGCGGTGGATACGACGATCGCCCGTTCACCTCGCTGGGCGCCTTCGAGCTGGAGAGCATCGGTTGTGCCGTGCATCGCAGTGTCGGCGAGCACCAGCAGGTCGCTCGAGAGGCCCGGCACCTGCCTGGGTCGGACCTGGGATCGCAAGCGAGACGCGATGGCCTCGGACAGTTCGTAGAGACTCGATTGCAGCGGCATGCCCGACTTGAGAGCCAGTCGGCCCTGTACGACGGGAACCGCGTGGCCCAACCAGTTGCTCTGCAGCACCAGCCCCTGCACCTCACCATCGGGTACCCCGGGCAGGTAGGGGCTGGCGACGCCGCCGGTGAGCAGGGCCATGATGTTCGTGTTGCAGAATTCGGCGTAGGCTGCGACCTGGGCATCATTGAGCGGGTGCCGGGGCAGGTCGTGGGTGACGGGTTCGGCGACGACTCGACCGCTGAGGCAGTCGCCATCGAAGGTGAACAGCCGGGTCTCGTCGTCCCGCCATGCGGTCGGCGTGAGTCCTGCCTTGATACAGACCTGGTCGAGAAACGTTTCGGCGTCCCAGTCGTGATCGGTGGCCACGCCCGGCAGCAACAGGCCTCGTTTTGCTCCGGCGATCACCTGCAGCCCGTGCCGCCCGATCGTCACCCGCTCGATTCTTGCTTCGCCCCGTTCGTCGACTTCCCTGGGACCGTGAAGCAACCAGACGTCCATGTCGAGCTGATCGAGTTCGCTGGAGGAGATCGGCGGGAAGCGGGGATCCTCGCGGGCCGCGTTGTGAGCCGCCCGCTTCAGCGCCTCGTCGAGCCTGATCGGTTGGCCCTGCATGCCCATGCAGCTGCGGAGTTGTCCGGATCGTTTGAGGCTGACGAAGGCACCGGAGAGGACCTGAGCGGCGGAGTCGGCCAGTGAGGGATCGGGCCAATCGAGCGGTTGGCCGAGCACGGCGGCCCGGACCGCGGCGGCGGCCGCGTCGATGATCGCCTGTTGCTGGCGAGGGTCGGGCGTCCAGGCCGTGGTGTCAGCCGTCTTAGTCTGAGACATCTGGGGGAGCCCCGTGGTGAAGACGGCGTCGATCCGGCTGACGTCGCTGTTGGTGTCGGTGTCGGCGACGACGATCGGCAGGGCGAATCGCGACATGTCGAGGGGCTGCCGCTTCCGACCCCAGTCGCCGGGCTGCGATTCGAAGAGTCCGTCGATGGAGGTGCCGCAGAATCGGCAGGCTCCGTCGTTGAGGTTCCAGGTGCCCAGTTCGTGCCAGTTGCGTTCGATCAGCAATTCGCTGCAATTGGGGCAGTAGGTGCTTTGTCGAGGCGTGTCGTTGACGTTGCCGACGTAGGCGTACTTCAAACCGGTAGCCAGGGCGATTTCGCGGGCGGCGATCAGGGTTTCGTGGGGTGTAGGGGGTGTGTCCTGCATCCGGAAGTCGGGATGGAAGGCGGTGAAGTGGACCGGCACGCTGTCGCCGACGTGCTCCAGGATCCAATCGCACATCTGTTTCAGCTCGTCGGGACTGTCGTTCTCGTCGGGGATCAGCAGGTTGGTGATTTCGAACCAGATGTCGGTTTCGTGCTTGAGCCAGACGAGCGTGTCGAGGACGGGCTGGAGGTGCGAGAGCGTGACGTGCTTGTAGAAGCGCTCGGTGAAGGCCTTGAGATCGACGTTGGCGGCGTCGAAGCACTCGAACACCGGTTGGCGAGCGATGTCCGTGACATAGCCGGCGGTGACTGCGACGGTCTTGATGCCCTGTTCGTGGCAGGCGGCCGCGGCATCGATGGCATACTCGGCCCAGATCACCGGGTCATTGTAGGTGAAGGCCACGCTGCGGCAGCCGGTGGCTACCGCGGCGTCGGCGATGGCCGTGGGAGTGGCCTGTTCGCTGAGTTTTTCGATTTCGCGTGACTTGGAAATCGACCAGTTCTGGCAGAACTTGCAACCGAGGTTGCAGCCGGCGGTGCCGAAGCTGAGCACGGCGGTTCCGGGCAGGAAGTGGTTCAGCGGCTTCTTTTCGATCGGATCGATGCAGAAGCCGGTGCTGCGACCGTAGGTGGTCAGCACCATGTCTCCGCCCACGTTCTGTCGAACAAAGCAGAAGCCGCGGTCGCCGTCTTTCAGCAGGCATTCCCGCGGGCAGAGTTCACAGAGAATCCGCTCACCCCGACGGCTCCACCAGCCGCCGGACTTCAGGCCGTCGGGTCGGGTGGTGGTCGGTGGCAGTCGTACCGAGTCGATCATTGACGCGAGGATACCGAGAGGTCAGGGCTGTTGTCGACGCGGATTGGCATCCCGGCTTCGCCTCCGCGCCTCGTCGGCCTCGGCTCCTCGACCCACGTCGGCCAGGCAATCGGCCAGCACGATCCAGGCACCGGCTTCGTCGGGGTGTCGGGAGACAAAGTCTCGCAAGCGGACGATCGCCCGGTCGAAGTGCCCCTGTTCCTTCAGCACCCCGGCCAGGCTCTCGATGTAGTCGCTTCGATCGGGATCGATCCGGCAGGCGGTTTTCAGGTGAGTGATCGCCTGGAACATCATCGCGGGATCGGAGGCGAAGCGGGAGGTTTGTCCGAGCAGCATGCCGAGGTTGTTGTGCACTCGAGCGGTCTCGACGTGGCCGGCACCGAACTGGAGTTCGATCAACCGGAGTGCCTCGAGGTAGTGCTTCCTGGCGTCTTCGACCTTCTGGCTGGAATTGACCAGGTTGGCCAGCTGGTTGTGAGCCAGCCAGCAGCCGGGGTTCCTGGCCAGGGTATCGCGCCAGAGCTGTTGCGGGGACTGGTAAATGCCGACCTGTTGCCAGGTCAACCCCCCGAGCACTGCGACGAGTCCCAGCGATGCGACCCGCAACGTGACACGGTCGATGTTGCGGCTGCGGGCGAACCGGGCCGCCGCAGCGACAACGAGCACGATGAGTCCGGGCATCGCGATGTACTGGTAGTGGTCGGCGACGAGCGAGTAGCGGAAGTAGTAGATGTCGACAAGTCCGAGCACCGGTCCGAGGCAGAGCAGCGTGTAAAGCACCGCGGCGAGTGGTCCTCGATCCAGGCCCTTTCGTGTCGCCCAGACGAGCGTACCGAGCACGGCCAGTCCCGCGGCCAGCGGCAGCCACTGCACGGCCTGTGAAGTGTCGAATTGCCAGAGCGGGTAGACGAAGGCCAGCTCGATCGGCAGCAGTGCCTTTTGGAGATAGAACCAGGCAACCGGTCCGGTGGCCATCACCCGCTCGGCCAGGCCCGCGTCACGGATCGTATCTTCGCCAATCGCCTTGACCTGCTGGAACCAGATCTCGACTCCGCTCATCACGACGGCCAGTACCAGGAAGGGGATGCTACGCAGGAGGTCGCTGCGGGTCAGCCGTCCGTGTCGCCACCAGGCCAGCAGCAGCAGCACCAGCGGCATGGCCACGACGGCCCCCTTGCTGAGCAGCGCCAGCAGGAAGGCTGTCACGGCCCCCAGGTAGCGGATCGGGCGGTTTGAGCGTTCGAATTCGAGGAACTGGCCCAGTGCCACGAGGTAGAAGAACATCGCCAGGACGTTTTTTCGTTGAGTGATCCAGGCGACCGATTCGACGTTGACCGGGTGGACGGCGAAGACCGCTGCGGCCAGCCAGGCCCCGGGGATCTCGAGCCGGAGCAGCACCCGCCACAGCAGCAGGCTGGCACCGGCATGCAGCAAGACGTTGACAACGTGGTAGCTGGTGGGATCGGGCAGGCCGGTGGCCGGGTCGGTGCCCATCAGCTGGTGTTCGATCCAGTAACTGGACCAGGTCATCGGCCAGAAGTTGGAGGTTTCGGTCGAGAACCACACGGCCGAGAGTCCCTGCTGGTCGATCAGGGCCAGGATCGCGGTCAGGTCGTCGTCGTTCCAGATGAAGCCGGCGCTCGAGACGGGGAGGTAGGCCAGCAGGGTGATCGCCAGCAGTGCCACCCCCTGCCACACGGCTGCCGTTTGGTCGGGATCGTCGGGGTCGGTTTGTGTGGTCGTGAGGTCGGTCATGGCGACGGGGCCGTTTTCGATGCGGCCGCAGCCGCTGAAAGCAGCGTGCGGACGAACTCCTCGAGCGAGCCGGCGGCGAGGTCATGAGCGATCTCGTTGGGGTGGTGATCGGTCGGGTGGACCCAGAGCTGGTGGTCCTGGTGTCCCCCGAACGCGGGGAGCAGGTCGTGGACCGGCATCCCGATCTCTCTACAGGTCTCCTCGACAAACGCGTGGATCGCGGTGAAGGGGTAATCCTCGAGCGACATCAACTCGGGGAAGATCGCCAGTCCGATCTGGAACTCGTGTGTCGCGGCCAGCTCGACGATCCGCACCAGTGCGGTTCGTGATGCCGACCAGTCCATCGGTTGCGAGCGAGAGTTGGGCCCGGCGAAGAAGGACTTCGGATCGGTGAAGTAGGCCTGGCTGTAGTGAGCGATCATCCTCTGCCGCAGGTCTCGAGCCCGCCACGTGTACTGGCACCAGTCGATGAGGTGCGAGTGACGAGCGAGTCCGGTGGGTTGCAGGTAGACCCCGTGGCCTTCGCCGTTGTTCCAGAAGGCGACGGCCGATTCGTCGCGGTAGATGTCATTGAGGTAGAAGACGACGAGCACGAGGTCGGGGTTGAGTTCGAGCCAGCGGTTTTCGAGGGTGATCTGCTGATCGCGTGTGTTGTAGCCCTGGGTGCCGGCGTTGAGCACCTCGACGGTCTGGTGATGGTTGAGGCGGCCTTCGAGCCGTCTGAGGAAGGTGTGTTCGTCGCGGACACCCACTCCGAAGGTGAACGAGTCGCCCAGTCCGATCACCCGCAGCGTGCCGGCGGGCTTTTCAGCAGTCACCTCGGGGCCACGCAGGCCCAGCCCGTTGACGGTCATTTCGACGCCGTTGTCGGTGTCGAAGTAGTCCCTGGGATTCGAGGCGTACTCGATACGGAAGCGGGCACCGGGTGTGTACTGTCCCATGTCGATCCCGGCAAACGGGCTGGGCTGCTTGATCAGCCCCTCGCCCCACATGTCGCTGCGGCGAAACGCGTTGCCGTCAAAGGCGCTCCAGCGAGGTGCCCGGTAGCGTTCGGGTCGCACGTCGCCGATCCGCAGCAGGGCCTCGGCGACGACCAGGCCCACGATCAGTCCGCCGGCGAGTGCCAGCAGGCGAATCCGGCCGCGGGTGGTGAGAGCGGGCATGGGTGTCGGGCGGATTACGAGTTGGTCTCGGCGGGGGGGCGGACCAGGTTGCCGATCCAGCAGCCGGCGTAGCCGACGGCGATGTTGACGGCCAGAGCCATCGGAGAAATCCACTGGAAGCTGATCGGGTCGTTGCAACTGCTGCGAATCTCACCGGTCACCTTGTCGGTGATCTCGATCAATTCGGTGCCGAACACCTCCGGCTTGATCCCGAACTGGTCGAACAGCAGGTAGGTCAACGGACCCGAGAAGGCGATCACCACGGCGGTGACGGTTCCGGAAATGACTCCCGCCCAGACGGCCCAGGGCCTGGGGTTCTTGACGAACAGGGCGAAGAAGAACAGGCCGAAAATCGGCACGGTCAGCAGGTTGACCGTCTTGCCGGTCATCTCGGTGATGTTGCCCTGGATGAACCGCATCAGGGTGCTGCTGAGTACGACGATGCCGCCGATTGTGAAGGCCAGGAAACGGGCCAGCTTCAGTTGGCCGCGTTCAGTGATCTTCGTCTTGCGGAAGCGGCCGATGAAGTCCTTGAGCACCACGGCGGTGACCGAGTTGACACCCGAGTCGATACTCGACATCGCTGCGGCGAACATCGCCGAGACGACCAGTCCCGAGACACCCACGGGCAGGTGGTAGGCGATGTAGTGAGGGAACAGCTTGTCGGCGTCCTCTTTGAGCTTGATCGAGTCGGGGAGTTGGTCGAAGTGCTTTTCGAAATAGGCCAGCAGCGCAAACCCGACAGCACACAGCGTCAGGCTGACGGTGGCTCCGACGATCAGCTGCGTGGCCAGTGCCTTGCGGGCAGCCCGGGCGTCGGAGGTCGCCATGAACCTCTGTACGGTCGTCTGGTCCCCGCCGAGGGTGGCGATGTACCAGATGGTCGAGCTGAGCAGTGCACCCAGTCCCGAAATCCTCAACTTGAAACTGACCGCTCCATCCTCGATCGGCAGCATCGGTTGAGAGTCCCAGTTGGCGTGCCAGGCGGTGGGGAACCAGCCGAAGCCGCCGAAGTCGATGGTCACGGTCAGCACGACCAGCACCGCGCCTGCGAAGAGCAACACGGTCTGGAGCAGGTCGGTGATCACGACCGCCTGCAGGCCGCCGAGCGAGGTGTAGATCACCGCGACGACTCCGGTCACCGCCGCCACGACGGGGATCCACTTGGGGTCGAGGCCCATCATCACGGTCATGGCCTCCGACGCGAGGTAGACCAGCAGGGTCATCCAGACCAGCCGCAGTGCCAGGAACATCGTCGCCCCCAGCAGCCTCAGCCCCACCCCCAGTTTCTCCTCGAGCAACTCATACGCGCTGGTCACTCGGGTCTTCATGTAGATCGGCAGCATCAGGAAGCCGACCACGCAGAAGACAACCGGCAGGCCCAGCATCGCGATCAGGTTGACCGGGCCCTTGCCGGCGGCTTCGCCGGGGACCGAGAGGTAACTGATCGTGCTCAACAGTGTCGCGAACAGCGACACCCCGATCAGAATCGGGTTCATGTTCCCGCCGCCGGTGAAGTACTCCTGCATCGACTTCTGGCGTCGGCTGAAGTACAGACCCAGGCCGATCGTCGAAAGTGCATACAGCGCGATCAGCACCCAGTCGAGTGTTTGCAGGCCGACGGCCTGATCGAGTGCCTTGGCAGGACCCGCTCCGGTCATTTCACGTCACCATTTTCGCCTGAAGGCATCGCCGATTAGACCCAGTTGCGGTCGCCCTTCACAAGCCGCCACGACGCTCACTCGGCAAGGTATTCGGCCAACGCCAGTGCCATGTGCGACATCCCCATGCCGCCCCGATTCAGGTGCTCGCGCATCTGCGGAGCAAAGGCCTCGAGCGTTTGCTTGGCGTAGGTGCGGTACTTCGTCGCACCGGTTCGCTTGGCCAGCCGGACCAGGTTGCGGACGCTGGTACTGTTGCCCGAGGGGATCACGCTGTCGAAGCCGTTCTGGGTCCGGGCCAGCAGCTCCTCGTGATTGTGCGAGGTGAAGTAGAAGCCGTGGCGGGTCTTGTCCCAGTAGAGGTCGATCTGTTCGTCGGTCAGTTTTCGGGCTTGGGTCAACCACTTCTCGTCAGCGGTGGCCTGGTGCAGAGCGAGCAGGCCTTCGACCAGGAAGGCGTAGTCGACCAGGTAGGCGTGCAGCTTTGACTTGCCCTTGCGGTGGGTTCTCAACAGGTGCCCCTTCGAGGTGTTTCGGAGGTTGGCGAGCAGGAAGTCGGCGGCCCGGGCGGCGGCGGCGGTGTATTCCGGCTTCTTCAACACGCGGCCGCCGTCGGCGAGGCTGCGGATCATCAACCCGTTCCAACTGGTCAGCACCTTGTCGTCGAGCAACGGAGCCTTCCGCTTGCCGCGTGCGGCGAGCAGGGTCTTGCGCATGCCGGCGAGTTGAGCCGTCCGGGTGGCGTCGAGGATCGATGTTTCCAGTGGCACCTTCCGGAACAGCACGTTTCCGTGTTCAAAATCGGGTTTGTCGACCACTCCGAACTGCTTGCGAAACATCGCGGCGTTCTCGCCGAGCAACTGATCGACCTCGGCCGCCGACCAGACATAGTACTTGCCCTCGATCGCATCGGTCTCGGCGTCCTGGGCCGAGAAGAACGGGCCCAGGGGGTCGGTCATAACGCTGAGCACATAGCTGAAGATGCCCTCGGCGACGGCGCGGTAGGCGGGTTGGCCGGTGCGGTCAAACGCGGCGACATAGAGCCCGGCGAGTTGAGCGTTGTCGTAGAGCATTTTCTCGAAGTGAGGCACAAGCCAGCGTCGGTCTGTGCTGTAGCGATGAAAGCCACCCCCCACCTGGTCGTGGATGCCTCCGTTGGCGATCGCCAGCAGCGTGTGGTCGATCACCTCGGTCGCCGGCGTCTCTTCGGGTTTCTCACTCTTTTTGTCTTTCTCACTCTTCTTGGCGGTGTCGCTCTTGACGGATTTCTCGAGGCTGGCGGCGTAGGCCAGCAGTTCGAGCTTGGGCGGCGAGGGGAATTTCGGGCGGTCAGCTCGGCGAGGATTGAACCCGATGCCGCCGAAGCGGGTGTCGTGGGAATTGAGCAGCGAGTCGATCGATCTCACGACCAGTTCGCCTTCGAGCTCCGAGGAGGCGAGCACCAGTCGGCGACGCAGCTGCTGCCTCAAGGCCTGCGTCAGCACCTTGGCGTTCGACTCGGCCGCCTCCTTGTCCTCGGTCCACAGCTTGTGCATCGCCTTGAGCACTCCGAGGAACCCGGGTGGCCGATTGGGCTGGTCGCGGGGCGGGAAGTAGGTCCCGCCGGCGACCGGGCGGGTGTCGGATGTGAGGAACATCGAGAGTGGCCAGCCGGTGCCGCCACCGGTCTGGGTGACATAGATGCCCAGGGCGGTCATGTAGATGTCGTCGAGGTCGGGTCGTTCCTCGCGGTCGATCTTGATGTTCACGAAGTTCGCGTTCATGAACTTGGCGATCTCCGGGTCCGAGAAACTCTCACGCTCCATCACGTGGCACCAGTAGCAGCTGCTGTAGCCGATCGAGATGAAGATCATCTTCCCCTCTTTGCGCGCCTTCTCGAGCGCCTCGGGACCCCAGGGATACCAGTCGACGGGGTTGTGAGCGTGCAGCAGGAGGTAGGGGCTGGTCTCGCCGGCCAGGCGGTTGGATCGAGGCTTCTTGGAGGACTTGGCCGTCTTGGGCGGATCGCCCTTGGCGAGCGTCTTCGAGGCCTTCTCGGTCTCATGGGCCTGGGCAGTCGCTGCCGTCGCCCTGGTCTCGGGTTCTGACGTGGGCTCGGAAGGTGGCGAATCGGGTGGTTGGAGAGTGTCTCCGGAGGCTGTCCGGATCGGGGGTGGTTTCGGGGACTGGTTCGGGGACTGGGAGGTTGACGGATCGGAGCTCGCCTGGCCCGCGGCCTGATCGCCGCAGCCGGTGGGGGCGATCAGGAGGCCGATCAGCAGGAGTGCGGTCAGGTGGCGCTGAGGTGAGGCGGTCACGTCGAGGGTCCTTGGTGAGGCAGTCGGGGGGGTGCCAGTCCCTGGGTGATGTCAGGTGGGGACGGGTGTACTTTCGATGATCTGTCGGATGATGCCCAGCCCACGCTCCTGCCCCGAATCTCTCAGCGGTCCACGGCAGATGACACGGTGGGCCAGGACGGCAGGTGCGAGGGTCTTGACGTCGTCGGGGACCGTGTAGTCTCGGCCGTCGCACAAGGCCAGTCCCTGAGCGGCCCGGAACAGCGCGATGGCTCCTCGTGGGCTGGCTCCCAGCGACAGTTCCTGGTGGTCGCGTGTGCCGGCGACGATATCGAGCAGGTATTCGCGGATCGACTCCTCGACTCGGACCTCTCGGCAGGCCGCCTGCAGTTCGAGCAGTTCGTCGACATCGAGCACGGGTTTGAGTCCCGCGAGTGGTCCGCCGTCGAGTTGTTGCTGGAGCATGTCGAGTTCGATCGACCGGTCGGGGTATCCGATCTCGAGGCAGACCATGAACCGGTCTCTCTGGTTCTCCGGCAGCGGATAGGTGCCTTCGTACTCGTAGGGGTTCTGCGTGGCGATCAGCACAAACGGTTGTGGCAGCGGGTGGGTGATCCCATCGACGGAGACCTGCCGTTCGTTCATCGCTTCGAGCAGTGCGCTCTGGGATCGAGGCGTGGTGCGGTTGACCTCATCGGCGAGCAGCACGTTGGTGAAGACCGGTCCGGGTCGGAATTCGAAGTCACCGGCCTGGGGCAGGAAGACCCCGGTGCCGAGGATGTCGCTGGGCAGCAGGTCGGGCGTACACTGCAGCCGGGTGAATTTGCCGTCGATGCTGGCGGCGAGAGCCTGTGCGAGCACGGTCTTGCCCACGCCGGGGATGTCTTCGATCAGCACATGCCCTTCGGCGAGCAGTGCCACCACGACCTGGCGGATGGTTTCGGACTTGCCCAGCAGCGCCTGGCCGAGGTTGTTTTCGAGGTCGGCGATCCGCGAGACGGTCTCGGTGGTAG
>CAUZEQ010000159.1:0-10960 GCA_963578885.1 Planctomycetota bacterium
GTTAGGGAAGCGCCTAGGGTGAGTTCCGTGATTGGGACTAAGTCGTAACAAGGTAGCCGTAGGGGAACCTGCGGCTGGATCACCTCCTTTCTAAGGATAAATTGCTTCTGCGTGCTCAACCCCTCGGGGATGAGCATGAAAGAAGAAAGCTATGATCCGATGGATGCTTCGGTATCCATCACACTGATGACGTGTCCCGGAGTTCCGGTCACCAACCAAAATGTCGCCCCGGTCCATCTTCGGATGGGCCGGGGTTTTTTGCGCGCAGGGCGCCCACTCGCTGGGTGCCCGCCGCCTGCCTACTCCACCGTCACGCTCTTGGCCAGGTTCCGCGGTCGGTCGACGTCGCAGCCACGCAACACCGCGATCTCGTAGGCCAGCAGCTGCAACGGAATGCTTGTCACTAGCGGCTGAAGGAACTCGGGGACATCGGGCACCGAGATCACCTCGTCGGCCAGAGACGCGATCCGCTCGTCGTCCCGGCCGGTGATCGCAATCACCGGACCGCCCCGTGCCTTGATCTCCTCCAGGTTGCTGAGCACCTTCTCGTACACGCCGCCACGAGGGATGACGAACACGCTGGGAGTCCGCTCGTCGACCAGCGCAATCGGACCGTGCTTCATCTCCGCCGCCGGATAACCCTCGGCGTGGATGTAACTGATCTCCTTCAGCTTCAACGCTCCCTCCAACGCCACCGGGAAGTTGTACTGGCGTCCGAGGTAGAGAAAATTGCTGCATTCGGCGTAACGGCTCGCCACCTTGCGCACCGCGTCATGGCATTCCAGCGTCTCGGCAATCACCTCGGGCATCCCCTGCAACGCCTCGAGAATCGTCTGACCCGCCCGGAATGACATGTGTCTCATCCGGCCCAGGTACAACGCCAGCAACGCCAGCACGGTGACCTGTGAGGTGAAGGCCTTGGTCGAGGCGACTCCGATCTCGGGCCCCGCGTGCAGGTAGATGCCTCCATCGGCTTCACGAGCGATCGTCGAGCCAACCGTGTTGCAGATGGCCAGGGTCTTGTGCCCCTTCCTGCGGCACTCGCGCAACGCCGCCAGCGTATCGGCCGTCTCACCGCTCTGGGTAATCGCGAACACCATCGTGGTGTCGGTCAGAGGTGCGTTGCGGTACCTCAACTCGCTGGCGTACTCGACCTCGGTCGGAATCCTCGCAAACTCCTCGATCAGGTATTCGCCCACCAACCCGGCGTGCCAGCTCGTGCCACAGCCGGTCAGCACGATCCGATCGATCCGTCTCACCTCGGCGATCTCCGCGTTCAGTCCCCCGAAGATGGCCGTCGCGTTGTCGAGATCCAGCCGGCCCCGCATCGCGTTCTGGACGCTCTGGGGCTGCTCGTAGATCTCCTTGAGCATGTAATGAGGAAACTCGCCCAGCTCGATATCCACCGCCTCGTCCTGGATCGTCTGGACCGAGACATCCCTGGTCCCCGCGTCGCGGTGCCTGACCTCGAACCCGTCCCGTCCGAGTCTCGCCGTGTCGTGATCCTCGAGATAGACCACGTCGCGGGTGTAGCCGACCAGCGGGCTGGTGTCACTGGCCAGGAAGTATTCCTGCTCGCCGACTCCCACGACCAGCGGGCTGCCGCAGCGGGCGGCCCAGAGATGTCCGGGGCAGTCGCGAAAGAGGACTCCCAGTCCGAAGGTCCCCTTGAGTTCTCCAAGCGCCGCCTGCAGCGCATCCCAGCAGGTCTCGGGGTCATCGATGGCTCGGCCCGCTTCGAGCAGTTGTTCGAGGTACCAGCCGACGAGTTGAGCGACCACCTCGGAGTCGGTCGTCGAGCGGAACCCGCATCCGGTCTCGGTCAGCCGCGACCTCAGAGAATCGTAGTTCTCGATTACACCGTTGTGCACCAGCACGACGCGACCGGTTTCGTCGAGGTGCGGGTGCGAGTTGACGTCGGAGGGGCTTCCGTGGGTGGCCCAGCGTGTGTGACCGATTCCGATCGACCCCTCAACCGGGTGCGATTCGATCAACTCGACCAGCCCGGCCACTCGACCCAGCCGCTTCCTCACCGCGATCTCGCGGTCCTCGACCACCGCGATCCCCGCGCTGTCGTAGCCTCGGTATTCGAGTCGTTGCAGACCTTCGAGCAGGAGATCTGCGGCGGGGCGGTCCCCGACGTATCCGACGATACCACACATGAACTGATTGCCCGGAGCGAGTCGGTCGAGGTCATTTCACGCGGGAGAACCCAGTTCATCCCGGCGAGCGGGCCGACGATAATCCAACGTCGGCCGCAGCGTCAAGAACGACTCGCGCCAGCGGATCCGGTGGCCGCCTTGGGCTTGGTCGACTTGGTGCCCTTGGTCGACTTGGGTGCGGGTGTCGAGGTGGGCGCGGTGGTGGTCGAGGGCACAAGCGGCTTGTAGTTGGCCGGGCGGTTCTCGGCCAGCCAGTCGGTGAGCGGCTTGAGCGTTTCGCTGGAGATCAGCTGGAAGTACTGTTTGCCGTCGGCTCCGACGGTCGGCTGGACGATGACATGAGCCACAAGCGGAACGACCAGGCTGTAGGCATCCTGCAGCCTGGCGGTCGCGACCTGCCCGAGCAGTCCGGCGGGTTTACCCTCGACGGTCAACTCGCTTTTGTTGATCGCCTTGAAGGCAAAATAGAGGTTCTGGAAGCAACGCGGCCAGTAGCCCTTGGTGGGCGCCTTGTTGTAGGCGAGCGACATCTGGCTGGCCAATTCCACCAGCTGATAGCTCCGCAAAGCGTCGTCAAAGGCGCCTCCCAGCGGAGCCCTCCCGATGGCCTTGGCGGCGGCGGTGCGGGCCAGGAAGTGCCGGTTCGGATCGGCCATCACGTTTCCCAGCACCGTCTCCACGAAGGGCTCGGCCTGCTTGTTGACCATGATCCCCACCCCCGCCAGGCCCTCGACCAGCACCTCCTGGAACCAGATGTGCTGCAGGTGGCTGTCGACCCGCTGCCTCATCAGGCTCCGCTGGTAGGGCCGCGTCAACTGCTTCGCAAAGCACTCGGCCACCCGCAGCCTCAGGTCATAGGGAGGATCGGGCAGCCCGGTCCGCATCAGCCGAACCAATCCTCTCACGGCCACCACCTTGATCGCGTCCAGCTGCCGCGGCGCGTTGACCACGTCGCACAGCGGGTAGGCGGAGTCGGTGTAGCGGGCGGCGGGAATGCCCTTCGAGAGATCGCCCTTGCGGACGACCAGTTCGCCAAGCAGGTAGGCCACGTTGAGCCGCACGTGGAAGTTCTGCAGGCCACCCTGTCCGCCGAAGATCGAGCGGGTCGAGTAGCGTTCGAAGAACCGGACTGCCTCGTCGGTCCCCGGGACCTCCCGCAGTTCCCGCAGGCTGTTGGCCTTGAACGTCGCCGATGTACTCTTGCCGGTCTTGGGATCGGGGCGAGTGATCACAACCACGATCTGCTGGCCGTTGTTGTGAGTGATCTTGAAGTGAGCGGTCTCGAGCAGTTCCGAGAGTGCCAGCCTCAGTTCCAGCAACACGAAACTGCGGACAGCAGGCGACTTGGCCTGCAGCTGGACCATCTGCCGGACCTCGCGACGACGCGTTGGCAGCGACTCACGGTTCTTGGGCATCGTCATGCGTGCCGCCACCCAGCGCACCCCCGCGCGGATGTCCTGCTGAGCCTTGGATCCCAGCCCCGGCGCTCGAACCGCCTTCATGAAGGCCGAGTACCCCGAGCGGCGGAAGGCCAACTCGTTCTTGGGGGTCAGCAACGCGTTGTTGAGACCCATGACCTGGGGCAACGGCGGTGGCGGGACAAACCCGATCGGTAGAGACGGGCCCGTCGGAGCGGCCTTCTTCTTGGCTGCCGGAGCTGCTTTCTTCTTGGCTGCCGGGGCTGCTTTCTTCGTGGCGGCCTTCTTGCCGGCGTCCTGGGCGTGGACCGACGGCGTCGACAGCCCCGTCAGCACCAGGCCGACGCAGGCTGCAACACAGGCGACCAGCCCGCGGCGGCGGGTTGGTGCTCGGTTCACCCCCAAATGTCTCAACACCAACAGCCCCTTCCGTCACACAGACACGATCTGCCGCTCCGGGGGTCAAACCGACGACCATCGGAAAACAGACCTGCTGCCTCTCAAACTAGCGTCAACGATTGGGATTTGCCACCGGCCCCAACTCGACCTCGACACGCAACCGCCACGGCTCGCGACTTCCTCAACCGGCCAGCCACCGGGGCCGCCGTTGGGGGAGACGTGAGTTGAGACGAGTCGACGTAAGAAGACGGATGGGAGAACCAAAAAGATGGGACGCGACCGAAAAACGGCAGGAAGAGATGAGTCGGAAGAGTTCCGTCGTCCGGTTGAACTACATGGGTTATCACCCCGTTTTTCACGCGTGTCAAGCCGATTTGGCGCGACCGGACGCTCCTTTCACGCCTTGTGCCCCGACATGACCAGACAGGAAGTCCCGGCAGGTTCTACCCGGTCCGGGTCGGCGGATCGTGACGATTGCGCCGCTTCGAGCGCCCAGTAACCCGCCACGGGTCACTCGCACCGAGCAAACTCGAAGACCCGCGTCGGTCGGGCCAGGCGGAAGTAGTCGGGCACGGCGAGGATCACCGAGTCGGTCAATGAGCCGGCATTGAACGCGATCCGCTCGTTCTCCTCGATCGCCCGATCGACGTACAGCGGCAGCGGCAGGATCGGTTCGCCAAAGGGAGGCACGCTGCCGGGCACCAGGCCCGGCCGTCCCTCACAAGCGGTCAGTTCAGCCAGTTCTTCGGCCGTGGCAAACCTCAGTTTTCGAGCTCCCAGCGTCCGTCGAATCGTCCCCGAATGGGCCCGCCGATCGGCCGGCAGAACAAACACGGCGAAGCTGTCGTCGAGTTTCATGACCAGCGCCTTGCCGCCGTTCTTCAGTTCCTCACCACGGGCCCGCGCCGAGTCCTCCGACGTCCGAGTCGGCTCGTGATGCACCTCGCGAAACGGCACGTTTTCGCCCGTCAGCCACTCGCGAATCGACTCGAGTACGGTTGTCATGGTTGAGGAGCATATCGATTGGGTGAGGGTTTGACAGCCCGCGGGCATTCTTCGACGATGCCTCGCACTTGCGAGTTGCTGCGAAGGCGGTTGGGGTCAGCCGTCGTTGCGGGGCCGAGAGGGGTTTCGATGAGCATTCGCGAATTCGCCGAACGGGTCCTGGAGAGCGAATTGCTGGAACAGAAACTGGCGGCTCCCGGCGAGGGTCTCGACGACACGAACCCCGGCCCGGCTCGGTTCCCCCGCTGGCCGGGTCGGCCACCGGAGTTGACCATCGCCCCGCGACGCACGACTCCGCGGATGCCCGCCCCGGGTGGCCTGCAGCGGATCGAAGCGCGAGCGGCGGCTCACCACATCATGGCCAACCACGAGCTGCAGGCACTGGAAGTGATGGGCATGGTGCTGTGCGCGTTCCCCGATGCTCCGGCGGAGTTTCGCAAGGGGCTGGTCGAGGTGATGGCCGACGAGCAGCGGCACACGCGGATGCACATCGAGCGGGCCTCAGCCTGCGGCATCGAATTCGGCCAGTTGCCCGTCAATGGCTACATCTGGAAGAAGGCCCAGGCCTTCACCTGCCCGCTCGACTACCTGGCCGGTATGTCGCTGGTCTTCGAGGGAGCCAACCTGGACCACACGCTGGCCTTTGCCGAAGCATTCGAGCAGGCCGGTGACCTGAGGGGTGCAGCGGTGCTCAGGACGATTCACAAGGACGAGATCCGGCACGTGCGGTTCGGCATCGAGTGGCTCAAGAGGCTCAAGCCCGAGGGAACCTCTGACTGGGACGCGTTTTCTGACCACCTGCACTGGCCGCTGAAACCGTCCAAGGCACGGGGCGAGGTGTTTCAGCGCGACGCGCGAATCGAAGCGGGACTCGATCCCGATTTCGTCGATCGGCTCGAGCGGCTGGAAGCGGGCGAGTGACCGCTTGTGGCAGCCTGTCATCCCCGGGCAGGCTCTACAGCGGACCTGCCTTGCTGAGCTCATCGCTGAGATATCCCATTCGATCTCCGCACAGCCGGTGGTTGAGATTCCACGGCTGGGGAAACAGGATCGCCTGACCACCACGCTCCCGGAAACTCTCGACATTGCCGTCGTTGTCATCGATCAGCAACTGGTCGGGCCGGGCACAGATCCACTTGGGCGGTCCGATCAGGAAGTCCCGGAACCCGCGACCGAAGCGATTCTGCAACCAGCTGATCTTCCCCGCCGCAGAGAACGGGTCGCCGCTGGGGCTGGTCAGGATGCACCACCGACCGGTCGCCTCGACCAACTCGAGCAACTCGTCACACCACGGAAACGGCTCCAACGACGCCCAGAAACCGGCGCCCGCCTCGTTGATCGGCCTCCAGAACTCACGGCTCGAAATCTCCATCGCCTCGGGCATGTCCCATTGCCCCTCGGGCCACTCGTCGAGCACCTCGATCCGGTCATGCAACCTCAGTGCGGCCGAGACAAAGTCGACGAGCACTCCGTCCATGTCGACCAGCAGTCCCAGCGGTGGCTGCGGTGGTGGCGGTGGCTGCGGTTGATCAGCTGATGTCACGATCGGGTTCGGTCACCATCGAGTTCGCCGTTTGCGTCGAAAACGGCGTGGGAACGAGTAGACTGGTTTGAGGCCGGTCGAGAATACCGGCCGGCCCTGATAAGGAACACCCATGCGACGCCACGCCCACCTGTTGCTTTTCGTGTTCGGCCTCCTTGCGGTGCACACTCCCACGGTGGAGGCGCACTTCCTGTTCATCCGCATCGGCGGCCAGGCCGAGGCGGGCCGGCAGGTGGACGTGTTCTTCAGCGAGATCGCCCGCGCCGGCGACCCGCGGTTCGTTCCCCGCATCGCCTCAGCCAAGCTCTGGATGCAGACCTCCCCCGGCAAGTTTCAGCCGCTGAGGGTGAGGATGCTGCCGGATCGGCTGAGGTCGCGGTTGCCCGCCGACGGTGCTGTGTCGGTCAGCGGCGAGTGCACCTGGGGCGTCTTGACCCGCAAGGTGCCGTTCCTCTTGAGGTACTTTCCCGGCGCGATCCACGGAGACGCCAAGACACTCAACACTCTGAAGCCCCGCCCCCGCGTTCCTCTGCAGATCACCGCCCGGGTGTTCGCGGACCGGATCGAGATGGTCGCACTGGCCAACGGCAAGCCTCTGCCCGGTGCCCTGTTCACGACGGTCGACGACGACCTGGTCAACGAGGAACTGAAGGCGAACAAGAACGGCAGGGTGGTCTTTCGGCCCGACACCGAGGGTCACTTCTGCGTGTACACCAAGCGAGTGATCCCCGGCGAGGGGACCCACGGTGGGAAGAAGTACACCGAGACCCGGGACTTCGCGACGCTGGCGTTCCGCTGGCCGCTGGTGGCCACGGGTGGTGACCCCGAAGCGATCAAGCTGTTCGAAACCGCCCTGGCCAAGCGGGCCAACTGGAGCGGTTTTCCCGGCTTCACCGCCGGGATCGTCGGCACCGTCGACGGGCGAGCTTACGGCGGCACGGCGCGAGTGGCTGCAGATGGCACGGTGTCACTGGACATCGACGAGAAGCACGCGGCCGAGTGGGTCAAGGACCAGCTGGGCTCGATCGTGCGGCATCGCCGGGCGCCCAGTGGGCAGCGAGCCGCCGCGGTGCTGAGATTCGCCGACGATGACCTCGATCACCCGCTCGGGCGATTGATGACATTTGTCGGTGGCTCGATGGCCTCGAGTTACCGGGTCCACGACGGGCAGATCAGCGTGGTCAACCGGGCCATCGGACCTCAGCACATGACCATCACCGTGCTCGACAACCAGAAGAACGTCGAGGGCAAGTTCCTGCCCCGGTCCTACTCGGTCCAGTACTGGGACGGAAAGAGCGGCAGGCTGGTCAAGACGCAGAGTTTCCAGAACCGCTGGACCCGCGTGGGCCGTTTCGACCTGCCGACCCGGCTGACGGTCACCACCGCCTCGGGAACCGGGCTGAACGTCCGCAGCCTGAGACTGGCCAAGCACAAGCTGCTGCCGGCGGCGAAGTGACACTCGACGGCGAGTTGATGGCAACGCCGTGCGGCGTGCTTTCGGACTAGCCGGGCCCGGGATCGCGTGCGAGCAGTTCGTCGAAACGCCGGTCGAGTCGTGCTCGCGAGAGTTTCGCATTGATCTTGCTGGTCAGCGCGTTGCAGAGGTTGAGGAAGGTCGCGACCGACTCCTCTTCCATCTGCTCGTGAACCGAGAAATCGTTGAGACCTTCCCAGCGCAACTCGGTGACCTGATCGAGCATCCGCTGCAACTCCAGGATGTCGTCTTCGGCAGAGGTACTCCCCGAATCGAGCTGGATCTGCTGTCGCTCAATCGTCTCGAGCAACTCGACATACCACTCGAGCCGGTGCGTCTCCCGGTGCTCCCTGCGACGCATCCACCACCGCCAGCCGAGGAACCCGGAGATCAACAGGCTGGCGATCAGCGACCTCAGACCCTCGGTCAATTCGACCAGTTGCGGGTCGACCAGCGATCTGAGTTTCGGGTCGTAGACACGCAGTGCCGCGATGTGGACTGGAAACTCAGGATGCTGCCGGGCAAACGTCGCCTTGCCCGCCAACAGTTCACCCAGGCGGTTGTCCTTCTGGAAGGACGGATCGAGAACAATGTTGGTGACGGTTTCGACCAGGACACTCGAGACGTCCTTGCGGGTCAGTAGTTCGGCATGCACGGCGACCGTGTTGACGTGCTGTTCGGGCCTGGGTCGAGGTCGCACGGCGAAGTAGCCCGAGGGCACCGTACCGGTGTCGACCAGTGGCTGCCGCCTCAACAGGGCGTCGCGATGCGGAATCGACATCAGTCGGCAGTGGCCGTCGCCGACGAGTGACTGCAAGACGGGTGCATCGAGGCCGAGCACGACGAAGGCGGCATCGAGAGTCCCCTGTTTAAAGCGACCCTCGAGCTGCGAGTACTCGATGAACTCGGCCTCGATCTCCGACGGCGACAACCCGATGTGCTCCAACAGCACTCGAGCCATCAGATGATCGCCGCTCTCCCTGGGTGCCAGAGACACCCGCCGCCCGGCCAGGTCGTCGACGGAACTGATGTCGGCGTCTCTACGGACGAGCAGGTGGGCCAACTCCGAATAGACATTGGCAATAAAGGTCACCTGGTGCGGACCGCTGCCGGCCGCCTGCCCACCGGCCTCGACCGACTCGTGCATCGGATTGGCCTGGTAGAGTGCTAGGTCGACCTGCCCGCCCTTCAGCAGTTTCAGGTGCTCGATCGAACCGGCGGTCGGCCGCAGGGTGACGATGACACCGCGCTGTTGGAGTTCTCGCCCCAGCTGCGACATGAACTGGTGATACCGCCCGCCCTCGGGTCCGGTTGCCAGGGTCACTTCACCCGGCAGTGCGGTCAGCGACTGGTAGACCACATGCGCCAGCACCGGAAGCAGCACCAGTGCCACGGCAAGAACAACCCTCAGCTGCCGCCGCTGCGGGTTGTCAGCCGCTGCGGCTGCGGCGGATGGCTTCGCCTCAGGAGTCATCGAACGTCTCGTCGACGATCGCCGCCCCCACCGCGTCACCGAAAGTGTTCGTCGCGGTGCGGAAGCGGTCGAGCAGCCAGTCGACGGCGAGGATGCCCGAGACGTATTCGAACGGCAGGCCCACGGCGTTCAAGACGATCGCCATCGTCACCAGCCCCGCCTCGGGAATCCCCGCGGCTCCGATCGCCGCGAGCGTCGCGGTGATCGCGATCACCAGCATCGTCCCGATTCCCAGGGTGAACCCGGCCGCGATCCCTTCGGGCGAATCCACATACATCTGCGCGATGAAGATCGCCGCCGCCGCCTCGTACAACGCCGTGCCGTCCATGTTGATCGTGGCCCCGAGCGGCAGCACGAATTCGGTTGACCGTTTCGACACGCCGGCCTCGTGATTCGCACATTCCATCGTCACCGGCAGCGTGGCCGAGGAACTGGCGGTCGAGAATGCCGTCAACAGCGCCCGCGACATCTGCCGCATGAAGACGTACGGATTGCGCCGCACGAGCAGCCAGTAGACCAGCGGCAGCGTCCCGAACGCGTGGATGCCCAGCCCGATCAACACGGTCAGGACGAACCAACCTGTCTTGGCAATCGTTTCCACGAACTTGCCTTCCGTTTGCGCTTCTCCGAACCTCGCGGCGATCAGGCAGAAAATCCCGATCGGAGCGAGTTTCATCAACAGCATCACGAACGACATCATCGCATCGTTCGCCTCGCCGATGATCTCGGTGATGGTGTCGACCCGTCTGCCCATCGTCGTGAGCATGCCGGCGAAGATGATCGCGAAGACGATCAGCGGCAGCAGGTTCGTGGTCGCCGCGGCCTCGATGAGGTTGTCGGTGAACAGCATCAGCAGCAGGCCCTTGAAGATCGTTCCCAGGGACGGCTCCTCCTTGTCTTCCAATTGCGGGAAGATCTTCGCAATCTTCTCCTCCGGCAGATTCGACTCCTTGGCCATCGCCGCCAGGATCGCTTTCCTGTCGCCGCGTCCTACCAGGTCACTGTTTCTGAACTCATCAAGCGTCAGAAGGTCGTCGTCGTCCTTGTCGAGCTTGTCGAACTCCTCCTTCGCCGCGATGGCCTTGTCACCAGCCAAGCCATGCGTGAACTCGGCGGACGTGAGCATTTCCTCGTCTTCGTCCTGTTGCAGTTCCTGGAAGACCACAGCGGGTGCCTTGACGCGTTTCCCCGGCCCGATCACGTTGACGACGATCAGGCCGACGACGACCGCCAGCAGGGTCGTCGAGATGTAGTAGACGATCGCGGTGGCGCCAGGCCGACCGAGCTTGCGCACGTCGCCCAGCCCCAGGATGCCGTTCATCACCGACAGGACGACCAGCGGGACGACCAGCATCGTCAGTGCCCGCAAGAAGATATCGCCACCGACGTCGATCGTTCCGAACAGCTCCAGGGCTGCGTCATGAGACACCAGTGCGGGCACCAGCAACGACACGAGAATCGCGAGCCCAATGGCCGCGACGATGT